>JBJMWN010000322.1:0-2883 GCA_045810085.1 Povalibacter sp. | reverse complement strand
TGACTGGCCCGGCTTCACACGCGTCACTTACGATCCTGCGAAAGTGGTGGTCCCTCCTCACCTGCCCGACCTTCCTGAAGTCCGACGCGATCTCGCTGACTATTATGAATCCGTGAGTCGGCTGGATAGTGGCATCGGTCTGGTCCTGAAAGCGTTGCATGACACACAACACGATGCGGACACGCTCGTGATTTACCTGAGTGACAACGGCCGGCCGTTCCCTGGGGCGAAGACGACACTGTACGACGAAGGCATTCACATGCCGTTGATCATCTCTTCGCCTGCCCAGACCAAACGAGGTGTGCGCAACGAAGCGATGGTCAGTTGGATCGACATCACGCCGACAATTCTGGACTGGACTCAAGCGAAAGCCGCGGCGGATTCGCATTTGCCAGGGCGATCGCTCTTATCGATCCTCGAACAGAGTGCGCCATCGGGTTGGGATCGCATCTTTGCATCCCACGGCTTTCATGAGATCTCGCAGTACTATCCGATGCGTGCGCTGCGTACGCGAGAGTTCAAGTACATCGTGAATCTCGCCTCGCCTCTCGAATTCCCAATCGCTGGCGATATTGCTTCGTCACTCAGTTGGAAGGCGATTCAGGCCAGGCCCGCGGCAGGACTCGGCCGGCGTTCGCTCGAAACGTTTCTTCACCGCGCACCGGAAGAGCTTTACGACTTGCGCAAAGATCCTGACGAGATCCATAACCTCGCAGGCAATCCCGCGTTCGCTGATCAGTTGCGACGCCTGCGCGCAGACATGCAGGAATTTCGCAAAGACACGCACGATCCCTGGCTGCCGGGAGAAGCGTCCGTGTTCGATCACGACCAGAAGCACTGATCGCCTCGTACGCGAGCGATGCATCGAATTCTCAAGCGCGCGTGAAGGATGTCACCTATCAAAGCAGAACCATTGCGTCTCGTACTGGATACCAACATCGTTCTGGATTGCTTCGTCTTCCACGATCGGGGAACCGCCGAACTCACAGGCGCGATCGCAGCTGGGCGGGTGCAACCGATCGTCCATCAGGATGCGCTGGACGAATTCATGCGCGTGCTCGCCTATCCTCAGTTCCGGCTGAACGCAGCCGAACAGCGGCAAGTGTTCGATCGCTATCAGACAGCCGCCACCCTGGTTGCGATGCCCGACGGCTTCAGTCGCGAAGCTCTTCACCTTCCCGCTGGATTTCCACGATGTCGCGACCGCGACGACGAAACTTTTTTGGCGCTAGCCCTTCATTCGAGTGCAGATGGACTCGTCACGAAAGACAGAGCGCTCCTGAAGCTACGGCGGAAAGTCCGAAAATTCAGCATCGTGATCATGGGGCCAAAGGATGTCGCGTTGTCGCTGGATGCTTTGCCAATGGATTCACAACGCCAATCCGCAAAAGACTGAGCTACTTTTCGCACGAGTCATCATCGCTGATGACTCGTGCGGAGTCGCCGCAGACTAGAAATGGAAACTCACACCCAGGTTCACTGGCATCGACCAGTGCTCGTCGTTCACGGATCCGCCGTTCACACCGAGCGAATCCACAGCGGTCGAGTCCATCTGGCGGCCTGCGACGTACTGTGCCCCGACCGACAAGCTCAGATCCGCAGCGTCGGAGACTTGCAGGCTCACGCCGCCATCGAGACCCGTATCGAACTTCGTGCGCTGAGCCAGATAGCGCTCCTCAACCGTCGGTTCGGGCGTTCCTTCAACCGACACACGTGCATTGAGCGAGTCGTTTCGAACAGCACCCGCATAGCCATCGACGAAGGCTCGCACGCGTCCGGTGTCAGCGAAAAAGTAGCGCACGCCCAGATCCAGATTCCAGCTCTTGAGATCGTCGAAGCTTGCACTCACCGGAGCAACCCTGTCCGGCAACTCCAGCGAACCGATACGTAGATCGTTTCCATTCAACTGCGTGCGCTGCAGCCGAACGAACGGCTCCAGATCCTTCATGCTCATGTAACCGGCCTCGAAGCCGAGGGATTTTCCATTGTCGAATGCGTCTGAGAAATCGATGTGATCCAGCGATGCGATCGCGGGCACCCCTGCCCATGCAGGATCGAAACGCCCAGCATCTACTTGTCCCAGTGCGGAGGGCTGAAGAGTGTCGTTCGAAGTGAAGCTCATGCCACCCGTGACAGTAGTGACCCATTGGCCCTGATCGAGTGAGCTTGCACGAGCAACGTGGACCATGCCAAAGGCGCCGATGAGGCTGGTCGAAAGAATGAATCGTTTGATCATGATGGCGTAACTCCAGTGAGATAAGGACGGAGTCAGCATCTGCCACTCGAATTATCAACAGATGTCAGCGGCGGTGCGTTCGAATTTCATTTGCAACGCGATCATTGTTAGTGCGGGAGCGCGCGACTCAACGCCGCGTGCAGATGTTTTGCGCGCAGCGGCTTATCGAGAATGATGTCGATGCCGGCCTCTCGAGCTCGCTGATCGACGTGCGAATCTCTGAATCCTGTGACCAACAGCACCGGAACGTCCGGACGCACCTCGTGAATGGCGCGAGCTAAGGCAGTGCCTCGCATCACCGGCATACGCTCGTCGGTGATCACCGCATCGAAACGCGCTGGCTCGGCGCGAAAACTGTCCAGCGCTGCCGACGAATCGCGAAAGCCAACGGCTTCATAACCAAGCGACGCAACGATTTCCTCGGCGACACGCACGAGTTCGGGCTCATCATCGACCACGAGCACAGATTGACCCTGACCCTGTTCTGAGGTGCAACGCGCCTCGGGCACATGCGTCGTGCAGTCGAGCGCCGGCCAGTACACGCGCACGTTCGTTCCTCGACCGCGCTCACTCTCAATGTCCAGCGCGCCTTGCATGGCTCTCACGATGTTCCGCACGACAGTCAGTCCGATCCCACCGATCTCCTC
>JBJMWN010000321.1:0-3139 GCA_045810085.1 Povalibacter sp. | reverse complement strand
GGCACCGAAGGAATTTACCTTCATCGAAATTGCAACGTGACTCCCAGCCTCCGTCATCTGAACTTGTGTCATGAAGTGGCCCGACTCGGCACCCTCAGTGAGGTGGCCCGTCGATTCCATATCAGTCAACCCGCGGTGACGCAGGCCATTGCGAAAGTTGAGAGCTATTTCGGGCTGACACTGTTCACACGCGAAAGCACCGGTATGAAGCTGACTACGGCTGGCGCGGTGTGCGCACCTCGTATCGAGCGCGTGACAACGAATGTTCGAGACGCGCTCATCGAGCTTCTGCGTCGGAACGGCCAGCCCGTCGCGAACATCGAGCATCTGACCTCTCGATTGACCAATGCTCAACTCAACGCGCTGATCTCGTTCACGGTCCACGGAAGCTTTACACGTGCCGCCCGTGCCAGCGACGTTGCACAACCTACGCTGCATCGTGCCGCACGCACGTTGGAGGATTCACTCGGCTTGTCGTTGTTCGAGCGAACCAGTTTCGGAATCAGAGCGAAACGGGATGCTGAAGCGTTCTCGCGTTCAGTGAGACTTGCATTCGCAGAGCTTGCGCAGGCGCGCGCGGAAGTCGATGGATTGAAAGGTGCGGGAAGCGGTCTCACCGTCATTGGCGCCATGCCGCTCTCTCGGAGCTTTCTGATTCCCAATGCCGTGATCGCATTCAAGCGCGAACATCCTCAGCATGAGGTTTCAATCATGGAAGGGACGTACGAGCACTTGCTTGCCTCGCTGCAATCAGGCGAGGTGGATTTTCTCATTGGCGCGCTGCGCGACACCGCGCTCACTCGCGACGTCAAGCAAGAACATCTTTTCAACGACACATTGTCGATTGCGGCACGGGCTGGACATCCTCTCGTATCCCGCAAGCGCGTGACGATCGCCGACATGGCTGAATATCCCTGGATCGCGCCGCGCGTCGGGTCGCCGCTGCGTGCGCAGTTCGATACGCTGTTCGCCGACGCAGGCGTGGCGCCACCATCGCACTGCGTCCAATGCAACTCGCTGATCGCTGCTCGAGCATTCCTGCTCGAAGGCGATTACTTGATGCTGTCCTCGGCGCACCAGATTCACTACGAGTTGCAGGCCGGGCTGCTGGTTTCTTTAGCGCACCCGGGTGGGCGCGTTGTTCGCTCGATCGGACTGACCATGAGGCACAACTGGCATTCGACGCGCGTGCAATCCCGATTGCTGGAGCTGCTTCGCGAGGTGAGTCGTTCGATCGAGAAGCCCGCTTCGACCGTAGTGAAACCATCTCGGAAGCGGATCGCATCGGCATAAAAGGGCATTCGCTGGCACGTGCTGGATGATTCAATGCGAACCTACGGATGCTCATCAACAACTAACAGCACCTGGAGAACGCCTGATGATTTCTCGTCGTGATGCAATCACCGCCGCTGTCGCTATCACCGCCATTCCAGCAGCAGTTCATGCGAAAGAAGAGGTGAGCTCCGTTCGAACGAATTTCGCTTTTGAGGCGAGAGTTCAGGTCGATACGCCTCTCATCGTCGGGCAGAGCTCAATGGGCTTGCGACGTGTCGTTCCCATCACGGGTGGAAGTTTCGAAGGTCCACGACTGCGGGGGAAGGTCGTGTCAGGAGGCGCGGACTGGCAAGTGGTCCGACCCGATGGAGTGCTCGCGGTGGAGGCGCATTACACGCTTGAGACTGACGATCGAGTTCTGATCATGGTCACCAACAAAGGTGTGAGGCATGGACCTAAAGAAGTAATCGACAGACTGACGCGTGGTGAAGCTGTCGCGCCTTCGGAGTATTACTTTCGGACGACTGCGCAGTTCGAAGTCGCTAACGACAGCAAGTACGCATGGCTAAATCGAGCGATCTTCATTGGCGTCGCGGAACGGCAGCCGAGCGCGGCCATCATTCGGTTTTATGAGTTGCTGTGAGTACCATTCACGGCAGGCGAGCGGTTGAATCTCTCACAGCCACAAATGGGGGAGTGTGATGTCCAGAACTCGAATGTGCTTTGCGCTGGATCTGAAAGACGATCCCGCACTCATCGAAGAGTACCGACGCTATCACGCACCCGGCGGACCGCCTGCGGCTGTTTCGTACGCCTTGCGCGAAAGCGGGATCGAGGTCCTCGAAATCTATCTTTGCGGAAATCGCTTGTTCATGATCCTGGAAGCGGGCCCTCATTTTTCATTGGAAGCCAAGGCGCTTGCAGATGCGCGGAATCCTGACGAGCAACGGTGGGAAGAGCTGATGTGGAACTTCCAGCAGGCCCTACCGTGGGCAGCTGCCGGCCAAAAATGGGTTCCGGCTGAAAAGATTTATGACCTCGCAGAGCAACCGAACCCAGATCATCGCGCATGAGCCGCATGAGTGCAGCTGCCGGCACTTCAGAACGGATTCGACAGCACACTGCGAACACGTTCGCTGTAAGTGCGGCCGGATTGAAGACGCTCCCCAGAGGCGAGCTCAATGAGGTACTGGCCGTGAGGCAGAGACCAGAACTGTCTGATTCGCTGCGCGTTCACGATGTGCGAACGATGAATTCGTATGAAACGTTCGGGGTCGAGCACTGACTGAATTGCATTCATGGTGACGTGAAGGACGTGCGTCTGTTCACCGACGTACAGCTGGACATAGTTCTGTAACGCCTCGATGCGATCCACTGAATCTGTCGGCACGAAGAGCGTGCGTTCACCAGACCGAACGGCCAGGCGGTTCAGGTGTCGAGGCGGATGTGCAATGGCGTCGAGCATCGTGAGCATCCGGTTCATGGATTCACTGCCCGAGGCAGACTCAATGTGCTTGATGGCTCGAGCAAAGGCCGTGTCGAATCGTTCCTGGCTCACAGGCTTGAGCAGATAGTCGACCGCGCTGACTTCGAAAGCGCGGACGGCGTATTGATCGTGCGCGGTGACGAAAATGACGGGGGGCATCGCGTCTACACCCACTGCGTCGACCACATCGAATCCGTTCATTCCTGGCATCTGAATATCGAGCATCACCATTTCCGGTTTGTGCTCGCAGATCTGCTTGACGGCTTCTCTCCCATTACGGACTTCGCAGATTTCACCGACCTGCGATTGTCGTTCGAGCATCAATCGCAAGCCTTTGCGTGCTAGCGGTTCGTCATCGACGACCAGAGTCTTCAAGCG
>JBJMWN010000320.1:0-8376 GCA_045810085.1 Povalibacter sp. | reverse complement strand
ACGAAGATGGATCTGCCGCCCATGCCGTAGAGCGGCTTGCAGACAGCGCGACCGTGTTCGTGAAGGAAGGCATGCATGTCGGCCATGCTGCGCGTAATGAGCGTCGGCGCGCAGCACTGCGGAAACCACGCCGTATAGACCTTCTCATTCATGTCACGAAGTCCCTGCGGGCGATTCACCACCAGCACGCCAGCGTCTTCGGCACGTTCCAGGATGTACGTCGTATAGATGTACTCCATATCGAAAGGTGGATCCTTGCGCATCAGGATCACATCGAAGTCCGCCAGAGGCACGAGCTCAATCTCGCCCAGTTCGAACCACTGTTTCAGGTCGTCTCGTACCCGGACCGAGCGCAGCCGACCGAACGCAACGCCATCTCTCAGATACAGATCCTGCTGCTCGGCGTACCACAGCTCCCACCCGCGCTTCTGCGCTGCGAGCAGCATGGCCAGGGTCGTGTCCTTGGCGGGCTTGATCGAGTTGATCGGATCCATGACGACGATGAGCCGAATCGAAGATGAGCGGAGCGGTGAAGACATGGCAAGGCTCGCTAAAGCTGCAGGTCAGGTGAAGGAGCGGTCATCTACAGGCAAACAGTTCGCGCGCATGTGATGACGAGCAAGGCGCGCCGATGCGGAAGCAATCGATACTGCGTCACCTTGCGATTGATCGCGTGTCATCGCTGCGCTGCAGACGTGACGCGTGTCACGCTCGCATAAAGCGCGTGTGACGGGCTTCATACTATAGGAACGCGGCCAATGGCAGGGCAGTAACCAATATGTTAAAAGTTCTCACTGTCGCGCGAATCCGTTGATTTCAGAAGATTTCACGAGCTCCAGGGACGAATCGTCTCGTTGCAGGCGTGAATGAAAGTCGAAGCGCGTGGCCTACGAGGAAAGCGATGGAAAATCTGGCAACGAACGAGCCGCGGCTCGCGGGTCTGAAGGTCCTGGTCATCGACGATAGCAAGACCATTCGCCGGACGGCCGAAACACTTCTGACCAAGGAAGGCTGCGAAGTCTTCACTGCAGTCGATGGTTTCGATGCGTTGTCGAAGATCGCTGACCATCAGCCCGATATCGTTTTCGTAGACATCATGATGCCGCGCCTCGACGGCTATCAGACCTGTTCGCTCATCAAGCACAACAAAGTGTTTCGTTCCATCCCGGTAATCATGCTGTCCAGTAAGGACGGTCTGTTCGATCGCGCACGCGGTCGCATCGTGGGTTCGGAGCACTACCTGACGAAGCCTTTCACCAAAGATGAATTGCTGAATGCGATAGAGACTCACGTTGGACAACCGGTAAGGTAATTCCAAGGCCAGTTTCACTCGAAGGCAGTTAGATGCGCGGACAGGCAATTGCGGCAAGGTCGGAGCGAGGCATGTCTCTTATCCTCATCGTCGATGATTCGCCCACGGAAGTTCACGTCATGCAGAAGGCGCTGGAAAGCCACGGCTACCAGACGGCTTCGGCAGGCGATGGCGCCGAGGCCATTCGTAAAGCTAAAGCCATGAAGCCCGATTTGATCTTCATGGACGTGGTGATGCCTGGCGTGAACGGCTTTCAGGCCACGCGCAAGCTCGCCTCCGATCCGGACACCAAGGCGATCCCCGTGATCATGGTGACTTCCAAAGATCAGGAGACGGATCGCATCTGGGGCATGCGTCAGGGCGCCGTGGACTATCTGGTCAAACCAGTGTCCATGGACAAACTGATCGCGAAGGCACAAGCAGCGCTGGCCGAGTAATCGAGCGCAATAGTCCATGAACGCGAGTGCCTCACCTGCTCCTGCAACGATTGCCACGCTGCGCTCGCTGCGTGACAAGCCGTTCGAATTGTTGCGCGAGCTCGAGCGTCTTGCTCGTGTCGTGCTTAGCGGGCAGGGGCGGGATGCCGCCAATGAACGTGAATGGGTGGGCGTCGCCTTTCGTATGAGTGCTGAAAATTTTTTGGTCGCTCGCGATGAGACTCGTGAAGTGCTGGGCTTCCCGGCATCCATCACGCGCGTGCCGGGAGCGAAGCCGTGGATTCGTGGCATCGCCAATGTTCGTGGCCAGTTGCTGCCGATCGTTGATCTGCGCGCCTTCCTTGGCGGCGGTGTGACCAGCGTGACTCGCAGCTCGCGTGTTCTTGTCGCGAATCATCGTGAAGTCCCCGCGGGCTTGCTGGTCGATGAAGTTCAGGGATTCCGGCGCTTCGCCGATAACGAGTTCGGTGCAACGGTGCCGCCGACGATTATTCGCTGCGAGCGATATCTGGCGGGTGCGTTCCGCCGCGGTGCGGACGGTTTTCCGGTGTTCAGTCTTAGAAGTCTGTTGGAGAGTACGGAGTTCGTGCAGGCAGCTGCTTCCTGATGCTGCCGCCTCTTGCTATGAAAACGGTCGTGGAACAAGTCAATCAAAGCATCTTCGCTGACGTAGCGACACGAGTTCGCGCGCGCGTGATGGCGTTGCATGCGGGACCTACACATGGCCGACACTAACAAGATGTACGGCGTGCGCTTTCTGCCCGCGCTGCTCGGCATCGCGCTCGGATGCATGGCCGTCGCCGTCGGTCTGCTGGTCTTCGCAAACCGCAACGCAGGCCAGGGCCCCGATCAGGCACGTGAAATCAACGCGGTCGTGGCGCTGTCGCAGAAAGTTCCGGCGCTCACCGTGGGCGCACTCGCCGGCAAGACGGATGCTTTCGATTCACTCGCGAAAGCGCTCGATCGTTACTCCAAGGCAGTCGACGCGGCGGGTCCTGAAGCCAAGGGCTTCGGTCCTTCGATTGAACTGCAGAAGCTCTCGCAGACCGTACTCGGCTCGCGCGAATCCATTTCAGCGGTACAGAAGGGCGCAATCGATGTTCGTGCGCTGGTGCCGCAGCTGCTGCAAGCGTTGGGCAATGTTGCCAGTGCGCTCGGGCCCTCGGGCGTTGAGAGCATGTCGCGCCATATCGAGCGTTTCGAACTTACCGGGATGCGTCTGCAACAGGATATGGAAGCCCTGTCCGGTGGCCTTGGCGATGCCTCGCTGATCGCACGACGTCTCGCAGACGGAATCGATTACATGGGGCAGGTGGTGGGCGGTCTCGCCGGAGAAGATGCGGGACTTGGCCTCACGAAAGTTACTGGCACCGATGCTGAGGCGCGGCTGAAAGTGATGAGCAGCTTGTACGCGCAACTGAGCGAACAGGTGCGCACCGCTATCACTTCTGCCGAACGGGTTCGTCTCGCGCGCGATTCAGCAGTTGCAGTCGCGACGAACGCTGACAAGATCTACGAACACTTTCAGGATCACGTGGGCGTCTCCGGTAGCAACGAAGCTGTCGGTGGCTCGACCTTACCGCTCGTTCTCCTGGGCGTTGCAGCCATTGCACTGATCATTCTTGCAACCCTGTTTGCCACGGGCGGCAACATTCGCAAGACAGTCGAGACGCAAGCGAACAAAAACGAACGCAACCAGGAAGCAATTCTGCGGTTGCTCGATGAACTCTCGAGCCTGGCCGATGGTGACCTGACCGTGCAGGCGACCGTGACCGAAGACATTACCGGTGCGATCGCTGACTCGATCAACTACGCCATTGAAGCTCTGCGTGAGCTCGTCGCAACGATCAACGACTCTGCGATCACGCTCGATGCATCAGTGCGTCAGACTCAAGGCTCCGCGGGACAACTTGCGAAGGCCGCAGTCGCGCAGTCGCGCCAGATCGCATTGGCTTCCGAGTCGGTCGCTGCGATGGCGGCTTCCACCGAAGAAGTCTCTGGCAACGCTGAACGCTCTTCCGACGTGGCGCGTCACTCAGTCGATGTCGCGCACAAGGGCGGCGATGCCGTGCGTCGCACGATCGATGGCATGAACGCCATTCGCGAAACCATTCAGGAGACGTCCAAGCGCATCAAGCGTCTTGGCGAGAGCTCGCAGGAAATCGGCAACATCGTTGAGCTGATCAACGACATCGCCGAGCAGACGAACATCCTCGCGCTCAACGCCTCGATTCAGGCCTCGATGGCGGGTGAGGCCGGTCGCGGTTTCGCCGTTGTTGCCGACGAAGTGCAGCGTCTGGCTGAACGCGCTGCGAACGCGACCAAGCAGATCGAAGTGCTGGTGCGCACGATTCAGGCGGATACGAATGAAGCGGTAGTGTCGATGGAGCGCAGCACGACGGACGTCGTCGGCGGCGCGCTGCTTGCCGAAAACGCGGGCGCGGCCCTCGAAGAAATCGAGCAGGTGTCGAATCAGATCGCGAGCCTGGTGCAGAACATTTCTTCCAGTGCTCGTCAGCAGTCTTCAGCCGCGCAGAATATCGCTCGCAACATGGGCGCGCTGCGTGAGATCAGCTCGCATACAGCAGAAAACTCAGCAGCCACTTCGACCTCGGTCGGTAAGCTCGCCGAGCTCTCTGCACAGCTGCGCAAATCCGTGTCTGGCTTCCGCTTGCCAGACGCCGCTTCGGGCGGCACAGAACTTCTGACCGACGCAGGCCGCAAGGCCGCAGCGCCGATGGCACCGGTAGTGACGGCCGCGCCGTTGCCCAAGAAGAAGTCAGTGGCTTGAACGGACGAAGCGACCAGCTCTCAACCGCAGGAATGAAATGATGCCGAAAGAGCACGAGGGAGTCTTGCTGCAGAACGCGCTGAATGCACTGCGCGCTGGCGCGACCCTGTCTTTGTCGCTTTCCCATGCGAGCGTTCGCTGACCCATGGCTGAATTGTCCTCGCAAACGCTTCATATCGTCGCTCGTGAGCTGAATGCAGAGCTCAACGAGGCGCGTGCTGCGCTTGAAACTTTTGGTGATCAGCAGGAAAACGTGGCGCTGCTGCGGCGCTGCGGTGAACACCTGCATGCCGTTCATGGCGCGTTGCGCGTTTCCGAAGTGTATGGCGCCGCCCTGCTCGCGGAGGAAATGGGCCAGGTCGTCAAATATCTGGTCGATAACTTCGCTGAGAAACGGCACCTAGTCGAAGGCCTCGATGCGCTGATGCGCTCGATGGTGCAGTTGCCTACGTATCTCGAGCGCGTGATGAGTGGCGGTCGCGACATGGCGCTCGTGCTGTTGCCGCTGCTCAACGATCTGCGCGCAGTTCGCGGTCACGCACTCTTGTCTGAGGGCACTCTGCTTCTGCTCAATCTGAGTTCAGATCAGCAGGCGAGTCCGGCCGCCTCGGTCCCAGGCGAAGGCGTAATCACGGTCTCGCAATGGGCGCGCAAGCTGCGGACCCGCTTCCAGCTCGGACTGCTCGGGTGGATCAAGGGCGAGCGCATCGATCAGAACCTGGAAACACTGTCGCGCACCGCTGAAAAGCTCGAGCAGGTTGCCACGACTCAGCCCGTCTTCCAGTTGTGGTGGGTGGTCGGCGCCGTGCTCGAAGCCATGCGTGAAGGCGGTCTTGAAGGCAGCGCATCCATCAAGCGTCTGTTGGGTCAGGCTGACCGTGAGATGCGCCGTTTGTATGAGCAAGGCGAGTCGCGCTACGCGGAAGCACCTTCCCTCGATTTGTTGAACAACCTTTTGTACTACATCGCACGCTCGAAGACTTCGGGCCCGCGAGTGGCTGCGGTGCGCGCCTCGTTCCGCCTGAACGAACTGCTGCCCGTAGATGATTCCGTCGAGCAGGCGCGCGAAAGTTTGTCGGCACCTTCGGTCAAGCTGATGAAGACCGTGGCCGCGGCGATCAAAGAAGATCTCGGCCGCGTCAAGGATGCGCTGGATATTTTCGTCCGTCGCGGTGGTACGCAAGTCGAAGAACTTGCGCCGCAGCTCGAATTGCTCAAGAAGATCGGTGACACGCTTGGCGTGCTCGGTCTCGGCGATCTGCGCGACAAAGTACAGACTGAAACGACAGATCTGCAGGCCATGGTCGTCCAGCACGCGCCAGTCAACGAGGGCACGTTGCTGCGCATGGCATCGACGCTCATCAAAGTGGAAGACAGCCTGGATGAGCAACTCGTTGGAATGATCGTGCCGACCGCGGATCCTCGGGATGCCGCGCCTGCGAAGCCGAGTGGTCCAGACGAGATCGAATTCCGCCAGGTCACCGAGGCGGTGCTGCGCGAGTGCATCGTGAACATGGCGCGCATCAAGGAAGCCGTCGCGCAGTCGATGGACAAGTCGCGCGAAGGTCAGAGCATCGATCAGATCCCAGCGCTGGTCCGCGGTATCAAAGCTGGCTTGTTGATGCTCGGGAAGAACCGCGCCGCAGAAATCATGGATGGCATCGACAGCGCACTCGCGCAGTTCGTGCGATCCGATGGCCTGACGCTGCCGTTCGAGGCTGTAGATCGCCTTGCAGATGCGATCGTCGCCGTCGAGTACTACATGGAGACGTTGCAAGCGGGTCGTGCCGATCCCTGGTACATGCTCGACAACGCAGAAACGTGTTTGAAGTATCTGGCTGAGACTCAGCCTGTGCCGCGCGATGAGGCGTATGCCTCGGTTGATCACGCGCACACGATCGTCATCGAGCCGTTGTCGCAGACAGTCGCATCTCCGACGGAGCACGAACGTACCGCTGTACTCGATCGTTCGGCACCTGCACCAAAGCCCGCCGCTCCGAAGCCAGCGCCTGTTGCGGCAGCTTCAGCGCCGCCACCGGCTGCCATGGTCAAGCCGACGGATCGCGAGATCGATCCGGAGTTCCTGGAGCTCTTCATCGAAGAAGCGAAGGACGAGATCGAGAAATTGAAGCGGCTGTTCCCGTTGTGGGATCAGAACCCGCAGGATCAGGAATCGCTGGTCAACATCCGACGATCGTTCCACACGCTCAAGGGCAGCGGCCGCATGGTCGGTGCACAGCTGATCGGCGAGTTCGCATGGTCGGTCGAGAGCCTGCTGAATCGCGTCATCAACAAAACGCTCGATCGCACTCCCGACATGATGGGTCTGTTGCGCGCCTCGGTGGCAGCCGTGCCGGAACTGGTTGAGCAACTCGAAACTGGACGTCACCCGACAACTGACGTGGGCCGCCTCATGTCGCAGGCAAATGCGATGTCAGGTGTGCGTCCCAATCCCATGCCCACAATGACAACCCCGAGTGCACCGCCGAAGGCGGCTGCCGCTCCCGCGATTCCTGTGGTGAATGAAGTCGCGCAAAAAAAAACCCTAGCGCCTCCGATGGATCCCGCTCTGCACGAAATCTACGCCAAGGAAACCGCGGGCCATCTCGCCACCATTCGTAGATTCATCTCGGCCTGCACGCTTGCTACGCCGCCGTATGTCGTTACGGAAGATTTGTACCGCTCGTGTCACACACTGAGTGGTACGGCCAAGACCGCCGGCGCAAGACAAGGCACCAAGATCGCTGAGCCGCTCAATCGTTACGTCCGCAAGCTCTATGACAATTCTGCGGGACTCTCGAGCGACGGTCTCGATGCACTCAAAGATGCTGTTGCAGCCATCCAGCAGGTTGTCGATCACATCAACGAAGACACCGGCTATTTTCTCAATCACACGCGCGTCATTGCTCGGTTGAACGAGCTCGAGCACGTGCTCGATCAGCAGATCGCACGGCTTGCGGAAACGATGGATGTCGGTGTGGAGGCAACGCATGCCGTTCCTGTCCTCAAGGAGACGCGTCAGGTTTCCCCGCCCGTCATGACCCCTGCTCAATCTGCACCACCGGTCGAATCTGACATCACACTGGGTGATGACGAGAATGCGATCACGAACGTGTTCGATGCGGAGGAATTTCCGTTTCCGACCACCAACGAAACGGTAGAAGTGATCGAGCTGCCATCGACGGATGCTGGCGAGCTGCAGACGTTGGAGTGGGCGTATGCCAACTTCCCGTCAGACCCGCAGGTCACGCCGGATGCGCCGTCGTCTGAAGGCATCAGCGTTGAGTTCGGCGAGTTCGAGCCGCAGCTCGATGCGCCTTCCAGCGAAGGCATTCTGGTTGAAGAAAGCACGATCCTCGAACAGCTCGATGAATCCGCCTTCGCCAGTGAAGGCTTCGAGGTCCATGACATCGAAGAGCTGGCTGAGACCAATCGCGTGCCGATGCTCAGGCATGAAGATCAGCCCGTACAGGCTCCAATCATCACGCCTGCCATGCCAGAGTCTGACTTGGAGGCGCAGCTCGCCGAGAGCTTTGCTCACGATGCCGGCGAGATCGAAGTGGCCGAGGTGCCGCTCGATGAAGCGTCTGAAGGAGAGCTGACGTACGCCACTGAACTGTTCGGTTCGGATGATTCTGAGACGGTGAGAAGCCCGGCGATCGAAGTGATCGCTCCGCAAGCGCCGCAACAAGCAGTGCAAGTTGAAGATCAGCCACTCTCTACAACTGCTGCAATCAGTGTGCAACCTGCGACGCCACAAATGCCAGCGTCCGCTGCCACGGCTAGTGCTGCAAAGCCGGCGCCAGCGCCCGCAGCGGTGCATGTTCCGGTCGAAG
>JBJMWN010000319.1:0-12505 GCA_045810085.1 Povalibacter sp. | reverse complement strand
CAATATCCAGACGTTCGCATGGAAGTCTCCGTGAGCAATCACCTCGTCGATCTGATCGAAGAAGGTTTCGATCTCGCGGTACGCATCACCACACAACTTCGAACCAATCTGGTCGCGCGCAAACTGGCGACCTCGAAACTGATCGCCTGCGCCGCACCGTCATATCTGGCAAGTCACGGCGTTCCGCAGGTCCCCGAAAATCTCGTCCATCACAACTGCCTGTCCTTCAGCGATCCCTCGCTTGCGGGAGAGCAATGGCGTTTTACCAAAGAGGGCCGCACTTCAATCGTCAAGGCTGCAGGTACGTTGAGCGCAAGTAGCAACGAACTTTTGCGACTCGCAGCTTTACAGGGACAAGGCGTCGTATTGCAGCCCTCATTCAATGTGAGCGACGAACTGCGCAGCGGCCGACTCCTTCCTGTACTTCCCGACTACGACGCGGGCGCATTGGGTATTTATGTCGTCTACCCGCATCGCAAACACCAGACAGCCAAGGTGCGCAGTTTCATCGACACGCTTGCAGCGCGTTGGACGAGTGGCGCGGACAAAGATCCTTTCTGGCCGGCTTGAACAACAAAGCTGAGCGGCGAAAGCACAAGGGAACCTGAGCGGTTTCCGACGAACACTTTGGCCTTTGCGAGCTTTTGCGCCTCTTTGCGGCCGCTTAAGCTTTTTCGAGTTCCCACTGCGCAAACGGCACGCCGCGACGCACGTGCAGGCCAAACCCTGCGTGATCGAAATTCCGTTCCAGCCGTGTCCGATACCAATCGGCGGGACGCAGATGAATGTCGCCGTCACTGCACGTTGGGTCGGCATTCTCCTTCCAATCTTCCAGCGTCGGCGCATGGAAATACACGGCACCGCGGCAGAGGCGTGCCAGGTTCGCAAGCGCACGAATCGCTTCGCGATCGGATAGGTACTGCAGCACGTCGTAGCAGATGATGAGATCGAAGCGGCCGCGAGGGCGATAGTCGGCCAAGGAGGCCTGAATCCAGCCATGCCGCTTGCAAAGATGCTCGCTCACCTCCAGACCTGTGTACGTCGCATTCGGAAACGCCTTGAGCAGCGCCGAGCGCATCCAACCCATGCCGCAACCTGCATCCAGAATGCGCCGCATCGGCAAATCCAGGTGTTTGGAAAGCGCTCCCACGGCAACTGCTCGGCGACTCATTTCATCGCGCGTAGTTACTCGGGTTCGCGGGTTCACATAGAACCGTTGGTAAAAAGTTTTGTCGAAACGGGAATGAGTCATCGGATGCGGCTGTAGCGCGACGATGGACAACAGGCTACAGCAAGCCGCGCTTCTCCTTCGACCGCGACACGCTTCCCTTCGAGCGCACGCGCTGACGCACGCACTTGATTGCTGTCGCGCCGACCCAACGTCTACCGCCATATCCCCTTCAGGATCCAGACATGGGTATCCGAAATCCGCATTCATGGATGTGGGCAGAAGCCTGCGAAATGCTCGAACAGGCGCAGCGCCTGCAACGACAGTTCTTTCGTTTCGGCCAGGTGGTCGAAGCGCAGGCTCGCTGGGAGCCGCCTGTAGATCTCGTGGCCACCGAGTCGGGCATGGAGATCACGATCGCACTGCCTGGCGTGCCACCGGAAAACGTGCGGGTGCGCGTCGACCAAGGTGCGCTGAACGTTTCTGCGATCCGCGCGTTACCTGTGAATGAGCAGACGACGGCGGTTCATCGACTGGAGATCCCGTATGGCCGCTTCGAGCGGCGGATCGCGTTACCGAAGGGACATTACGAACTGGTGGAGCAGGCATGCGTGAACGGCTGCCTGATCCTTCGCCTCGCGCGTTATTGAGTGGGAGCACACATGTCAGATTACGATCAAGAAAAGGCTGTCGAAGCGTCGCGCGTCACGGACGACATGCTCATCATCATTCCGGTGCGCAACCTCGTGCTGTTTCCCGGAACGGTGCTGCCTGTCGCCGTCAATCGCGAACGCTCATTGGCAGCAGCCCAGGAAGCCGTGCGCTCCAATCGCAAAATCGGTTTCCTGTTGCAGCGTGACCCGGAGACGCAGACTCCAACCGGTTCTGATCTCTATCGAGTCGGAACCGTCGCGAGCATCGTCCGCTATGTCACAGGGCAGGATGGAACACATCATCTCGTGGTTCAGGGCGAGCGGCGCTTCCGCGTGCTCGACTTCCAGGACGGAATGCCCTTCATGGTCGCGCGGGTCGAGTACACGAGCGATCCGGCAACGACCACGAATGAAATCGAAGCCCGCGCACTGAATCTGAAGCGTCAGGCGGCTGAGGCTGTCTCCTTGCTGCCGCAAGCGCCTGCGGAACTTGCGAATGCCATCCAGGGTGTCGAATCGCCTTCGACATTGGTGGACCTGGTCGCGAGCTTCATGGACGTGAAGGCAGCGGAGAAACAGGAGCTGCTCGAAACCTTCGAACTACGCGTTCGGCTGGACCGCGTCAGCGAGCTATTGCAGAAGCGGATCGAAGTACTGCGCCTGCAGCGCCAGCTCGAAGAGCAGACTCGTGAAGCCATCGATGAGCGTCACAAGGAGGCGTTGCTCCGTGAACAGATGCGCCAGATCCGTAAGGAGCTGGGCGAAGACGCCGAATCAGGCGAGGAGATCAGCGAGCTGCGCGAGGCGATCGATAAGGCGGGCATGCCTGAGGAGGCACTCGAACAGGCTCGCAAGGAACTCAAACGTCTCGAGCGCATGTCAGACGGTGGCGCCGAGTATTCGATGATTCGTACGTGGATGGATCTGGTGATTCAGCTGCCGTGGTCGAAGCTCGACAATGAAGCCATCGATATCGAACACGCGCGTCGCGTGCTGGATGAAGATCACTACGGCCTCGACAAGATCAAGCGTCGCATTATCGAGTATCTCGCGGTGCGTAAGCTCAATCCGCAAGGACGCAGTCCGATTCTGTGCTTCGTGGGTCCGCCGGGCGTTGGCAAGACCTCGCTGGGTCAGAGCATTGCTCGCGCTGTGGGCATTAAGTTCGCCCGGGTGAGCCTGGGTGGCGTTCACGACGAAGCCGAGATTCGCGGCCACCGGCGTACCTATATAGGAGCGATGCCGGGCAACATCGTGCAGGCGATCCGCAAGGCGGGCACCCGCAATCCGGTGATCATGCTGGATGAAATCGACAAGCTCGGTGCCGGTGTTCATGGCGATCCCTCGTCGGCGCTGCTCGAGGTGCTGGATCCGGAACAGAACAACACGTTCCGCGACAACTACCTCGGAATGCCGTTCGATCTGTCGAAGGTCATGTTCATCGCGACGGCGAACATGCTCGATACGATTCCCGGGCCGCTGCGGGATCGTATGGAGATCATTGAACTCACGGGCTACACGGAGGACGAGAAGGTCGAGATCGCCAAGCGCTATCTGATCAAGCGTCAGCTGGAGGCCAACGGCCTGAAGCCGGGACAAGCAACGGTCACTGAAGCGGCGTTGCGTCAGATCGTGCGTGACTACACGCGCGAAGCGGGATGCCGCAACCTGGAACGTCAGATCGGTGCGGTACTTCGCAACGTGGCAGTCCGGATCGCTGAGGGCAGTATCACTGAGCAGACGGTCGACACTGCGGACGTGCAGAGCGTTCTCGGGACACCGCGGTTTGAAAGTGAAGTCGCGATGCGCACCAGCGTGCCAGGTGTGGCAACCGGACTCGCATGGACGCCGGTGGGCGGCGACATTCTGTTCATCGAGGCGACTCGCGTGCCAGGCAACGGTCATCTGATCCTGACGGGTCAGCTGGGTGATGTCATGAAGGAGAGTGCACAGGCCGCGCTATCGCTGGTGAAGTCACAAGCCGAGCGTCTGGGCATCGATCCTGTGATGTTGCGCAAGAGCGATGTGCATATTCACGTACCTGCTGGCGCGATTCCGAAGGATGGACCGAGCGCAGGCACGGCAATGTACACAGCCCTGGTCTCTCTGCTGACAGGCCGCACCGTAGGTAGTGATCTCGCGATGACCGGAGAGATCAGTCTGCGTGGACTGGTGTTGCCGATCGGCGGTGTGAAGGAGAAGACAGTTGCGGCGCATCGCGCAGGTATTCGCCGGGTCCTTTTTCCAGCTCGCAATCGCAAAGATCTCGAGGATGTGCCACAGAGCGTACGCAACGATATGAAGTTCGTCTTCTGTGAACGCGTCGATGACGTGATTGCAGAGGCATTGGAACTGAAAGTCGACGCGACGCCTATGACGGCAGCCGCGTAAGCCGCCAGTCAGCGATCGGTAGAGATCGAGACCCCGAGAGAACTCACCTCTCGGGGTCTTCTTTTTTTGATGGGTCTTCTTTTTGTGCGCCTCTGTCCGTCGAACTTTCTGCCGACGTAAATCTTCTGGCGTACTGAAGTCATAGCACGATTGCGTTCTCGGAACTGAATCGCCCCTGAATGATCGATCGCACATGTCGTGTGAATGTGCTTGCACTCACACGTGCGAACACTGGCATGTGCCGTGCAACACACTCAGCAATGAATCGCATTGCAAGATGTGCAAGAAGGGAGTAATCAGAGCGATATGTTTCGCACGCACGCTCGTGGCATGCGCAACGATGCGCGATCCGGCTCTGTGACTAACGAGCCGTGGTCATCTTCTTACACTTCAATCGACTGTCGACGCTCGCCATTCAACTCATCGCCGTTCGACACACGGCGTCTGGCGCACTGCGTTGGCGCAACGCTCAATGGAACCTGTGCCCTGATGGATCAGTCTTGGTCTTATGGGGCGTTGGGCATTCGCGTACCGCGAAGCACGATCTCTTCAGCGTATGCTGGAATCAAATGAGTTGCAGTTCGGTCCAAGTATCAGGGTAACGACGAATCCAAATGACGTGCGCAAGCGGATGGCATAAGGATCGCGATACCAGACATTGTTGATGCGTTGACATATCTAGCAGTTGGAGGGCGGTTCGATGTCAGACAGCCCGATGGCAAACCCGCAACGCGGGTCAGCCTCGCAACGTGGCGAGAGCTTCGTTGAATCCCTGAGCGCCTATAGCCGGTTCCATCGTGCGCAGCACTGGTCCGGCACTTTTGGCGAATTCCTTCGCACTGTCGTACCCGGCAATGCGCGCCAGCTCGCGCGCACCAGCCACGAATTTCTCTGGGACATGCTCAATTGGTACGGACGTCCCGGTACTAACGGCAACACCAGTGGTGAGACCGCCGGAGCCAAGGAGCTTTTCAAACGAGAGCTCTATGGCATCGATGACCCACTGGGTCGTGTCGTCGACTATTTCAAAGCGGCAGCCGCCGGCTCGGATGTTGGCCGTCGATTGCTACTGCTGCTAGGTCCGCCCTCAGGCGGCAAATCGACGATGGCGATCCTGTTAAAGCGCGGCCTGGAGGAATACAGCCTCACCGATGAAGGTGCGATGTATGCGCTGCAAGGTTCGCCGATGCACGAATCACCGCTGAACCTGATTCCCGCCAGCTTGCGTGCGGAGTTCCGCGACACCTACGGTGTCGAAATTCGAGGTGAGCTCAGTCCCTGGGCTCGCGATCGACTGGAGCGAGAGTTCGAAGGCGACTTCTTGCGCATGCCGGTAGAACGCGTGTTTCTCTCAGAAGCATCGCGCATGGGCGTGGGTACGTATGCACCGCACGATCCAACGACGGCGGATCTGGCGGATCTCGTCGGCTCGGTCGATCTGTCGAAGGTCGCGCAATACGGCGATGAAGGCGATCCGCGCGCATGGTCATGGTCTGGCGCTGTGTACGCTGCCAGCCGCGGCGTGCTGGAGATGATTGAAATCCTGAAAGTGAAACGTGAGTTCCTGTATCTGCTGCTCACGCTCACGCAGGAAAAAAACGTCAAGGTTTCCCGCTTCCCGCTGATCTACCTCGACGAAACCATCCTCGCCCACACAAACCTGGCCGAGTTCCACAAATTCCTTCAGGAGAAGGAAAACGAGGCGCTCCTCGATCGCATGGTCATTGTGAAAGTGCCTTACACACTTTCATACAACGAAGAGTCGCGGATCTACGGCAAGCTCATCTCTGCGGCGCCAGCATTCCGTGATGTTCATCTCGATCCTCATGCGTTGCGGCTGGCGTCCGTGTTTGCAGTTCTTACACGCATGCTGAAACCGGAACGTGAAGGGCTCGATCTGTCGAAGAAAGTTCGGCTGTATGCAGGTGAGGCTGTCGAAGGTTTCCCGGAAAGCGAAATGACGCGCCTGCGTTCTGAAGCACCCGAGGAAGGTCTCACCGGCGTGAGCCCGCGTTTCATCGTCAACTCCATCTCGAACGCGATCACGCGCAGCGACAAGAAGAGCCTGACCAGCATGGAAGTGCTGCTTGCTCTCAAAGACTCCATCGAGACCGATGCTCGCATGGATGCCAAGGCCAAGAAGCTGTGGATCGATTATCTGGTGGTCGCACGCAAGGACTTCTACAACCGCTGGGTCAAAGAGGATGTGCATCGCGCGTTGTTCGCATCGTTCGAGGACGAGGCGCAGCAGCTGCTCGATAAGTATCTCGATGAAGTGGAAGCTTCTCTTGATCACCGCGAAGTCACGGATCCGATCACGGGTGAATCGCGGCCTGCGGACGAACGCTTCCTGCGCTCGGTGGAAGACAAGATCAAGGTTTCCGACTCGGGCAAGCTGACGTTCCGTCAGGAAGTGGTTCGCAAAGCCATGGTGGCCTACAAGACGGGCGAGAAGTTCACGTTGAACAGCCATTCTCGAATGCGTGAAGCGATCGAACAGTACTTGTTCGAGGAGAGGCGTGACGTTCTGCGATTGGTGACATCTGCAGCGCGGCCTGACGATGAAGCGCGCAAGAAGATCTCAGCAGTTCAGGAACGGCTCACGGGTGAATACGGTTATGACGAACACAGCGCCAAGGAGGCTCTGAGTTACGTGACCACGTTGCTTGCACAGGAGTAGCGGCGAGCAGGTCAGAGGTTTGGCAAGCAATGAGTGATCCCACCTCCGGCAATCCGTCGAGTCCTGGCGATGCGGGTTGGTATGACCTGTTTTCGCGAGGCGCACGCGATTGGCTGCGTCACAACGAAAAGGTTCGTGACGCCGTGCGTCAGCATCTGCCACAGATCGTTGCAGGCGCGGATGTACTGACCGGCGGCGCAAGCACGGTGCGCGTACCGGTGCGCATGCTCGAACACTATCGCTTCAAGTTACGACCCCCCAACGAACAGCAAGGCGTCGGCCAGGGTCAGGCGAAGCCCGGTGATCGCATCGGTCGGCCGCAACAGCAGGACAGCGATCAGCGCGGTCAAGGCGGCAATGAGGATGGCGGAATCCAGTACACGCTGGAATTCCGCATCGACGACATCGTCGATTGGCTGTGGGAAGAGATGCAGCTTCCCAATCTCGAAGCGAAGGCTGGCAAGTCTCGCGACGATGATTGGACACGCGAAGGCTGGGATCGTCGCGGTGCGCGTTCACGGCTTGATCGTCGTCGTTCGATCAAAGAATCCCTGAAGCGTCGCGGCGTGCAAACGGCACAAGGCACTGAGTCGCCCGCCTTCACGGATGACGATCTGCGGTTTCGCCAGCTCGCGAAGCGAGAACAACCAGCGACCCAGGCCGTCGTCATTCTGCTGCTCGATGTATCCGGCAGCATGGGCGAGCGCGAACGACAGATCTCCAAGACATTCTTCTTCTGGGCCATTCAAGGCCTGCGACGGCAATATCGTCAGCTCGAACTGGTGTTCGTCGCACACACCTCCGAAGCGTGGGAATTCCAGGAAGAAGAATTCTTTCGCGTCAGCGGCACCGGCGGCACCGTTGCCTCGGCAGGATTGAAGAAGGTGCGTGAGGTCATCGATGAACGCTTCAGTCCGAGCCAGTACAACGTTTATCTGTTCTATGCCTCCGACGGCGAGAACTTCCCCTCGGATCAACCGCAGGCCGAAGAAGCACTCGACGATCTGGCGCAGGATTGCAATTACGCAGGCTTTCTCGAAGTCGCGCCACTGGCTGGCACCGTGCCTGACAGTGAGTTGGGCAAGCTGTTCGCGGATCTGTCGCGCGATAACTCACATATCGGCGCTTTCCGCGTGAACAGCACCGATGACATCTGGAACGCAGTGAGACATTTCTTTGGGCAGGCAGCAACGGTCTAGACCACAAGCGGCACCCGGTGCGAGAGCCTCGTAACGAGTATTCACATGGCTGAAGATTGGCAATCGCATATCACTCGCATCGAACAGCTCGCACGCAGCCAGGGCATGCGCTACGACCCCGTCGAGTTCGAGGTGGTCCCCGAGAGCTTCATGACCGAGATCGCGATCTACGGTCTGCCCGTGCGCATGCCGCACTGGTCCTTTGGCGTTCGCTACATTTATCAGCTCATCCAGCACCGGATGGGCTTGTCGCGCCTGTTCGAAGTGGTGTTCCCGGGAAATCCTGGTCGCGCCTATCTCGCCAAAACCAACAGCTACGCCGAGAACGTGCTGGTAACTGCTCACGTGTTAGGTCACGCGGATTTTTCATCGAACAACCTGCTCTTCCGCCGCAGTCAGCAGCAGGTCGGCGAACACATCGTCGAGCAGGCTGCGGCTCACGCCCGGCAGATTGGAGCAGCGATTCAGGAACATGGTCTTGAACGTGTCGAATCCGTTCTGGATGCCGCGCTCTCGCTCGAGCAGCACATCGACATTGACCAGGGTGTGCGACGCGAGCGCTATGCAGACCTGATGCCGGAAGCGTCGCAAGGTTCAGACTCGGACTTCGCACGACGCTTCGCACAGCTGGGACCTGACACTGCTCGACCGAAGCCAACGGGTGCACCGAAGCGCGCGCCCATCCCTCCGCATCCCGAGAAGGATCTGCTGTGGTTCATCGCGCACTATTCACCTGAGCTCGAACCTTGGGAACGCGACATCTTTCTTGCCGTGCGCGAAGAGTCGTTCTACTTCTATCCCGTGTTTGCCTGCCAGATCATGAACGAGGGTTGGGCTTCGTTCTGGCACGCGCGCCTGCTGCGCGAAGCGGACTTCCTGCCGCAAGCCGCCTACCTCGACGCGATCAAATGCCACTCGGATGTTGTGAGACCCACAGCGAGCGGCGAGAACGTTTCACTCTCGACTAACCCGTATCACCTGGGTTTTTCCATCTGGGAGAAGATCGTCGAGGAACGTGGGCTGGAGGGTGCACGCAAGATCATGTGCGAAGACGATGACTTCGCCTTCGTTCGCAATCACCTCACCTGGGATCTCGCGAAAGAGCTGAAGCTGTTCCACTACAAAGGTCCTGCGAACGGCACACTGACCGTTCAGGAAACCGATCTGCCCCTGCTCCACGATGCGTTGCTCGGACCCAAGTATGGATTCGGCGCGCCGACAGTGAGCGCTTCACGCGTGCACGTGGATGGTCGTCTGGAGTTGATTCACGATCATGTGACCGACGGGCGCGGCCTCGATCCCGAGCGCGGTCGCAAAGTCCTCGACTACATCGCTCGCGTATGGCGCCGACCGGTTTCGATCACGACCATCGACAATGACAAGCGAACGGTGGAACTGTCGGTCTCACCGCCTCCGGTGAGCTAGGAATGATCAGCCGCAAAAAGGCGCAAAAGCCGCAAAGCTGATCAAACGCGAAGGTACAGGCTCTTTATAGTTACAGGCTCTATTTGAGCGTTTTGCGCTTTTTTGCGGCCAGTTTTCTTAGACAAACGCGTGACGATAGTCGCGCAGGAAATCATCGAACGATCGTGGATCCTGGCCGGTCACCTCGCGCACCGCGTGAGTGGGCGCCACGTTGATGAGGTTCGATGCACACGCATCCCAGAGTTCCAAAGTGGCTTCGACCATCACAGGTGCAGCACCTGCAGCTTGCAGACGGCCACGCGCTTCATTCGAAGTGATATCGACGTAGCGAATCGGTTTGCCGAGTACTTGCGTCATGCGGCTCGCGACTTCGTCATAACTGAGAGCTTCACTGCCAGTCACCGTGTATGTGCGTCCGGCGTGCGCTGGATTCAGCAACGCTACGGCACCGACAGCACCGACATCGCGAGCATCTACGAAAGTCCATTTGCCGCTGCGGAACGGTCCAGCGATGACACTCTGAGTCGCAACAGTGGGAGCAAATTGCAGCAGGTTCTGCATAAGGAAGGTCGGGCGCAAATGCGTCACTTGCAGTCCACTGCTCTGGGTACTGCCCTCGACCTGGCCCAGCCAGCGAAGGGCACGAGCGCAACACAGACCGGCATTGGCACCCACGCCAGACAACTGAACCAGTCGGCCCACACCAGCTTTCTTGGCTGCAGCGACGAATCGGCTGTGAAGTTCGGCCATGCGCGGCGAAAAGCCCGAGGCCAAAAACGCGGCGTCCACGCCTTCTAGCGCCCGCTGCAGGCTGTTATCGTCGGTAAGGTCGCCACGGACCACTTCGATGTTGGAGGCCGAAATGCGCAAACGTGCGGGATCTCGCACGAAAGCTCTTACCGCAACGGGCTTGTCCGCCAGTCCGGCGAGAACCGCCTGGCCCACATTTCCCGTTGCACCGGTCACAAGAAGCATCATTTCACCGTCAAACGCACTAATGGATGTCGCTATGGTCCGATTCGATTCGGGAGATACATTAAGGGCGAGAACGGTCCGGGTAAACGGCGGGGCGGGCGAATAGTCTGGTGCGCGGCCGTCATGAATCCCTCGCCTACAATCCCGTTCACAAAAATGGCACGAGAGATTGGGGAACGGTCTGATTGAATAATTTCAGTGACATTGTGGCTTATGTCCGAGTGGTCGAGGCGCATAGTTTCGTCGCCGCCGCTCAGACGTTGGGAATGTCGCCCTCGGCGATCAGCAAGGCGGTCAGTCGTCTTGAAGACCGCTTGGGCGCGCGCCTGCTAAATCGTACGACCCGTTCATTGAGCCTGACGGACGTCGGCGCTTCGTTCTATGAACGCTGTCGCGAGGCCATGGGCCAGCTTGAACATGCGGAGAGCGAGGTTTCCGAATCGCGTGGTGTGCCACGAGGCCGGCTGCGTGTTGAAGTTCCCGTGTCGCTCGGGCGACGCATCATCGTGCCGGCGCTGCCTCGCTTCATCGCCCAGTATCCCGAGATCAGCGTGCAGATGAGCATGAACGATCGCGTCGTCGATCTGGTTCAGGAAGGCATCGACGCCGCGGTACGCGTGGGAAACCTGAGCGATTCCAGCTTGATCGCACGTCGGATTGCTCAGCTGCGAGGATTGACGTGTGCCTCGCCCGAATTCATCGAGCGCTTCGGTGAGCCGCAGGAACCGAGTGACCTGCAGCCCGAACATTGCCTGCAGATGTTCAAGGGCGGAACGAATCAGGTTCGTGAATGGATCTTCCGCAAAGGTGAGGTTGAACACTCGATCGTTCCGGCAGCCCGCCTCGCTTTCAGTGATCCGGAGTCAGCGGTTGCGGCCGCCGTGAGTGGTGCCGGCTTCGTTCGCAGCCTGGACTTTACGGTCGAGGCGCAGATCGCTTCAGGACTGCTGCGTCCTGTACTCCAGGATTGGAATGAGGGCGCCTACTGGCCGGTCTCGGTCGTCTATCCGCAGCATCGTCAGCCGACAGCGAAGATCAGGGCCTTCATTGAATTTGCAGCCGGGCTGTTTCCGCAGGCTGGCCTGGCTGCTCCTGCGACCACGGGAACCAGCACGCCTTCAATCCAGCGAGTCGCTCGTGGCGATTCACGAGCGCGCCCGACCGCGCCCCCACCCATCCCATAAAGCAGATCGCGGACGCATTCATTAGTCGCACGTCAGGCACGAACGCGACTGTGGATTTGTCATCTGCGTCAGTCGCGCAGCACGCAGCTTCGGCAATAGAAAAGCAATCGCACGCTGAGCGTCCCGACAACGCTGTGCTCGCGCTGTGAGTTCGCTCGAACGAACGGTTCGTGCGTCGTTCTCATCTTCAAACAAGGCACTGAGCGCTTCGAGATTGTCGAGGGTCTGATCGATGAGCACGATGGGGTCGGTGAACATGGAGTGGTTTCCTAAGCTGCCTGCGGGGGCTGTATGTTTATACAGCCTCAGATTGGCTGGCAAGAGGCGCGCGTAAGTTCCTGTTCTGCAACGCCGGGGTTCAGTGCGACGCTTACTGTGGGCGTACACTGCCGCGAGCCGTCGAGGATTTCTCATGCGTCGAATCGGAAGCTTGCTTGCCTGTGCATTGCTCATCTCCCCTGCAGCTGTCGCGCAAATCTCAGTGAATGACTTGGACAATGCTGCGAAGAGTCTGCAGCCGAAAATCATCTCCTGGCGTCGCGACATTCACGAACACCCCGAGCTCAGCAATCGCGAGGTGCGTACCTCGCAATTCGTCGCCAAGCAGCTGACCTCACTGGGCCTGCAGGTCAAGACAGGAGTCGGACTCACCGGTGTTGCTGCGTTACTGAAAGGTGGACAGCCAGGTCCGACGATCGCGCTGCGTGCCGACATGGATGCGTTGCCGGTGACGGAGCAGGTTGATGTGCCCTTCAAGTCGAAGGTCACGGCTCAGTTTCGAGGAGAATCAGTCGGCGTCATGCATGCGTGTGGACACGATGCACACACGG
>JBJMWN010000318.1:0-11270 GCA_045810085.1 Povalibacter sp. | reverse complement strand
CGCCGCAACGAAGCCCCGGTCTTCTACCCAGTGCGGCTCGCTGTAGCTTCGCTTGATCAGGTGTGCGCCTGCGGATTCGATCCATTGCGGTTCAACGGCTGCAACCATGCGCGCATAAAGCCGGGTGGTTTCCATCAGGCTGGCCGCAACGATCCACTTGGGCGGCTTGCTCGCAAGCGGTGTGCCCGGTGCAATCACGAACCGCATGCCTCGTGCACCTTCATATTCGCGCTTCTCATCGAGGGCGCCAATCGCACCAAGGAATCCCGTGAGAATCGCCTGATGCAGATCGCCGTACTCCGCCGCCGCCTGATTGGGTTTGAGCTTGAGTTCCTCGGCAGTATCCGCGAGCTGTCGTTGCAGCTCCTGCCATTCGCGCAGTCTCATGAACGACAGAAAGTTTTCGCGACACCATTTACGCAACTGACTTCCCGACAGCGCCGCGCTGTTTTCCTGAAACAGCTTCCAGAGATTCAGAATGGTGACGAAGTCGGATCTGGGATCCGCGTACGTTGCGTGACGCTGGTCCGCCTGTTGTTGCGCATCCTGAGGGCGCTCGCGTGGATCCTGACTGGCGAGGAATGCCGACAGGATCAACAGTTCGGTGACGCAGTTGTGATGGCCTGCTGCGATCAACATGCGAGCAAGGCGCGGATCGACGGGAAGCGCTGCGATCTGTCGACCCAGGCTCGTGACGCGGCGTGAATCGTCGACTGCCTTCAGCTCCTGCAACAGGCGATAGCCATCGTTGATCAGGCGCGTGTCCGGCGGATCGACGAACGGAAAATCCTCGGGTTCACCAAGCCCCAACGTTGCCATCTGCAGGATGACACTCGCCAGATTGGTTCGCAGGATTTCCGGAGGCGTGAATTCGGGACGTTGAGTGAAATCGTCTTCCGCGAACAGGCGAATGCAGATGCCTTCGCTTTCTCGTCCGCAGCGGCCTTTGCGCTGATCGGCACTCGCCTGCGAGATGGGTTCGATCGGCAGGCGCTGAACCTTGCCGCGCACGCTGTAACGACTGATACGGGCCAGACCCGAGTCGATGACGTAACGAATCCCGGGCACGGTCAAGGAGGTCTCAGCGACGTTGGTCGCGAGCACGACCCTGCGTGCACTGTGCTTCTCGAAAATGCGTTCCTGATCGCGCGTCGACAATCGCGAATAGAGTGGCAGCACTTCCGTGTTTGGCAGCCGCGCTTTGTTCAGCGCGTCCGCCGCATCACGGATCTGTTTTTCACCTGGAAGAAATACGAGCACATCGCCTCGTGAGTCGCGGTCGAGTTCGCGAACAGCAGCAATGATGCCTTCAGGCAGCGTGAGTTCCGCTTCCTCGTCATCGCCAAGCAAAGGTCGATAGCGAACCTCGACGGGATAGCTGCGGCCCGACACTTCGATGATCGGCGCACCGCCGAAGAAATCCGCGAAGCGCTGCGGATCGATGGTTGCTGAGGTGATGATGACTCGCAGATCGGGACGTTTCGGCAGTACGCTCTTCAGCACGCCCAGCAGAAAATCGATATTGAGATTGCGCTCGTGTGCCTCGTCCAGGATCAGCGTGTCGTAGCGACGCAGTTGCGGATCATTCTCCAACTCTCGCAGCAGGATGCCGTCGGTCATCAGTTTGACGCGGCAATCCGGACCGGTTCGATCGGTGAAGCGAACCTGGTAGCCCACCGCGCCGCCGACACTCGATCCAAGCTCGGAGGCCAGTCGATCGGCAATCGCGCGCGCAGCGATACGACGCGGCTGCGTATGACCGATCATGCCGAACGTCCCGCGACCGGCGTGCAGACAGATCTTCGGGAGTTGAGTTGTCTTTCCCGAACCCGTCGCACCGCACACGACGATCACCTGATGCTCAGCCAAAGCCCGCGTGATTTCTTCGCGGTGCGCCGTGATCGGCAACTCAGGGTCGAACTCGAGCCGCAGCTGCAACTGCCGAAGTCTCTCGACTTGGGCTGCGGACTTGGCGATGGATTCACCGAACGCATCGACCACTGTGCCGAAATCGTTACCGGGATTCTTACGACCGAACAGCCGATCGAGCTCGCGCGCGAGTCGCGGACGATCGGCAAACCGAGTCAGCGGCAATTGATCGCGAAGCTGCAGTAAGCGTTCGTTGAAGGACTTCAGAGTGTTCATCAGGAAAGTCGGCGGCCAAAGAACCGCCACAGCAACTCAAGAATTCGTGGGTGATGTAGCCGACAGCGCCAGGCGGTATTGGCTGCTGCAAGCAGGCCATTCTCTTGGATGCGACTCGTCGCGGCCACTCTTCTGGTTCACACCGGCGGCAACAGAATCTCGATCAAGGCTCCCCCGAGCTCGGATTCTCCGATGTTTATGGTGCCGCCGTTGAGCTTTGCAACTTCGCGCACCACGGAGAGGCCAATGCCCTGCCCGCTCACCCGCTCATCGAGTCGTGCGCCGCGATCCAGCACACGTGACCGCTCGCTGACCGGAATGCCGGGCCCATCGTCCTCGACGACCAGCTGCAGACCGTCACGACGCTTCGTGCTGTCCGACACGCGTCGCGCCGTAAATCGAATGCGGCTACGTGCCCACTTGAATGCGTTGTCGAGCAGGTTGCCTGCCATCTCGGTCAAATCCTCGCGATCACCGAAATAGACGCATCCTTCCTCGACGCTCAGATCGCATGTGATGCCGCGATCGATATAGACCTTCAACAAGGCGCCACGCAGAGCATCGAGCGTCGCTCTGACGTCCACCGGCGCAAGGCCCAGGCCCGTTCCGCCTGAAGCTGCAGCGCGTTTGAGCTGGTACTTGACGATGTCGTCCATGCGCGAGACTTGTTCGTCCAACTGGCGCGCGATCGGTAAACCGCTCACAGCCGTTCCACCCAACAGATTCCGCATGACAGCCAATGGCGTCTTAAAGCTGTGCGCGAGATTGCCGAGCGTATTGCGGTATCGCGCCAGCCGATCGCGTTCGTTGCGCAGCAGTGCATTGAGATTGGTGGTGATGCCGAGCAACTCACGCGGATAGCCTCCGCCCAATTCCGTGAGCTCGCCGATTTCGATGGCTTCGATCTCGCGCTCGACACGCCGCAACGGTGCCAACAGCCTTCGCAGCAGGATTGCCAAAGCGCCGAGAAGCAACAGCATCAACGCGCCGAACCAGCCGAACAGCTGTACGCGAAATCGATTGAGTTGCGCGTAGTACGGCTCGCGACTCTCCGCGACGCTATAAACGAAAGAGCGCGTCTTGCGGTTGTTGAATTCCCATTCGATACCGCGGCTCAACGCCAGGACCATTGAGCCATCGGCCGCATGCAATTCACCAAAGCGCCGTTCGCCCGGACGCAATACGGGGGAAAGATCGAGGCCTGTGCCCGCCAACGATGTCGATCTCCAGGTCGGATATCCATCGCTGCGCACGATCTCGCCGTACATGCCCGAACCTGGATTGTTGAAACGTGCCTCTGCGAGCTGCGCTGAGGGCTGCAATCCCCCGCTCGAGTCCTCTTCCGAGGCCGAGATCAGCGCGAGCAGCTGAACCTCGAGTCGATCGCGGACGGAGCGCTCGGCCAGATCTTGGAACACGAGGTCCAGCGCGACGATGGTCAGGCCGAAGAACACGATCAGCAGCACCGTGACGGATGCCAGAAGTCGCGTGATCAGCGAGCGCGGCTGCATCGATCTAGTCAGTATGATCGCGTGAAATCACCGGTGGATCGTACATGAACCACCGGCAACGCTCAGGTTGCTTGCGGACACGGGGCTGATCAGACGCTATCGCGCTGCAGAGCGAAGCGATAACCGCGACCGCGCAGTGTTTCGATGGGTTTGATCGTGTCTTCAGGATCGAGCTTGCGACGCAGGCGGCCGATGAAGACTTCGATCGTGTTGCTGTCTCGATCGAAATCCTGTGCGTAAAGCCGTTCCGTCAGCTCTGCCTTGGAGATCACCTCGCCGGCGCGGTGAATCAGGTACTCGAGAATGCGGTATTCGAAACTGGTGAGATCCACTCGCTTGCCGTTCACTGTCACTTCCTGAGTGCGCGGATCGAGCGCGACCGGCCCGCATTGAAGAACGGGCTGAGCCCAGCCGCCCGAGCGTCGCAGCAATGCTTGGGCACGAGCGAGCAATTCTTCGAAATGAAAAGGCTTCGCGACGTAGTCGTCCGCTCCCGCCTGCAATCCTTCCACCTTGTCCTGCCAGCGATCGCGTGCGGTCAGAATCAGAATGGGAAACTTTTTGGATTCGGCGCGCAGCTTGCGGATCAGTTCCAGGCCAGGAAGCTTCGGCAATCCCAGATCGATGATCGCGAGGTCGAGCGCGTATTCGCGGCCGCAGTAGAGTCCTTCTTCTCCATCCGCTGCCTCATCCACGGTGAAGCCCGACTCCTTGAGCTTCGCAGCAAGTGACTCGCGGAGGGACGCCTCGTCTTCTACGACCAGAACACGCATCAGTACATCTGCCCTGATTGGGCGTCCACCGAAACCGTCCACACCCGGCCGTCGCTGTTCAAGAGCCGGATGTTGTAGACGAGGCGGTCGCCGTTGATCGAAGAGGAAGCCTTCACCGCTTTGGCGCGATATCGACTTTCCGCCATGCTGACAGCCTCATCCAACGAAACTCGAGGTCGATCGACCTGCCGCTCGCTGCGAGGCCGCCGATCAATGAGGGTCTGCCCATTCGCTGCCGGAATTCCGACCGCGAGGGTCAGAAAGGAAAGCAAGGCCAGCAGCGGAAGGCGGTGCGACATGGGAGCGCTAGTGTAAAGGCGACGGGGCGTGAATTTACACCCCGTCGACAGTTCACTCTGCCGGCGAGACCGCAACACGCACCCGGATCCGCGAACCCGGATCGTAAGGCATGCGGGTCGTGTATTCGCGACCGTTGAATGCGTAAGTCACGTGATAACCCTCAATGCGTTCCTCGTACTGGTTGTCATAGCGAACCTGGCAACGCTGAACTACTTCGTCGGTCTGACGAGTGCCATAGGCGCGTCGCGCACTGTCGTAGCCAACGCCTGCACCGATGGCTACACCGGCAACCGTTGCAGCATCGCGACCCTGACCACTGCCGAACTGGTGACCGATCACGCCACCGATGATGCCGCCGAGCAGCGTGCGGCCGCCGACCTGCGGGTCAGAAATATGCGGGTTTTCGGTGACGGTTCGGGTTTCGTCCCAGCACTCACGGCGAGGCGTCTCGACGCGAACCTGTCTTACGATCGGATCTGTCCGCACTACATTCGCGTACTCATAGCCGTCCTGAGAATTGCCGTGACCGGAGTTCGACCATGCCGGAGGTGTTGCCATCGCAGCGGCGCCCATGCCCAACCCGAGGCTAAGACCCGCCATCAAAATCGCTACCCTCACGCTATGTCCAACGCTCTTCATCTTGTTCTCCACAACAACCGCAAAATGGGCCAGCTACGGGAAGCAAGGTAGGCTTGAGGCTCTGAATGGAGGCTGAACTCTGTCAGCCGCAGGCTAACTGCCTGTGCCTGTAGGAGTTTAAAACTGTGACAGGTTTCACTCTGTCGGGGCGTCAGAGGCCGCTTTTCGCTCGTTGCGTTTGGCTTCATCCCAGAGCGCATCCATCTCGGTAAGCGTGGACTCCTGCGGGCTACGGCCAGTCGCCGCGAGCTGATCTTCGATGTAGCGGAAGCGGCGTTCGAATTTGCCATTCGTCAGTCGCAACGCGTTCTCCGGATCGATCTGGAGATACCGACAGACGTTCACCAGGCTGAAAAGCAGATCGCCGATCTCACGCTCGGTTCGATTCTTATCGATGCCGCTGCCGAGTTCGTTCCGGAGTTCTTCGACCTCCTCCTGCACTTTGTCCAGCGCGCCGGTGACATCGGCCCATTCGAAGCCGACTTGAGCCGCGCGCTTTCCCAATTTATTTGCCCGCGTGAGTGCCGGCAGTCCAACAGGAACGTCATCGAGAACGCCTTTTCTCGCCTGGGTGCGTTCTCGTTGCTTCAGTTCTTCCCACGCAATCGTTTGGGCTTCGGCATTTTCAATTTTTGCATCGCCGAATACGTGCGGATGACGCCGCTCCATCTTGTCGCAGATCGCATCGACGACATCATCGAAAGAGAATGCGTTCTGTTCTCGCGCCATCTGGGAATGAAAGACCACTTGGAACAACAGATCGCCCAGCTCGCCTCGCAGATCCGCGAGATCGTTGCGCTCGATCGCGTCGGCAACCTCGTAAGCCTCCTCGATCGTGTATGGCGCAATCGTCGCGAAGGTCTGCTTCACATCCCACGGACATCCGTTCTGCGGATCGCGCAGGGTTGCCATCAAGTTGAGCAGTCGATCTATGGCCATGAACGATCCTGATCACTCATCGCGAGTGAGTAAACGAAACAATGCGATCAGCATCCCGGCAGTCGCGCCCCAGATGCGATGCTCCCCGTATGGAATGTCGTAAACCTGCACCGCTGTGTCGCCGATGCGGCGCTCGCGCGAGCGATGATTCGCCTCATCCAGGATGTGCAGCAGCGGAACCTCGAATGTCAGATCCACTTCGCGACAGTCCAGGGTCAAGTCAAATCCCGGACGCACGAACGCGACGACCGGAGTGACCCAAAAGCCGGTGATGATCAGTTGCGGCTCAAGATATCCAACGACATCGACATGATCCGTTGAAAGTCCGATTTCTTCGCGTGTCTCACGCAGCGCTGCATCGAGTGCACTTTCGCCAGATTCAATTCGACCGCCAGGAAAACTGATCTGCCCTGCATGGTGCTTCAGGTGCGTCGCTCTCTGGGTCAGCAACACCGTGAGTCCGTTCAAATGATCCACGATGGGGACCAACACTGCAGCGGCCACCGGCGCGGAGGGATAAAAGTGACGAACGAGCGATGCTGATTCCGGCGCAATGCCGCCGAGGAGTGCCGCACCAAACTCAAGTGTCGGGCGCGAATCTTTCAGCCGATCCTCGATCAGCCTTCGCAGCGCTGACCGATCCTGAGGCAACTCCTTCACCTCAGCCGCCGCCGTCTGCCTTGATGCCGCCCTTCGTCAGCTCGCGAGGGTTCAGCAATCGGTCGAGTTCTTCAGCCGGCATTTTGGTGTGCTCGGCTGCGACATCGCGCAGCGGGCGCTTCTCCGCATACGCCTGCTTCGCAATCTTTGCACCCAGTTCGTAACCGATGACTGGGTTCAACGCCGTCACCAGAATTGGGTTGCGCTGAAGCGCCGCATCGATCGTCTCTTGATTGACTTTGAAACCTGCAATCGCAGCGTCTGCGAGCACGCGTGCCGCGTTAGACAGCAGCTCGATGCTTTGAAGTACGTTGTACGCGATGACTGGGAGCATCACGTTGAGCTGAAAATTTCCGGACTGGCCGGCGATCGTAATCGTGGCGTCGTTGCCAATGACCTGTGCCGCGACCATCGTCACCGCTTCAGGAATTACTGGATTCACTTTGCCCGGCATGATGCTGCTGCCAGGCTGCAGCGCAGGCAATGAGATCTCTCCCAAACCGGCCAATGGTCCGCTATTCATCCAGCGCAGATCGTTGGAGATTTTCGACAGTGACACGGCCAATGTTTTCAGCTGACCGGAAAGCTCGACGGCGGCATCCTGCGATGAGAGTGCTTCGAAATAATTCGGGCTCGGTCGCAACTCGAGGCCGCTCTTCACAGATAAGTAACGAGCAGCACGTCCCGCGAACTTCGGATCCGCATTGATGCCGGTACCTACTGCAGTTCCGCCCAGCGCGATAGTTTGCAATCGCGGGCGACACTCCATGACACGCGCCGTGCTGTTCTCGACCTGCGCGAGCCAGCCACTCATCTCCTGGCCGAACGTCACAGGCATGGCGTCCATCAGATGCGTGCGTCCGGTCTTGACGATGTCCCCGATCTCACCGATGCGGCGACTGATCACTCCACTCAAGTACACCAGCGCCGGCAAGAGGTGCTGCTCGATCCCGAGCAACGCGCTCAAATGAATCGCGGTTGGAATCACGTCGTTCGAGCTCTGACTCATGTTGACGTGATCGTTGGCATGCACTGCGACGCCGGCATACTGCGAAGCGAGGCGAGCGATGACCTCGTTGGCATTCATATTGCTGCTGGTGCCGGAGCCTGTCTGAAAGACGTCCACCGGAAACTGGTCGTCGTGCTTGCCGTCGACCACTTCGAGCGCCGCTTTTTGAATGGCACCCGCACGCTTGGGATCCAAAGCGTCCAATTCCAGATTGGCTGTCGCGGCGGCCCACTTGATCAGGCCCAATGCACGAATAAAGTCGCGCGGCATCCGCAATCCGCTGATCGGAAAGTTCTCGACCGCGCGTTGAGTTTGCGGCCCCCACAAAGCGTCGGATGGGACTTTGAGCTCACCGAGGCTGTCCCGCTCGGTGCGAAAACCGGTTTGCGTCACGTTGGACTCCGTCGAATTGCGGTGCGGACGTGCTTGCCGCGGGGCGTTAGAACAAGCCCTGAGTCGGAAGCGTGCGCTATCATTCTACAATGAACATCCATCTCTTAAATGCCATCTCGCCCATCGACGGGCGCTATGCCGATAAATGCTCAGAGCTGCGACCGCTGTTCAGCGAGCGTGGCCTGATTCGCCAGCGGGTTCGTGTCGAAGCGCTGTGGTTGAAGGCACTCGCGGCTGAGCCATTGATTACGGAATTGCGCGGTTTGCCTTCCGAGGCACTGACTGTGCTCGACGCATTGGCGGCTGAATTGACCGACGCCGATGCCGTGGAAGTGAAGCGCATCGAGCGCGAAACCAATCACGATGTGAAGGCCGTCGAGTACTTCGTGAAGAGCCGGCTCGATGGCGTGCCCGCCTGGCGGCCGCGTCGTGAATTCGTGCATTTCGCGTGCACGTCCGAGGACATCAACAATCTCAGTTACGCGCTGATGCTGAAGGAAGCTCGCGATCAGGTGTTACTGCCGCGCCTCGACACCGTGATCACTCGATTGCGCACGCTCGCTCACGCGAATGCGGATACGCCGATGATGTCGCGAACGCACGGGCAGCCTGCGACTCCCACGACGCTCGGAAAAGAAGTTGCGAACTTCGTCTATCGTTTACAGCGTCAGCGCCAGCGATTTGCCGCCGTCAGCATCGAAGGCAAGATCAATGGCGCCGTGGGAAACTTCAACGCTCACAAAGTCGCGTATCCGCAGGTGGATTGGCCGCGGCTCGCCCAAAAATTCGTCGAGTCATTCAATCTGACCTGGAATCCGTACACGACCCAGATCGAGCCACACGATTGGAATGCCGAATACTTCGACACTCTGGCGCGCATCGACACGATTCTGATCGACCTCTGCCGCGACTTCTGGGGATATATCTCGATCGGTTATTTCCGTCAGCGAGTGGTCGCAGGCGAAGTGGGTTCCTCGACCATGCCTCACAAGGTCAACCCAATCGATTTCGAGAATGCCGAGGGCAATCTGGGCTTGGCCAATGCGATGCTGCGCTTTTTCGCAGACAAGTTGCCTGTATCGCGCTGGCAGCGGGACCTCACCGATTCCACCGTACTGCGCAATGTAGGTGTCGCAGTAAGTCATGCGTTGATTGCATGGCGTTCGATCGAACGCGGTCTCGAACGCATCGATGTTGATAAGAAGCAGATGGCCAATGATCTGGATTCCAACTGGGAACTGCTTGCCGAACCTATCCAGACGGTCATGCGAAGGTTTGGGGTCGAGAATGCCTACGAACAGTTGAAATCACTGACACGCGGGCAACGGATCAACGCAGCCTCTCTCCGTGAATTCATCCGAGGGCTCGAAATTCCGGATGAGGCCCGCGAAGAACTGATGAAGCTCTCGCCCGAGACCTACACAGGCGTCGCCGCTGCCTTGGCCAAAAACGTGTGAGCTGAACCTTCCCTCGCGCCGCCGCGTTGGTGTCTGCGAACTTCGGCCATACCCTTCCGGGTGGCCGACGTGCTAACGTTCAGCTATAGCGAAAACACGCAAGCTACTGGCCACAATAGAAAACATCGCCGCTAAATGTCGCTGAGACCCGACCTCACTGTAGCCGCCATCGTCGAACGCGATGGCCAGTTCCTTTTCGTGGAGGAGCGCGTCGGCAATGCCATGGTCTTCAATCAACCCGCCGGTCACGTTGAACGCGGCGAGGAGCTGATCACGGCCGTTATCCGCGAGACGCTTGAGGAAACGGCCTGGACGTTCCGCCCAGAGGCACTTGTGGGCATATACCTCTGGGAGCAGCCGGAGCGGCACCGAAGCTTTCTAAGGTTCGCGTTCAGTGGTCCGGTCACGAGCCACGACGCGACACGGCGATTGGATCGCGGCATCGAACGAGCCGTCTGGATGAACCGGGCTCAGCTGGTCACACGCTCATCCCGTCTTCGCAGTCCAATGGTGATGCGCTGCGTTGATGACTACTTGCAGGGACGACGCTTCCCGCTGGACATTGTGCAATCCATCGTAAGAGATCTGGTTCCAGGCAGTGCGTTGAGGCGTGACTTGCTCGGCAATCAGGAATTGCCGTTGACTCGTCTGCCCTGATCCGGCACCACATTCAGCTATTCTCATGACGTCTTCTTCCTTGGTCATCGTCGGCATGTCCGGCGGCGTGGACTCGTCCGTCACTGCGTGGCTGCTCAAAGAGCAAGGCTACGAAGTGCAGGGCTTGTTCATGAGCAACTGGGATGAGGACGAAGACGGCTACTGCACTGCGGCCCAGGATTTTCAGGACGCTCGTGCAGTGTGCGAACAGATCGGCGTGCCATTACACCGAGTGAGCTTCGCTGGCGAGTATCGCGAACGCGTCTTCGCCTATTTTCTCGAGGAGTACCGTGCAGGCCGCACGCCCAATCCTGATGTGTTGTGCAATCGCGAAATCAAATTCGGTGTCTGCTTCGATTATGCACGCCGTTTGGGAGCCGATTGGGTCGCGACCGGGCATTACGCGCGCGTCGTTCACGAGCCTCGAGCACGTTTGTTGAAAGGCCTGGACCCGGAAAAAGACCAGAGCTACTTCCTTCACGCTATGCCTGCGACGGCGCTGAGCCGCACGTTGTTTCCGATTGGCAATCTGCACAAGGAAGAAGTGCGCCGTATGGCAAGGGATCTCACCTTGCCGGTGTTCGACAAGAAGGACAGCACCGGTATCTGCTTCATCGGCGAGCGTCCCTTTGCCGAGTTCCTTTCGCATTACTTGCCCGCGCAGCCTGGAGACATCGAAACACTCGATGGACGGAAGATCGGGCGGCATCAGGGATTGATGTATTACACGCTGGGTCAACGCCAGGGCTTGCACATTGGCGGACAAGCAGGCGCTGCAGAGTCGCCC
>JBJMWN010000317.1:0-33137 GCA_045810085.1 Povalibacter sp. | reverse complement strand
AATCGCCGCGTGGCCGCCAGCCTGGCATGGCCAGAATCTTCGCGACATCGCAGTCACCCTTGGCTACGACATCGATAAACCCTGGCGCGATCTTCCGAAGAAGGATCGCGATTGGCTGCTCTTCACGGAAGAAACTCCAACGGTGCCGGTGTATGCAGGATACGAAGCAGCTGAAGTACGACGCGCGCTGAAGAAGAAAGAAGAACCCAGCTACATGGGTACCTTCTCCGGTGCGCGTCGCTACGTGCTGCATACCTTTGCGAATACCGAAAGCGCGCTGATGAAAAAGCGCGTTTCTCAATATCTGGTCAGCGCCGATTGCCCAACGTGCAAAGGCAAGCGACTGAAGCCTGAATCTCTGTCCGTGAAGTTCGCCGGGCTCGACATTTCAGAGATGTCGCGACTGCCGCTGAAAGAGCTCGCGCGACTGCTTCGCACTTATGCGAGCGGCAAGAACAGCTCCCACAAAGATCATCCCGAAAAAGTCATCGTTGCGCAGCGCATTGCAGAAGACCTCGAAGCACGCATCGCTGTGATGCTTGCACTCGGACTCGGCTATCTCTCGTGTGAACGCAGTACTCCCACGCTATCGCCGGGTGAACTGCAACGACTCCGACTCGCGACTCAGGTGCGCTCCAATCTGTTCGGCGTGGTCTATGTGCTCGATGAACCTTCTGCGGGCTTGCATCCGGCAGACACGCGAGCGTTGCTCACAGCGCTCGATCAACTCAAGGCCGCAGGAAATTCACTGTTCGTGGTCGAGCATGAGATCGATGTGATCCGTCATGCCGACTGGGTCGTGGATGTCGGACCCGACGCGGGAGAACACGGTGGACGCATTCTTTACAGCGGTCCACTGAGCGGCCTTGCCCAAGTCAAAAGTTCGCACACGCGCCGGCATGTGTTTACTGAATCCCAGCACACGCTTCGTGAGCCGCACAAACCTGTGCAATGGCTCAAACTCGCAGGCGTCACTCGCAATAATCTCGAGTCTCTCGATGCCGAATTTCCGTTAGGAACGTTGACGAGCGTGACTGGTGTTTCCGGCTCCGGAAAGTCCACTTTGATCAGTCAGGTGCTGGTCGAGCTGGTCGCGACACATTTGGGACAGCGCATCACGGAAGAAGAGGAAACAGGCATCGAGCTCGAGCAGCGCGTGGAAACGCTCGGCGGTCACATCGTGAGCGGGATGGAAAAGATCCGGCGTCTGGTGCGCGTCGATCAGAAGCCGATCGGTCGCACGCCGCGTTCGAATCTCGCAACCTACACGGGACTGTTTGATGACGTGAGAAAGCTGTTCGCCGCGACCAAGATGGCCCGATCGCGTCGCTACGATGCGGGACGCTTCTCTTTCAACGTAGCCAAAGGCCGATGTGAAACCTGCGAAGGCGAAGGCTTCGTCATGGTCGAACTGCTGTTCCTGCCGAGTGTGTACGCGCCTTGCCCCACCTGCCACGGCTCGCGCTACAACGCGCAGACGCTCGAGGTCCGATATCGCGACAAGAATGTGGCCGACGTTCTCGCGCTCACGGTCGATGCAGCATTCGAATTCTTTGCGGATGAGTCCGGTGAATCCAGCATTCATCGCGCACTCGGTGTGCTTCGTGAGGTGGGGCTGGGCTATCTGCGGCTGGGGCAAGCGGCGACCGAACTTTCGGGCGGTGAAGCTCAGCGCATCAAGCTCGCAACCGAACTGCAGCGAGTCTCGCGCGGAGACACGCTTTATGTGCTCGATGAGCCCACCACGGGTCTGCATCCCTCCGATGTCGAGCGGCTGATGGTGCAATTGCAGCGGCTGGTCACTGCCGGCAACACGGTCATCGTCGTGGAGCACGACATGAGCGTCGTCGCGAATAGCGACTGGGTGATTGATATGGGCCCGGGCGCGGGTGATGAAGGTGGTCAGATCGTTGCCGCTGGAGTCCCAGCACAGATCGCACGCGCCAAGCGCAGCCGCACGGCTCCTTATCTCTCTCAGTTCATCCGCGAACACTGATCCCGAGAGGACGCGCTGGACGCCGTCGCGCGCCCTGCATAGTCTTCGAACATGCATGAGGATGACCTTCGCCGCTGGATCACCGATTCGATCGACGAATCCGCGGCGCGTGCGCTCGCGAGCGAGATGCCCGCATCCGAACTCTGGTCATTGCTGCTGTGGATCATGGAGCAGCGTTCTGGCCGCAGTGCCGCCGCGATTCAGCAGCAATGGCAACAGGATCGCTTCGTCGCGCCCTCGCCCATCGATCAACGAATCTTCAACGTGCTGGATCGCGAACTGTTCGCAGCGGCGCAGCCATTCGAGTCGATAGAGCTGTCACCTTTGGCGCCGCTCGGCAGTTGTTCCTCCGTTGCGCTGACCACGCAGAATCGTACCGTCTCGACCGTACGAGGCACGGAGGTCATCTCGGATCCCACGAATGTTCTGGCGCTCGAGAGTGCACAGCGTTTACGGAAAGATGCGCGGGCAACGATCAAGCTCGCGACCAGTCATCGCTGTGTGCGGGCACAGCCATTCCCGAAACTACCGGGATTCGCCGCTCACTTTCGCTTGTTCTGTCTGAGCACGGCCGGTCATGAAACCAAGGACCAGCAGTTCACTGTCAATGCGCTGATCGAGCACATTCAAACGCATCTGATGGGGCTCGATCGTTTACAGAACTGCGGTTATGTCTTTCCGAATCGCAAGATCACGTTGCTTGCCACGAATGAGCGCGCCCATCTTGCAGATCGCATCGCCGACGCGCTCGAAGACGTCGAGATCAAACGCGAACCGCTCGAGCATGAGTACTACGATGGCCTGAGATTCATGATCCATTCGACCAACCTGGGTGGGGACGCGATTCCATTGATCGACGGCGGTGCGTTCGACTGGCTCGCCGAACTCGCTGCAAATCGCAAGTTGGTTTTCATCGCCAGCGCGATCGGTTCACAGGTAGCCGCGTACGCGTTTCGCAAGCCACGGACGTGAATCACATTGGCCCGCCGCAGCGATTGCAACTGCGCTTGGGCGATAGATCGTACACACGCCTCCATCGCTGACGTCCGCATTTGGGACAGATGCGTTCACCCGAGGTCGGCCGATCCGCCAGCAGCTTCGCGTTCCGCTCTCCGCAGACGCGACACACGTAGGAACGTTGAGCTTCGCTGACCAGCGTACCGATCCCGTGCTTGAGCAAGCCATCGATTGCCAGATAGCCAAAATGCCCGCAGTGCTGGCATTCGACGTAAACGCCAACGCGATTCGCGCCTAACTGATCGACGGTCGTGTTCTGATCGCTCACACTCGCACTGTATATATCCACAGCCAGGCTGCTTTCGGACGTATCTATGACGGGGCCACTCTCCATTGCTCAATCAGATTGAAATCGTGCAAACACGCGCAAGCGGCAGCTGGCCCGAGCTGGAAATGCAACCGCTCGGCTTTTCTATCTAGAATCGCCCTGTCTCGAATCACCTCAGACCTGAACCGGACGAACTGGATGTACATACCTCAACATTTCGCGGAGACGCGCCCTGAGGAGCTGCTTCGAATTCTCGAACGCAATCCGTTGGGTGCGCTGATCACCCACGGTCGCAATGGACTGGACGCGAATCACCTGCCCTTTGAGCTGGATCTGAGCACTGGCAAGAACGGAGTGCTGCGCGGTCATGTCGCCCGTGCCAACCCGGTCTGGCAGGACGTCGAGGCGGGCAGCGATGTTCTCGTGGTGTTTCGCGCGATGGACGCCTACATCTCGCCGAACTGGTATCCCAGCAAAGTTGAAAGCGAGCGTCAGGTGCCGACGTGGAATTATCAGGTGCTCAACGTGCACGGAAATATTCGGATCATCGACGATGCGAAGTTCGTGCAAGGCGTTGTAGCGCGGCTCACACGCGTTCACGAAGCGAGCATCGCAAGCGAGCGACCCTGGAAAATGGGCGATGCGCCGCCCGACTACATTGAAGCCATGCTCAAGATGATCGTCGGCATCGAAGTCGAGGTCACTCGCATGGTGGGCAAATCCAAGCTCGGGCAGAATCGCGAAGAGCGCGACCGCATCGGCGCGGCTCGGGGCCTCGCCACGCAGGGGCACCACGCGATCTCCGATGCGATGCTGTCCGCGTCTGCCCTCACACCCATGAAATGATCAGGCAGGACTCCCGGCCGCGAACGGATGCGCGAGACGAGATCTGTCGCTGCGAGGTGAATATGTCGAGCCGACAACTTGCAATCAACGACGAACTCCACCGCTACATCCTTGCGAATTCACTGCGAGAGCCGGAGTTGCTGGCGCGGCTTCGCGCTGAAACCTCGACGCTCGCACACGCGACGATGCAGATCGGACCCGAACAAGGTCAGTTCATGGCGTTGCTCGCGAAGCTGATCGGAGCGAAGCGCTGTATCGAAGTCGGCGTCTTCACAGGATATTCGGCATTGGTCGTAGCGCTTGCCCTGCCGGAAGACGGTCGCATTGTCGCGTGCGACGTCAGCGCCGAATGGACGGCGATCGCTCGCAAGTACTGGCAGGAGGCAGGCGTGGATCACAAGATCGATCTGCGTCTGCAACGCGCACAGCGAACGCTCGATGCCCTCATCGGCGCCGGTGAATCTGGCACGTATGACTACGCCTTCATTGATGCAGACAAGCCGAGCTACGACATCTACTACGAACGCGTGTTGCAGTTGCTCCGGCCCGGCGGATTGATGCTCATCGACAATGTGCTGTGGTCAGGACAAGTTGCCGATGCAAATGCTGAAGATGCAGACACAGTGGCACTGAGAACTTTGAACGCCAAGCTGCACGCCGATCAGCGTGTCGATGTCAGTCTGCTGGGAATCGGCGACGGAGTGACTCTCGCTCGCAAGCGGTAGTTCACTGCACCTGCGCACGGAAGTGCCGCCACTCGCACGTAGTAGCGAGTCTGGCTGACGGATCGTCAACCACAGCGTGATCGCACGAACGCATCACGTGTTCTCATGATGGGAACTCTCGCACTCCGCTCCGATTAATCACTTGCTCTGCGGAGAACAGCGTGAGTGATGAATCAGAACGTCGCATTCCATTGATCGAAGAACGTGCGCGCGTCGACAAGCAAGTCGTCGAGCGAGGAGTCGTCAGGATCACCACATCTGTGCGCGAGCGCGAACAACTGCTCGCCGCGGATGTTGCACACGAGGAAGTGAATATCGAGCGCATACCCGTGAACAAGGAAGTCAAGGACAGACCACAGGTTCGCGAGGACGGTGATGTGATCGTGATTCCGATCGTGGAAGAGCGCGTGGTTCTGGTGAAGCACCTGGTGTTGGTGGAGGAGTTACACGTGCGACGTAAGACGGTTCAAGAGACCGTGCACGTGCCAGTGACCGTTCACGCCACGGAAGTCGACGTAGAGCGCCATGGCGCCAACTCTGGTGAGCACAGTTAAGAACTTGTGGAGAGAGACGATGACTACACGCACGATTACGGCAATTTACGATTCGGAATCCGACGCCCGGCGCGCTCGCGAACAACTGGTGAGTCGAGGATTGGACGACGATGATGTACGCATCGTCGGTCAGAACTTGACCTCTGAGCGAATCAACAGCGACGGTGGAGACGATGACAAAGGTTTTTGGGAATCGATCAAGGACTTCTTCGTCGGCGACGACGACCGTCCCACCTACTCCGAAGGGCTCAGACGGGGTGGATATCTTCTGACCGCACGCGTCGATGATGAGCGCAGTGATGAAGCCATCTCTCTGCTCGAACAGACGAACGCTGTTGATCTGGATGAACGCGCCGAGCAGTGGCGTGCCGAAGGCTGGACCGGGGCAGATCACGCCTACAGTGATGATGATGAAGTGATCCAGAGTGATCGTGTTTCAAACGCGCAGGACGCCCGCGATCCGACAGCCGAATCAGCAGGCATCGCGGCGGCAGCCGGTGCATCGATGGACACGAGCAGTTCAACGAACGCACGCGCTTCCACGCAAGGTCGTTCCACGCAGGGCAATGTCGTCGGCGAGCAGGCGATCCCTGTCGCGGAAGAACGGCTGCGTGTCGGAAAGCGTGAAGTGAACAGAGGCGGCGTCCGCGTTCGCTCCTACGTGGTCGAAGAACCCGTGCATGAACAGGTCGCTTTGCGTGAAGAGCATGTCGACGTTCAGCGTCGTCCTGTCAGCGACCGCTCAGTACGCGCAGGTGATGATGTGTTCAGAGACCAGACCATTGAGATCAGCGAAAGCGGTGAGGAAGCCGTGGTCGCGAAAGACACTGTGGTCACCGGTGAGGTCCTGGTCCGCAAGACGGCGGATGAGCGCGTCGAACAAGTCGACGAGACAGTGCGACGTACCGAAGTTGATGTGGACGATAGTCGCTCCGACAGCAAGGGAAATACTGCTCGGTCAGGCACGCGTCGTCGATCGTCTTAAGCTCAAACTTAGCAACACGCAGCCCTCGGACACCGAGTTCGAGGGCTGCGCTCCTGCTTCCTCCGACGCTACGTCGATGTGTTCCAATGACTCACGAATGCATCAAGCTCATGCGCATTGAGATCCGAAACAGCCCACAGGCTCATGGCTTCGCGATTCCAGTGACGTACGTTGAAGCCACGCTCAATCGATGACTCGATCCCTTCTTTGCGTGACTGAGTGGGTTGGATGAACAGATCAATCGTGTGCCGGCCTGCCTGATACACGAGCACCGCCACGGAACGACCTTCGATGACTTCCGTGCGAGCGCCCATTAACGGATAGCCGATGGTCGCGAGGTCCTTCACCGGCGGTGCGAAGTCGATGCGACCGGCGAACCAGGGCTTCACCACGTGATGCTCGCTCGATTCCACATCGAGAAGATGTGCAGGCGATTGCAATGCGCGCACATGATCGTCGACCAGCGTGCCTTCCAGCGGCGCGAGTGGCGCACGCACCAGCAACATCGCGACGGATGCCGCCATCGCACCCACCAGAGCCCCTGAAAGCCACTGACCGTAACGATTCCGAACGCGCGGAGTTTTCTGCGCAGTGCGATCACGCACTGCAGCTCGCAGCGATTGCGGAGCGGCTTCACGCGGCAGATCTCTCATCTGCTTCGCCACCCCGCTGAGCATTCGATGAGTTTTCGTGCAGTGCTCACATTGACGGCGATGCGTGAGAATCGACAACGATTCTGCAGCACTGAGCTCGCCATCGAATTCCGCCTGTACCAGCAGCTGCTGTTCACATTCCAGATGATCGCTCATGGCGCCAGCTCCAAAGAATGCGAAAGTGAGTTCGCCAGCAGCTGACGCGCTCGAAATAGTCGCGACATCACCGTGCCGATCGGTGCCTCGATGACCGTGGCGATCTCTTTGTACGAGAGCTCTTCCCATTCCCGCAGGATCAGACATTCGCGCAGCTCGAGCGGCAAACGCTCAATGCATGAACTCACCACCTGCTGTTCCTGCTGCTGATGCAAAGCCTCCTCCGGCCCGGCACCCGGATCGATCAGCTTGTCGCGTTGCGTCTCCAGTGTGTCGATATCATCGAGCGACTGGGTATCGTGCTTGCTGATCCCAAGTTTCCCGAGAGCTACGTTGCGCACGATGGTGAGCAGCCATGCTTTGGGATTTTCTCCACGAAAGCTCGCGAAATAAGTGAGCGCACGCACCATCGCATCCTGCACCACGTCTTCCGCCACTGAAGCATCACGGGTCAACCATCGGGCGAGCTGATAGGCCGCATCCAGATGGGTATCGACGATCGTGGCAAACGAATCGGGCATTGTTCAGCGGTGAGTCGAGAGTCGATTCAGTAATAGATCGGTGGGACCGGTTATTTATTCCCGGAACGCGGGCCTGCGAATAACAACGCTCGCCGCCCAGTCTCCTCTTGCGACAGAGCATCCGCTCTAGCAGAGGACAGCATGATGAAGAATCGAAGCGAGCGTAACAGTCATTCAGGCCCGGCAGAGAGCTCAGGGCTCAGCCGGCGTCAGCTGCTGAAATGCGGCGCATGGGCCGGAACCGGGTTGATCTGGGCCATCGAGGGAGGCGTACCCACCGCTCTGCTCATGAGCGAGACAGCCCAGGCGAAGCAGACAGGAGCCCTGACTTTCGTACAGATCAGCGATAGTCACATCGGCTTCAACAAAGAGGCGAATCCCGATCCCGCCGGCACACTGGCAACAGCCATCGAGCATTCGCGCGCGCTGAACCCGAGGCCTGCGTTCATGCTGCACACCGGCGATGTGAGTCATCTGTCGAAGCCCGAGGAGTTTGATACGGCGCAGCAGATCATCAATGAATTCCGCGGCGATGTGCACTACGTGCCCGGAGAGCACGATGTCATCGGTGACAACGGCATTGCCTTCTTTTCGCGCTTCAACGGCTCACCCGGTCGCAAGTGGTACAGCTTCGATGCGCACGGTGTGCACTTCGTCGCTCTGGTCAACGTCCTCGATCTGCAGGCAGGCGGCTTCGGCAGACTGGGCGCAGAACAACTCGAATGGCTCGAACGCGACTTGAAGGGTCTGCCTGCGAGCACGCCAATCATTCTGTTTACGCACATGCCGCTGTGGGCCGTGTATCCCGATTGGGGATGGGGCACGGACGACGCGCTTCAGGCTCTTGGCTATGTGCGACGCTTCGGCTCAGTGACCGTGCTCAATGGCCACATTCATCAGGTGCTGCAGAAGGTCGAAGGACACGTGAGCTTTTACAGCGCGATGTCGACCGCATTTCCTCAGCCCGCACCGGGCACCGCACCCAGTCCCGGACCGATGAAGGTTCCGGCGGACAAGTTGCGTTCGGTACTGGGCATTCGCGACGTGGTACTGCTCGACAACCACACATCCGCGAAGGTCATCGATCAACCCTTGAATGTCACCTGAGCAGGAGCTTATCTATGGTCACTCTCAATCTGAGGCTTCTTGCGGGCCTCGCTGTGCTTGCTCTCTTGGCACCGCAAACCTACGCCGGAGGAAGCACCGATCCACTTCAGGTGAAGATCGGCAATTTCAGTTTTCTACCTGCAACAATCACGGTGCCTGTGGGTGCGCATCTGGTGTGGATCAACCAGGACGATGTGCCGCATGTCGTCGTCGGTACCGATGCGAACTCGCCGATCAAATCACCGGCACTCGACACGGACGATCGCTACGAAGTCACGCTGACGCATCCCGGAACGTATGCGTACTTCTGCTCGCTTCATCCCCACATGGTGGGCACGGTGATCGTCCGTTAACGTTGCACCGGACTGCAGTTTCGTTTGAAGCTGCAGTCCGACAGCACGCATTAGCGGCGTTTCTTCTTTGCTGCGTCGAATTCCTTTTGCGCAGCCTCGGTCAAACTGCGGATCTGATCGATCTCCGCCTGACGATAAGGCCTGCCATCGGCATAGAACACATCGTGAAACCACACGGGTGGCTGAGTCTGTGTGAAAGGTCTCTGCCACGATTCCCACGGCAGATTCGTTTGCGTCTTACCGAGGACCAGACCCCAATTGATCATGCCGACGTTGTACTTGCGTCCGAGCGGCAGTGAAGTGTCGAACGTCGAACCTCTGCTGCGCGCCATGTATTCCGTGCAGATCAATGGCCGGCCGTACGGCTGCAGCGAACGGATACGCTTCTCCATCACCTCGGGCCATTCATAGCCGTGAAACGTAATCACGTCGGATTGCTGGATCTGCACTTTTTCGATTTCGTTCAACTTGTCGGCGGTGGACCAGTCGTCGTTGTGCCAGACACCTGAAGTCAACGGTTGCGAGGGATCCGCCTCGCGTGCCCACGCGAACACCTGCGGCAGAAGCGTGGCCACCTGCCCGAGTTTTTGAGATGCCTGCGGCGAGCGGGCATCGGCATCGTTAACGTTGTCCGGCTCGTTCCATAAATCCCAACCCAGCACTCGCTCGTCGTGAGCGAACGCGCGCAGCACTCCTTGAACATAGGCTTTGAGTTTTGGATAGCCCGCCGTGTCCGCAAGGCCTGCCAGACCGGGGCTCTGGACCCAACCGGAATTGTGCACGCCGGGAATTGGCGGATGCTGAGGACCCAGCTTCGGATAGGACTCCCAACAGGAATCGAATAGCACCAGCAGCGGCTTGATGTGATGTCGCTCAGCAATCGCGAGAAACTCATCGATGCGCTTCTTGAACCCCTCCGCGTCCTGCGAATAGAGCTGGTCGTGCAGGAACACGCGCATCGTGTTCATGCCTGCCCTTTCCGCGAAACCCAATTCCTTGTCGATCTCTGCAGGATTGAACGTCTCTGCCTGCCACATCTCCAGCTGATTGATCGCATCTGCAGGAATGAAGTTCGCACCGACGAGCCAGCGCTGCTGTGCGTACCACTGATTGGCTTTGGCTGCCGACCATTGCTGAGTGTCCGCCAACGCGCACTGAGCGAAGAAGGCCCACGCAATGGCCCACGCCACGGAGCAATGAAACCGTAATTTCATTTTCTTATCCCTCGAGATCTGTGAGTGCCGCAAATCGAATCGGCGCATGTTCGGGCAGACGCCAGCGCGATGTGATCAGAGCTAGCACGTACGCGTGATATGCACCACGATGCGAAGTATCAGCGATCGGAAGAACCCGCTGAGTGCGCAGACAAGCGCCAGAGTTCTTTGCGCGCGGTGCCGCTGTTGCCGAGCTGAAAGATGCCGATGTCAGCGATCTTGAAGGTGAAAGGCTTCGTCTCCTGTGCCTTCAGTTTCTCAGCGAAGGCGAGATCGCTCGAGCCGAGCGTGATGTGCGGTTTGAACTGATCGCCGGAGCGCTTCTCCACGAAGCTCGCCACGTAATCGATTGACGAAGCATCAACGGTCGGGGAATCGCCACGCGTGTAGAACGCCGCAGCAGTGCCTCCTGCCTGACGATAGGGCTGCAGGGCAGCGATCAATTCCTGCTGTAAAGCCGCGAGCTCTGGCGTCTTCTGCACGCTGAGAGTATTTGTTTCACGACCGTTCGAGGATTCATGCTCCACACCTTTGGCAGAAAGCTCTCGACCCACGAGGTGAGCGCGTGTTGCGATGGGTTCAACCGCCTCGAATATTCGCGGCAGATCCTGCGAGCGCACGTACTGATGCAGCAGCGAGATATGCGGCACGTGCGTTTCATCCAGAGCGAAGCCGCTCGGATCGTTCGTTCGCAACTGCCGGTTCAGATCGCGCGCATGCCATGTCATGTCCGGATCGGGCAACAGCAGAATGTTGATCGCGACGACTGACGTGTCGGCAGACACACCCTCGGCCGCGACGGCGAACTGAAAGGAGCAGCCACACAGAAATGCAGTCAGGATGTGCTTGCGCATGAGAGGCCTCCTCGCCCTCAACCCTGCTGAGGTGCATGCGGTTCCGCTCTACAGATGCACCTGACTTCCCACTTCAAGCAGCCGATGTTCGGGCACGCCGAAATATTCATATCCAACCCGCGTGTTGCGAGCCATCAGCACGTACAGCCGCTTGCGCCAGCGGGCCATTCCCTTTTTCTCGGTGACAAACGGTGTGGTACGTCCGACGACATAGCAGGTGGTCTCGGGTTCATAGATCAGACCCGTGCGATCCGCGAGCCTGAGGGCGCCCACTGTGTCGGGCTGCTCCATGAAGCCGTAGCGCGCAATCAGCTTGTAGACGCCGTCAGTGAGCTCTTCCCAGATCACACGCTCCTGCGGCAACGCACGCGGCTGATCCAGTCGCGCGAAGGTCAGAATGATCACACGCTCATGCAGCACGCCATGAAATCTCAAGTGCTGAGCGAGAGCAGCCGGAATGGTGCTTGCTTCGTTAGTCAAATAGACAGCGGTACCGAGCGTGCGTAGCGGCTTTCGCTGTTTCATCACGCGCACGAATTCCGATAACGGCATTTGCCGACGTGACATCGCCCAATTGAGCGCCTTGCGGCCATCGCGCCAGGTGTACATCAGCAGCGAAACAATGACCGCGACCAGCAGCGGCACCCATCCATCATCCAGCGCACGCATTGCATTCGATGCGAAGTACATGAGATCCACCGCGCTAATGGTGAACAGCAGCGGCATCAGAGCCCAACGACGCATCGGATAACGCACGTACGCGAGCATCGCGACCAACCCGCCCGCAAGCAGCATCGTTGCAGACACTGCAATGCCGTACGCGCCAGCCAACGCAGCCGATGAACGAAACGCGAGGACAAGAACGGTCGTGCCGACGAACAGAATCCAATTCGCAGCGGGCACGTAGATCTGACCCGCCGAAGCCGCCGAGGAATGCAGCACTCGTAATCGCGGCAGATATCCGAGGTTCATCGCCTGCCGGGTCACTGAAAACACACCGGAGATCACGGCCTGCGAGGCAATGATCGTCGCCGCGGTCGCGAGCACGATCATGGGAATGAGCAGCCACGATGGCGCCAGCAGATAGAACGGATTGCGCATCGCAGATGGATCCTGCAACACCAGCGCGCCCTGGCCGAGATAGTTGAGCGTCAACGCCGGCAGCACGAGTTGCAGCCATCCATTCCTGATGGGCACACGACCGAAGTGTCCGAGGTCTGCATAGAGCGCCTCCCCGCCCGTGACCACGAGAAATACGGCGGAGAGCACGACGAATCCTTGCCAGCCATTGTTCGCGAAAAATCGCACGGCACACCAGGGATTCAGGGAGGTGAGCACATGAGGTGCTTGCACAATCTGGAGAATCCCGAGAAGAGCAAGCGTTGCAAACCAGACCACGATCACCGGGCCGAATACCTGACCCACTCGCTCCGTCCCCTTGCGTTGAACCGCGAACAGAACTGCGAGGATCACGATGGTTGCGGGCACGATGACATGCTCGAATCGAGGCGCGAGCACCGCCAGACCTTCCACGGCACTGGTGACCGAGATTGCGGGCGTGAGAATGCCATCACCAAAGAACAGTGCCGCTCCCAGAATTCCGATCGCAGTGACGGGCTCCCATAGCCGTGAATTGCGGATCGTGCCTGCGACCAGCGTGCTCAGCGACAGGACGCCACCTTCGCCCTGATTGTCCGCTCTCAGCATCACAATCACATATTTGAGAGTGACCGTCATGATCAGGGTCCAGAAGATCAGTGACAGCATGCCTATGACGTTCGCTTCGCTGACGGCAACGCCATAGGGCGGCGTGAACGCCTGTTTGAACGCGTATAAAGGACTGGTTCCGATGTCACCGAACACCACTCCCAGCGCGCCCAGCGTCAGGGCTCTGCGCCGCGATGACTCGCCCTTGATCGCGGATGCATGAAACGTCTGAGCAATCGCCACTGCACACTCCAAACCGCACGAGGAGTCCCTAAGCTATAGGGAGGCGAGTAAAGAAGTTGCAAAGAAATGGTTTGGCTCTATTCACGCCTTACAGGTGAGCCTACGCTCGCGCATCGGACCTAAGGCTTCAGCTCAAGACTCACCCACTGTGATCCGTCGACGGCTTGCAACGCACTCATCGCATTTCGCCATCGCCGCTGTCGTCGTGGCTGCGTGCACGCTGCTCAATTGGCTGCTTATTCGCTGGTTCACAGCGACCGATGCTGCGATGGTTTATCTGCTCGGAGTGATGATCGTCGCGATCTACTACGACCGGCCGGTCTCGATTGGCACCGCTCTGCTCAGCGCTCTCGCGTTCGACTTCTTCTTCATTCCGCCTACATTCACCCTGCGATTCGGTTCGGTTCAATACCTGATCACTGCGTTGGTATTGCTCGCCGTTGGCTTGGTCACGAGTGCGCTCGCCTCGCGGGTTCGACGTGAAACGCAAGTTGCGCAGCGTGCGGAACTCGCCGCGAATGAAGAACGCATTCGCAGTTCGCTGCTCGCATCCCTGTCTCACGATCTGCGCACACCGCTGGCGGTTATTGCAGGCAGCGCGAGCAGCCTGCAGGAGAACCGGGAACGCATGTCGGTTGAGCAACAGAATCAATTGCTGGACACGATCTACCAGCGCTCATTGAGCATGAGTACGGAAGTGAGCGATCTGCTCGAGATGACGCGACTGCACGCCGGACGTATCGAACTGGATCGTCAGTGGTATCCGCTGGAGGAACTCATTGGTGCCGCGCTCGAGCGATGCCGCACTCTGCTCGCCGACCGCGCCATATCAGTCGAGTTACCGGAGCAGATGTCTTTGCTGCACGTGGACGGAGTGTTGATCGAGAAACTCTTCGTCAATCTGCTGGAGAACGCGGCGCTCTACACCCCGCCTGGCACTTCGGTCCTTATCAGCGCAGAACGCCGCGGTGACTCTCTGATCGTGAACGTTCGCGATCACGGCCCTGGCCTGGCACCAGGAAGCGAGCAGCTGCTGTTCGAGAAGTTCGAACGTGGCACTCGTACTGGCACGAACTCCGGCTTCGGCCTGGGTCTTTCCATTTGTCGAGCCATCGCGGATCTCCATGGGCTCACGATCGCGGCACGCAACCATCCGCAAGGCGGCGCGGAGTTCAGTGTGGTGTTTCCGTGTCCCCGCACACCCGAGCCGCCACCCAGCACATGACCAGCGAAGCACCCTTGGTTCTGGTGGTCGAGGATGAGCCGCATCTGCAACGCGTGCTGCGAGTGACACTTGAAACCAATGAGATGCGACATCTGGAAGCCATCAACGCTGCGGAAGCCATTCGACGCATCCGGGATCAACGTCCGGATCTGATCGTGACCGATCTTGGACTCCCCGATGGCGATGGCATCGAAGTGATCCGCGCTGCGCGCGCGTTGACGAGCGTGCCCATTCTTGTGCTCTCCGCACGCACGCAGGAGCGAGAGAAGATTGCGGCGCTCGATGCGGGCGCCGATGACTATGTGACCAAGCCGTTTTCCACCGGCGAATTGCTGGCGCGACTGCGCGTAGCACTACGGCATGCAGCCAGTCGAGTCACTGGATCTGCGGACGAAATCTTCGAAACTGGAGAACTGCAGGTCGATCTGACTCGTCGCGAAGTCCACATGCGTGGAGAGCCGGTGCATCTCACGCCGATCGAGTATCGATTGCTGGTGGCGCTCATTCAACGAGCCGGTCAGGTCGTCACGCACAACGAGTTACTGAAGGCAGGCTGGGGACCCGGCAAGCTCGATCAGCAGCATTACGTGCGGATCTACGTGACCGGATTGCGCCGTAAACTCGAGCTCGATCCCGCACAACCGAGATACGTGCTCACTGAAACTGGTATCGGCTATCGACTGCGCAGCGACTGATCAGCTCGCATGCGACAGCTACATTTGCCTGAACGCAGGCAAGTAGGTGCGACTCACCGGCAAGGCTTCCTCTCTGCCCTTCAGATACAGATCGGCGGTCTCGTGGTCGTTACGCGTGAGATGGCTCACCGCGCGCAGGTTCACGACGATGGATCTGTGAATCTGCACGAACTGCGAAGAATCCAGCTGCGGCAGCAATTCCTTCAACGACGTTCGGATAATCGCTTCACGCGGCTCACGAGCGTCGTCGCGCCAGGCGATGTGCGTGTATTTGTCCTCGGAACGCAGATAGTCGATGTCTTCCACGGCAATCAGGCGAATGGTCTGGCCCACCGATGCTCGTAGCCACTGAAGCGTTGAGGTCGATCGTCGCTCGAGGCTTGCGGCAAGCTGCTGCAAGAGTGCTTCCGTGTTCAACGCAGGCTGCGTCGTGTTCATTCGGTCCTGCAAGCGAGCAACCGTTTCGGCAAGTCGCACCGGTTCAACAGGCTTGACGAGATAGTCGAGCACACCCTGCGCGAATGCCTGCACCGCGTATTGATCGTACGCAGTCACGAAGACCACATGCGCGCGATGGCCGATGTGTTGTGCGGCTTCGATCCCCGTCTTGCCCGGCATTTGCACGTCCAGAAAACAAATGCTCGGCCGATGCTGATCGAAAAGCTCGATGGCCTCGCGTCCATTGCGGGCGCGAGCGACGACTGTGACCTCCGGCCACGCCTGTTTCAGCAGGCGCTCGAACGCTTCACGGAGCAACGGCTCGTCGTCGGCGATCAATACCGTCGGTGACGAGGTCGAGGAACGTGACCCGCTCATGCACGCACCTCCCGCGCAGGAAAGTTCAGCTCGGCGCATACACCATGCGGTTGGATCTCAGTGAGCTGCAATTGCGCATCACCATCGAACGCCAGCTGCAGACGTTCTCGCAACGTCGACAATCCAGTGCCCAAACCCTTCGCGGCGGAGTTGAAGCCCAGACCCGTATCTGTCACGCGGATCCGTACGCGAGCATCACGCAGCCAGACATCCACATCGATGCGGCCGCCGATCTCACTCGGATCGATGCCGTGTCGAACAGCATTCTCAACCAACGTGAGCAGCGTCATGGGCGGACATTGCAACAGAGCGACAGCCGGTTCCATATGGAGGGCGAACTGCAAACGATCTGGCATTCGCATTTGCATGAGCTCGAGATAGGCGCGTACCAATTCCACTTCTTGTGCGAAGTTGGTCGACTTTTCGTGCATGCGTGGAACTGCGGCACGCAGGTAGGCAATGAGACTGGCCAGCACGCGAGACGCCTGCGGTGAACCTGCATCGACCAGCGCCTGCACATTCGCGAGAGTGTTGAACAGAAAGTGCGGTTCGACTTGTGCTTGCAGCAGTCGCAGCCTCGCATCGAGTGCTTTGCGCTCGAACTCACTGCGCTCGAGCTCGAACGCCAGGGCTTGTTCGCGCGCGAAGGCATCGCGCTGCTTCAGCATTGCTCCGACTGCGATCCAGGGCGCGAACAACACTCCACTGAATATGAGTCCCGCCAGACCCGCCGCTCGTTTCTGATCGTGCGCGAACTGCGGATCGCCGCCCGTCGTCACCAGGTAGGCGATAACCGCAGTAACAGGTATTGCGATGACGATACCGATCAGCTGCAACACCGAACGCGGCAGCTTGCGCGGCAGCCGCTGCGGCCACTGTTCGAGCAATCCAAACGCAAACAGCGCACCCATACCGACGATTACTGCACGCGCAATCACGGTGAGCGTCGGACTTTCGTTGCTGATGCTGAGCAACAAACCCAGAAGTGCGGAAACGACGAGCGTGAAACGCACTCGCGTCCATCGGAAAATTCCGCCGCGCCTTGTTATCGCTGTGGATGCCATGGGCGGACTATAGACCAACGCCTGTAAGCCCGAGCGCGGTTCGCGGCCGTGTTCTCCCGGTGCGCAGCCGTCCATCGTGATAGACCGCAACTCAGTACCTTCAAATCGCCGCTCATCGCATGGCCGGTCTCAACCAGCAATCATCATTCATAGTTGGCTTCCCGCCGCATAACAAGGAAGCACGAACGTGACCGTCAAGACTCGCATCCTGAGCATCGTGCTCGGCGTACTCGTCATCGCTCTGGTCTCGCTCTCCATCGCAGTGAGCTACGGGTCGCCATGCCCGGGCGCATCAAGTTCCGCAGCGCATAGCGACGATACGATGAAGGCCGTGATGCAGCGCTGCTACGGATCAGGTGAGGTCCTCAGCGTGGAAGACGTGGCCAAGCCCGTGCCGGCAGCCGACGAAGTATTGATCCGCATTCACGCAGCCGCGGTTAATCCACTCGATTGGCACGGCACGACCGGCAAGCCCTACATCATGAGACTGATGGCAGGAATCGGTGCCCCGAAGGATGCTCGAGCAGGAGTCGATTTTGCAGGCGTAGTCGAGTCTGCGGGAGCGCGCATCACGCGATTCAAACCGGGAGATGCAGTGTTCGGAGCCGCGGGCGGTGCGTTTGCTCAGTACGTCAAAATGCGTGAAGACTCATCGCTCGTGCACACGCCCGAAAATCTGAACTTCGAACAAGCGGCCGCAATTCCGATCGCAGCGGTCACGGCCCTGCAAGGATTGCGTGATCACGGGCAGCTCCGGGCAGGCCAGAAGGTCCTGATCAACGGTGCATCTGGCGGCGTTGGCACCTTCGCGATTCAGATCGCCAAAGCCCTTGGAGCAGAAGTCACTGGCGTGTGCAGCACACGCAATGTAGATCTCGTGCAGTCACTCGGAGCGGATCACGTCATCGACTACAGCAAACAGGATTTCACAGAAGGCACCGAGCGCTATGACATGGTGCTGGACAATGTTGGCAATCACTCCTTGATGAAGGTCCGGCGAGTGCTGAAGTCAAAGGGAACGGTCGTGATCGTCAGTGGTCCGAAAACAGAGCCTTTTCTCGGACCGGTCTGGCGGATGCTAGGCGCTCACGTGATGCAGCCGTTCATAGAAGAAAGATTCGTGACTTTCATCGCCGACATACATCCAGCCGATCTCGAGTTCCTTGCGAGCCTCGCACGTGCAGGCAAGCTCACGCCGGCGATTGACAAGCGCTACTCACTGAATCAAGTGTCTGAGGCGATCGACTATCAGGGCACAGGTCACGCACGCGGCAAGGTGATTCTGCAGATCGATTGATGTCGCGTGTCAGTGGGGCACCGACGTGAAGCTCGGGACTTGTGCATTCTGTGACGCGTGTCCGACTGTACGTGGCCCGCGCAAATGGTGAGTGACTGCACACGAGCATAGGATGGTGCCCTCAGCTGGCCGCCAACGAGGCGAATCGTGCCGCGCGGGACCGACGATCACGAAAGCAACATTGATCTGCCTGCCTCTCCTTACACCCTGGTGGGCGCGGGCGTGGCAAACGGCATCGTGTACACGTATCAGGGACGGATGACCGTCAATGAAGCGGCGGCGCTTGCGGTCAGGAAGATCAGATCCTTCGATTGGATGAACTTCGTTTCAGAGCGCCAACTCATCGAGGAAAAACTGTTTCGCGAGTACGAGCTGATGCTCGATGTGGTTTCGCTCATGGCAGAAATAGATCTGGCTCAGGCGCGTCAATTGTGGGAACGACACGCACCGCTCGGCGTGGGTGTCCCTCGAATGCTTGCTCACGAACACCAATCGCAGGAGCAGCTTTATTTGAACAACCTCGCCGCGCAGCGTGGTCTGAGCGAGGACGAGCTGGCGCTGCACATTCTGGAACAAGGCGCATTCATGAGCGAATGGGCGGAAGCGCGCCGCCAGCTGATCGTTGCGCAGGACACCATTCCCCACCTTCCCCTCCTGCGCTAGCAAGACACATTGCACTTCGGCCCCTGACCGGCACTGCGCAGACGCTCTGATCAGCTGCTGTCGGACTGATGATCGTCCGTGAAGCCCTCTGACCATCCAACTCGGCGCCTGAAGAACTTTTTCGAAACACTGTCGTTGTATTCTGATCGGCGAGTGACTACTTGCCTCATCGATGGTTTCGGGAGAACACAATGCAGCTGGGCATGATCGGTTTGGGGCGCATGGGCGCAAGTATGGTGCGGCGTCTCATGCATCAGGGCCACGACTGCGTGGTCTACGACGTGAATGCACAGTCCGTGCAGGCGCTCGTGGCTGATGGCGCAACCGGTGCAGCATCGCCGGATGAGTTTGTCTCCAGGTTGAGCAAGCCGCGAGCCATCTGGTTGATGGTGCCAGCCGCGCTCGTCGACAAAGTGCTCTCGGATGTGCTGCCGTTGCTCGACCCGGATGACATTGTCATTGACGGGGGCAACTCTTTTTATCGCGACGACGTGCGACGCGCCGAAGAACTCCGCGGAAAGCGCATTCATTATCTTGACGTCGGTACCAGCGGCGGAGTGTTTGGTCTCGATCGCGGCTACTGCCTGATGATCGGAGGCGAGCAGCCCATCGTTCAACATCTCGCACCTGTCTTCGCCTCCCTTGCACCGGGCGCGGGCTCGACGCCAGCGACACCAGGCAGAACACCCGGCTCGAGCACATCCGAACAGGGCTATCTGCATTGCGGACCTCATGGTGCCGGCCACTTCGTCAAGATGATTCACAACGGAATCGAATACGGACTGATGGCGGCGTACGCAGAAGGATTGAATATTCTTCGACATGCGAACGCGGGCACGCAGCATCGAAGTGCCGATGCGGAAACCGCACCGCTGCGCGATGCGCAGTTCTATCAGTACGAATTCGATCTGGCTGCCATTGCAGAAGTCTGGCGTCGAGGCAGTGTCATCAGTTCGTGGCTGTTGGATCTCACGGCGAAAGCACTGCTCGAGGATCCAGGGCTTGCGAATTTCGAAGGCCGCGTCTCTGACTCAGGTGAAGGACGTTGGACTGTCGCGGCGGCCATCGATGAATCCGTTCCGGTTCCGGTACTGAGCGCCGCGCTGTACCAGCGCTTTAGCTCGCGAGGCGAAGCAGAATTCGCCGATCGCATTCTCTCGGCCATGCGACATCAGTTCGGCGGGCACGTGGAGAGAACCACGAAACCCTGAGCGAGCGTCCCTCCTGAAATACCTGATGGCGTGACCGAGACTCTCGGATACGGAGCGAGCAGCACACATCAGACACCCGTGTTTGGAGGGAACCCACCCGGCAATTTCAGGGTTGAGCGGTACGTTGACCGAGAACCCCTATGGATCGCCACGACGTTATCGCCTTCGGTGCCTCCGCGGGAGGCTTCGATGCAATCCGCAAAGTACTCATGAAGCTGCCGGCGGATTTCCCGGCCGTCATTTTCGTCACGCTGCATTTGCGTGCCCATTCGCCGGATCGCTTCGCCAAGACGTTAGGCCATGAAGTCGCGTTGCCGGTGAACTTCGCGACCGATGGGGCGAAATGGAAACGTGGTCACGTCTACCTTGCGCCACCCGATCGGCATCTGTTGTTGGAAGGCGAGCGCATGGTGCTCTCCAACGGACCGCGCGAAAACGGCTCGCGACCTGCAATCGATCCAATGTTCCGCTCGATCGCGGCGACGTTGGGCGGGCGCGCCATCGGCGTTGTTCTCACCGGCATGTTGAATGATGGGACGTCGGGATTGATGGCGATTCAGCAATGCGGCGGACTGGCGGTCATTCAGCATCCGCATGACGCGCTGTACCCGAGCATGCCGTTAAGTGCCATGAGTTCGATGCAGGTCGACTACATCGTGCCGCTCGCAGAGATGGCAGATCTCCTGAGTCGTCTGGTACAGGAGCCCGCAGGCGAAACAATTCCACCTTCGCCTCAGCTCAAGCTCGAGATCGAAATTGCCAAGAAGCGAGTGGCGTCACCCGATCTTCCAGACAGCATGGGCACGCGCTCCACGTTGACATGCCCGCAGTGTCATGGCGTTTTGTGGGAACTGAGCGAAGGCGGTCTGCTGCGGTTTCGTTGCCATTCGGGACACACTTACACATTGGAGTCGCTCGCGGTGGATCAGGCTGCAGCGCTTTCTCGCGCACTGGCGAACGCGGTACGAGCACTTGCCGAACGCGAAGGACTGATGCGCCGCATGGCCGAGGATGCTCGATCTCGCAGTCGGTCGGATCTCGCCCGCGAGTGGGAAGAGCGCGCGAAAGAATATGAAGAGCAAGCTCAACAGATTCGCGACATCATGCTCGGAGGCGTCGAGCGGCAAGCGCTGGATGTTTGAGAAAGGAAGCTCCTCCGCCGCTGCTGGCCAGATGCCAGTCGCCGATCGCCCTTGCATTGACTTCAGATGGAATCACTCGCAAACACTTTAGCCGAGCACGCCGTTGCAGCTCTCCTTGGCGTTGCTGCGGCAATGCTATTGTTAACGGTGAGTCTGTGGCACGCGATCTATCGCTACGGTGCTGCAATCTGGCGGGCTGCATCGCATGCATGGGAAAGATTCAGGCATAGCGCTCTCGCCTCGCACCTACGACAGATTCCCGTGCTCGGGCGCGCGCTGCGACGCTCGATGACCATGGCACGCTACCTGGGATTTCACGCGATCTTGAGTTTCGTTCTCGCATTCGTCGCGTTGGGTGTGTTCTTCAAGCTCGCCGACGAAATCGGGCTGGATGAACAGCTGGCTCGTTTCGATACCTTGCTGAGCAGTGCACTCGCGCTTCATGCGCCGCAGACATTGCTGCACTGGATGGCCGTGATTACGGTGCTGGGTAACAGAGTCGTGGTGTTGCCGCTGGGAGCGCTGGTGACGTTGGTGCTGGTGTGGCGCCGTCATTACGTGCTTGCGATTGCATGGGTCATTGCGACAGGTGCCGGCGCTCTTTTGAACTTGCTGCTCAAATCCATGTTCGAACGCACACGTCCGCCGCACGAACATGGCTTGATCGCGGCAAACGGCTGGAGCTTTCCCAGCGGCCACGCATCGGGATCCATGCTGATGTACGGCCTGCTGGCCTACATCGTGATTCGACACACGCCGCGTGCCTGGCATTTGCCGGTCGCCGTGATCGCAGTACTCGTCATCGTATTCGTAGGCTTCAGCCGCGTGCTGCTGCAAGTGCATTACTTCAGCGATGTGCTCGCTGGCTACGCTTCTGCTGCAGCCTGGGGCTCACTCTGTATCGCGGGTTATGAGATCGCGCGGCGAAGAAGTAAGAAGCAAGGGAACGGGCCTCGGACTTGAGTCAGAGCCGCTGCACGAAAGCGTCGCTCAGCATTCTGTTGATCGAGCGACCCAGTCCTACCGACTGAACGCTTTGCGCAATGTCGTCTTGATGTAGTTGACGCTCTCAGCCGTGAGCGTACCCAGCAAGCCGCGATGAGCGGGCGCGAGATGTTCCATCGGATCGCCGTTCACCTTGAACACGTACTGCTCGAATAATCCACGCCAGACATCCCGCTGCTCGTCCGGCAAATCGCGTATGGCCAGCACCGCATGCAGCATGCTGTCAAACGGCGAGCTGAACGCAGGCGTATCGTTCCACCAATAGTTGATGAGCACATTGAAGGCTTCGAGTGCCTCGACGTTGTGCCACCAGGCGAACGGAATGTAGATCGCATCGCCGGCATTCAACTCGGCGACTTGTGCATTTCCTAGCGCCTCACGAAACCTCGGATAGCGTGCGAAGTCTGGATTGCGCACAGAGACCATGCTCACCGGCGGCCCCGAAACCGTAAAATCAAACGGACCCACGTACAGGTTCGGCAGTTGATTCGGCGGGAACAGCGTGAACCGACGACGGCCTGCAGCGACGCAAGCCAGATTTCTCGAAAGATCGAAATGAGTCTGTACGGTGGTCGCGTTGCCGATCCAGATGCGCGGCTGCGTGTTGTCGAGAAGCTCCAATCGATTCTGCTGATCGAGCTCAGGCAGGAAATCTGCAATCGGCATCGATTCGATGTACATGGTCGGTGCGTTCACATCCTGCAAGTGCTCGAGCAGCCGATCGATGGCTGATCCGATCGCATCTTTGCGCCGTTCGAAATTGAAACCGCGCATGTCGTCTCTGTAGAAAAATCGGCCCGCTTGCGACGGATCCGCCCACATCAGCGCGACGGGACGACCGCGATCGAAGCTACGCAGATAAGCCCCGATTTCGTTGGCGGACACACGTGCTTTCTGGACGAGCGGCCACTGTGCAACGACGCCGCGCAGTACGGCGGGTTGATTGAGCGGCAAAATCTTGTCGACAAAGGTTGCGCGATCGACCGAGTGCCATTCGCGCACGCGTGGAAGATCGGTCATGGCATTCGCATTCACTTCAGCGCCCTCTTGCCTGGCTTGTCGCGCACGGAAGATGACTTTCCGCGCGGCAGCGATGATGCAGTACTCGATGTCTGGCGTCGCACGAAAGCATTCAGCGTATCGATGAACGCGCGCAGCTTCGGTTGCAACTGACTCCGAGCCGGAAAATACAGGAATAGACCGGGAGAGGTGGGCAGAAACTGCGTCAGCGCGACCTCCAGCTTGCGCGCTGCAAGCTCGCTACTCACGAACAGATCCGCCGTGTAGATGAGCCCGAGCCCCTGCACCGCAAGCGATATGAGCAATGCTGCATCATTCACGACCACACTTTTAGGTGGATCGACGGAGAACTCGCGCCCGCCGCGTTCGAACTCCCAGCGATAGATCGTCCTGGCCTGGCGAAAGCGAAAGGTGACGCACTCGTGATGCATGATTTCTTCGGGCGTCGACGGGCGACCATGCTTGGCGAAATACGCCGGGGAACCCAGCACACACCAGCGAAAGTCAGGCGTCGCACGCACTGCAACCATGTCGCGCTGCAAATACTCGCCGATGCGGATGCCGGCGTCGAATCCATGTTCGGTGAGGTCGATGGATGCGTCCTCCACATCGATCTCGACGGTCACATCAGGATACGCACGTCGGAATTCCGGAAGCAGGGGCTCGATCACGAGCGGCACCGCTGCACGCGGCACGGAGAGACGCAGATGACCCGCAGGACGTTCGCGCAGACTGCCGATGGCTTCGAACGCAGCGCCGATCTCTTCGCTCGCCGGCTGAATTCGCGCAAGCAGCGACTGACCTGCCTCGGTCAGAGCGACATTGCGAGTCGTGCGTTGAAAGAGCGGCATGCCTACACGCGTTTCCAGCGCTCGAATCGCCTGACTTACTGCGGCGGGCGTCACCTCGAGCTGCGCAGCCGCTGCACGAAAACTGTGATGACGCGCGACCGCGAGGAATTCGGAAAGTCCGGAGAAACTGTCGGTTCGTGCCACGGGATTCGTTAGTTCAAGTTAATGACCCATTCTCCGGCAGGCGGTTTTTCGAATCAATCGGCGGGCGTAGGTTACGTCCCGTGCATTACCTTTTGCGGAGAACAGCCATGCAGTACACCACCCTCGGCCACACAGGCCTGATCGTTTCCCGAATGGCGTTTGGCGCCATGACGTTCACAGCAGGCAATCAGGATCTCGCTTCCATTTACAAAGTGGGCGCCCGTGCCGCAAGCGAACTCGTCGGCCGTTCGCTGGAGGCCGGCATCAACTTCTTCGATACAGCAGATGCTTATGCGAACGGAGAATCTGAGAAGCTGCTCGGCGAGGCGCTGCAATCAAGACGCAACGAAGTGATCATCGCAACGAAGGCCGGCTTTCGCAGCGGACCCGTGCTCACTCAAACGGGTCTCTCACGACGTCACATTCTTTGGTCGGCCGAACAAAGCCTGCGCCGACTCGGTACCGACTGGATCGATGTCTACATCGCGCATCGCGACGATCCAGTAACGCCGCTCGAGGAAACGCTTGCAGCCATGGATGCGCTCGTGCGCTCAGGCAAGGTTCGCTATCTCGGCTTTTCCAATTGGCCCGCCTGGAAAGTTGCTGCCGCAATGGAGATCCAGAAAGCCAATGGTCTTGCACCCTTCACACACGGCCAGATGAACTATTCACTGCTCGGCCGTGACGTCGAGCGCGATGTGATTCCGATGATGCAACGCTACGGCCTTGGACTCACGGTATGGAGTCCGCTGGCCTCTGGCTTCCTGAGCGGCAAGTACACCCGCGAAAGTCTGTCGGATCCACAGAATCGCTTTTCCGGCTTCGACATTCTGCCGTTCAACAAAGAACAAGGATTCGCGCTGGTGGAGCGGATGCGCAAGATCGGCGCCGAGCACGATGCGACCGTGGCACAAGTCGCAATCGCCTGGCTTCTATCCAAGCAGGCGGTCAGCAGCGTGCTTCTCGGTGCATCGAAGCTGCATCAGCTCGAAGACAATCTAGGCGCGCTGAATGTGCAGCTCTCGAGCGCAGAAATTGCAGAACTCGAGTCAGCCACCCTTCTGCCGAAGGTTTATCCCAATTGGTTCATGGAGAATCTGGCGGATCGACCGGTGCAGGAAGCACTGGCACGTTGAAGTGTGCGGCCGTGCGTTGCCAACCAACGCACGGCGATTTTGCGCACGAGCGGATGCGACGATCCAAGCGGAATCTGTCCGGTTGACGAACAGGAGAACGAGTAGCAGGCTGCGGTTCGATACCGCGCAGCATGGATTGCATTTGCTGCTGCAACGACATTCGTGCATCGAGCACACCGGAGTCGGTCCATGGTCCCGCCCCTACTGTTCAGGCAACTGTTCGATCAATCCTCCGGGACCTACACGTATCTGCTGGGCGATACCCAGACTCGCGAGGCTGTTCTCATCGATTGTGTGTATGAACAGCATGGGCGCGATCTGTCGTTGATCCGCGAGTTGAATCTGCAGCTGATCGCGTGCATCGAAACTCACTGCCACGCCGATCATGTCACCGGTGCATGGTTGATGCGGCACGCTTTGGGATCTCAGATCGCGGCGGCTGCCAGTTCGGGCATGGATACGCTCGACCGAACCTTACGCGACACCGACACGATCGCGTTTGGACGGCGCTCCGTGAGCGTACTGGAAACGCCCGGTCACACGAACGGATGTATCAGCCTCGTACTGGATGACCAATCGATGGTGTTCACCGGCGACTGTCTGCTGATACGCGGCTGCGGTCGAACGGATTTTCAGGACGGTTCAGCACGCAAGCTGTTCCATTCGATCAAAGAGAAGCTGTTTTCCTTACCTGACGATTGCATTGTCTATCCCGCGCATGATTACGCCGGCCGCACTGCGAGCAGCATCGGCGAGGAACGGCAACTCAATCCAAGGATCGGAGGTGAAGCGAATGAAACGGACTTTGTCGGCTATCTGGAAAACATGCGTCTGCCACACCCGAAACAACTCGATGTCGCAGTTCCTGCAAACCTGCGATGTGGCCGGCCACACGACGATCAAATACCCCGCCCGCCCTCCTGGGCGCCGGTGACCACGACGTATGGCGGTGTGCTGGAGATATCGCCGCAATGGGTCGCGGCGCATGCAGACGCGGTGCACATCTTGGACGTGCGTACGCGACACGAAACGAACGAAGAACGAACGCGCATTCGCAACGCACAGCTGATCCCCATCGACGAGTTACGCACGCGACTCGAAGAAGTACCGAAGGACAAACCGGTGATGACGATCTGCCGATCGGGAAAGCGATCCGTGCTGGCCTTTACGATTCTGCGTGATGCAGGTTGGACAGAAGTGGCAAATACCAACGGCGGTTTGCTGCGATGGCAGGCAGAAGGATTGCCGACCGAACATTCGAGCTAACGATCGGGGCTGAACACAGCCACGGTTCGAATCGCTGGTCCCGTCCGACTGCCACCGCAATCTCGGTGGGACCACCGCTCGAGTACGCGAAGCCATCTTTGCTGCTGGCTGGCGTCTCCTCACATCTGGAACGCGACAGTCAGCAGCAATCCCTCCGCGATATCTCTCGCCAGGCTGGGCGGCTTCGCCGCATAAGTCGCTCCCTGCGGCACGATTTCGTTGATCCACTGTGCAAACCATTCGATTTCTTTGGCGCCGTAGAAAACCACTGATGCTTCATGGTTCAGATGAAGGCTGCGCAGGTCCAGATTGATTGAGCCGCTCATCGCGAGCACCTCATCGAGCACCAGGCACTTCGCATGAACCATGTTTGGCAGTAAGCGGAATTCCACTCCAGCCATGGCGAGGTCACGCATGGCGCGCGAACGGACAAAGTCGGCGAGACGATGATTCGAGATTGCCGGCAATACGATGGTGACGCGCACCCCTCGACGCGCAGCAAGTCGTAACGCGGCGCGCAGGCTGTCATCCGGCACGAAGTACGGCGTGACTGCGAGAATGCGGCGTCGAGCGCGATAGCACGCATCCACCAGCAGCGATTGCGCGGTGTCTTCCGCCTGATCGGGTCCGCTCGGGAGAAACTGCACCACGGTACCCTGCTCGACACTCGTTGCCTGCAATGCGGGTTGGCCCGCTTTGCGCCGAGTTGCCTCTGACCAATCGAGTTCAAACTGCCGCGCAGCTTCTGCAGCGATCGGACCTTGCAGATCGAATGACAGATCCAGCCACGCGGGTCCGTGTTTCGTATCGACGAAATACTCAGCTGCAAGATTCCGCCCACCGCTCCACACCCATCGGCTATCCGCGATCACGAACTTGCGATGGTTGCGCAGATTGCGCGGGCCCAACCGACGCAGACTGAAGAAGGGCCTGAACACGGCAACGTCGACTCCCGCCGTGCGCAGCCGACGCATGAACTCGCGCGAGAACGTCACCGCACCGAAGCCATCGAGCAGCAGACGCACTTTCACACCTGCGTTTGCACGCTCGGCCATCCGCTGTACCGCCTCAGCTCCGATTGCATCATTGCCGATGACGAACGTACATACGTCCAGACTTTCGCGTGCCGCATCGATGATTTTCCAGAGTGCCTCGCGCGCTTCGATGCCGTCACGATGCAGATGAACTGCGGCGAGCGAAGGTGGCGCCAGGCCGAAACATTCGATGAGCTCGGCGGCCCAATGATCACCTGCGATCACGTTGCCCGTCCGCGGCATGGCCGCGGGACGCAACTTGCGCTGTCCGAAGAAGATGTAGAGCGGCAGAAAAACATAGGGCATCAGCGCGAGACCGAGCACCCAGGTAATTGCAGAGGTCGGCGCACGCCGCTCATGCCGTGCACGAGTGGTCAGGATGTAGATGAGCACGGCCACCGCGCTCACGAGCAGATAGTGAGCCGGCGCGGGCAACCAGCTCGCGATCACGACGGTGGGACTGCGTTCGACATGGACGCGGATTGTAAGTGAACTGGTGCAGCGATCCTTGCTGCTTTCACGATAGCGACACTTCTTTTAAACGATCTTCCGACAACAGTACGCGTGCGTTCGATAGGGAAAGCTCACCGTGCTCTTCCCTGCCAACTCGGGCGTGCGGGCAATTAGCGCGCGAATCTCATCTGCGATGCGATGTTGTTCGAGGACAGGCAGTGCGGCGACGAAGCTGATCGAAAGCGTGCGATCGACGATCACCTGTTCGGGCGGCCCCACGTGTGCGTGTGCGACCGAGAACTCTTTGAGTTCGGAGAATCCTTCTGCAGGAAAGACAGCACGCCATTCAAGCGACTGATAGCGCGGGGCGTCGCCTTCGAACGGTTGGATAATGCCGGTCAACGCTCGCACCCACTCGACACTCTCGTCGCGAACGTTCCAGATCAAACCCAACGCTCCATCAGATTTGAGCACGCGATGAATCTCCGCAAGTGCGGGGCGAGTCGCGAACCAATGAAAGGCTTGCGCACAGGTGACTGCATCCACCGAGCCCGACTCGAGTGGGATCGCTTCAGCTCTGCCCGCCCTCACCTCTACCTGCGGGAATGCGCTCGACAGCGCCGCACGCATCGCTTCGACAGGTTCTACTGCAATGACATGCGCATCAGTTGCAAGCAGTCGGGGTAGGAATTTCCCGGTTCCCGCGCCGAGATCCAGAACAGTCCTGCCGTTCTGCAAGCCAAGCTGGTCACGCAACCACGCGATCACTTCACTCGGATAGTCTGGCCGACCTTTCACGTACGTTTGCGCACCCGCTTGAAATCCGTGGGCCGCCAGGCGATGGATGTGATCCTCCGGCATTCGACTCATTGCTGGCGACTCGCGAGCTCTTCTGCCGAGACGAACTTCGGCGCGATATCCACAGGCAATGCTGCAAGCTGATCGATGACACGCTGCACTTCGGGACGAATCTTCACCATTTGATCGAGCAGTGTCTTCACACCGGCGTAGTCGCCGTGAGCCTGCAAGGTCATGATGTCGTGCGTCAGACCGGCAACAGCGCTCTTGACCTTCTTCAGATCCAACGCGAATCGACCATCGGCACCGACTCGGATCGCGCCATGATCCAGAAGATAGTTCACCTGCAGAGCCATGCCTTTGCCGTGCGCATCATTGAGACCGAAACGCAGTGTGCGGAACGTGGACGCCAGATAGGTGACGTACATGCTGCGTTCCTGTTTTTTGTCAATCACGCCGCGATCCATGAGCTGCTGCAGAGCCCACAATCCTGATATGTCTGCCTTGGCCTCTTCCAGAAAGCCATTCAACTCCTTGAGCTCCTGACGCACCGTCGTCTCACGCCCATTCAGGCGAATGGTCTGCGGCCCGAGTCCGTGCATGAGCTCATGCATCAGGATATGTGTGAAGAAAGGTTCGAATGCGACGAGCGCTCGATCCTCAGGTGCGAGTGCTACTTTCGCGATGGGTGTGAGTACCTTGTCGAACTTCGCGTGCTGGAAATTCTTCAGCAGCACACGTTTCGATCCTTTCGCGGCGACGACTCGTTCGTCGTTCGGCAGATTGAATGCTGCGGTCTGGACACTGTGATTCGCATCGCCGGCAGTAAACACCACGTTGACCACGCGGATCGGCGAATAACCGCCCAGCTTCGGATTGCGGAAGGCCTTGTCGATCGGCAGGCGATCTTCCAGTCCCTGCAGCTCCTTGCTGAAGCGTGCGAGTTTCTGACTTTCATCCTGATCGACGATGGTGATGAAGGATTCGAACGCCGCTTTGAAGTTGAACCACTCGTCCTCGTACACCTCGTACGGTCCAATCGTCGGCTCGATGGAAGCGTTCAATTCCATCCACGCCATGTCGCTGTCGTAGTAGTCGTTGCTGATGAATGCCGCAGCACGTTTGTCGAGGAATGCTTTCAGCGTCGGCTGCTGAGTGAGAGCCGCGGCTTCACGCAGCAGTCGCGCCATCTCGGCCAGCTCACCCTGGTACTCGAGTGAATAAGGCACGCTTGTGAACTTGCCTTGCGGCGTTGTGCGTATCGTCGTGAAGAATCCTGTCGCATCGGCTCGCTCCTTCTCGGGAAGCGTCTTCATCCAGGCATCGACTGCATCTCGTGTGGCATTGGCGGGATAAAACGCACCTCCTTCTGGTTTTGCACCTGCACCAGGAATGAATGCGCGATTCTCATCCAGCTCCGACCACGGGCCTTTGTTCAGAAGAAAATAGTCCAGCCTGGCTTTTCCGAGTGGCGAGGCATCATTGGCCAACTGCAACAGCCAGGCTTCGTTTCTGGCGGAGCGCTGACGCATGAACAGCGCATCGATGTAGCGTGAAGCTTCGATCAACTTCGCGAGCGCGGCTTGCTCATTTGCCGGCAGCGCGGCCAAATCCACCTGAATATCGACAGGCGCGAATCGCGCGGTCATCGCCTGCAACTGGTCAGCAGTCGGCAGTTCCGCGGCGTGCAGCGACATTGCCGTCCCACTACCGAGCAGCAACAAGAGAAGCGAGCGGACTCTCAGGCGGGCGATGCGCATGAAGTGTTTCCTTGTGAGGTGCGAGCGGCGACTTTAATGCATTTGTCGCGATCTCTTCGAGTCCACACGGCCAGACTCCAGCTCACGATCGGATTGTATGCAGGCACCATCGCTGCGCGTCACCTGCATACGCGATAGCGGCCGCGATCGAGATGAAAGTGATCGCGATGCGCCGCGTTGTAATCAGGCCCCAGAACCGTATCGAAGTAAGTGCAGGCGCCATCGTGAACTTCGTGCAGGAACTGCGCCTCGACGTCGCTGCCAAGCCAATCGCGCACGACTCGAACGCGCTTGTGTTCGCCGATGACAAAACCGGCGACATCGAAAGCATCTGCTGTTGCGTGATGACTCATGTTCGCATTCGGTCGGCCGTAGACCGTGCGACAGGAATAACTCCCGAAGTGCTCTATTTTTGTAATGGGCTCGCCGAAGTAACGCAGAGCGGCGGGTTGCAGGACATGTCGCTCCCACATCGCGAGACTCAATGCCTCGCGGCACGAGACCGCAAAGGGTGAGCTCACACTCATGTCCATGCGCTCGATACGAATCGCATTGGTATATCCGCAACCTGGTGCGGTGATCTCGTTTTCGATCGGAGTGTATTGCCAGGTCGTTTGCGTCAGCGCTGTACGGCAGGCATTCGCATCGTTCGAAGCGCGGCTGAGCTTGAACCCAGTCAGGAAATTAGGCGCGGCGTCGATCTCCAAAGGCGCCCAGGGATTCAAGCGCGGCGGCAAATGCTCACGAACATAGACAGCCGCGAGTCCGGCGAGCACCAGCAACGTTGCGACGGCTATCCACTTGAACCCCATGCCGCAGACAACGCACGAACGCCGCCGCGGTTGCGCCAACTACCAGACGTATTCGAGTTGCGCCCAGAGTTTCCCGGTATCGGTGAATAAATCGTCGGCGTGATAGTCGGCGTACTTCACCAGTCCCGTGAATTTGTACCACCGGGCCTGCAGCTGCACATCGACCTCCGAACCGTAGTGACTCGAGCCGCGCTCAGCGTCGAAGTCATGGTAGATGAGCGAGGCACTGACCGATTGCAAAGGCCCCATTCGTTTTGAGCCAATGCCAACGGTGGCGTAGCGATCTTCAATTCCATTCACCGGAGTGGTGAGGAACTTATCCGCCCAGCCCTGAAATTTGTGCAGCGAGGCGAGCGGAGTCGCAAACCCTTTGGTGCCCGTGCCTTCGAGAACTTCGATCCCTGCACCTGCGATGAACGCTTTCACGTTCGCAGTTACTTCCGCGAGGTAATAGTCCGCCGAATAGTTGAGTGGGTTGCGGCCAACCTCTTCCTGCGCCGCGAAGGATCCCACGTACGCAAGCTTCACGGTGTTGAACATGTGATCGCCGGAGAAGCGAATGCCTTCGGTGAGCGATGAATCATTGATGGCGCTGTTGAGCTGAGCAGGTGACGCGTGTGACAGCACATCGAAATCGAGCCGGTAGGCAAACGCGCTGAGCGTTCCCAATCCGAACTTGTATGCGACATTCGCTGCGATGCTGTCGCCTTGATATCGACCCACCGGCGAATCCTTGCCGAATACCCGATTGACCTGATCGATGTAAGCAACATCGATGGTGAGCTTGTTGATGGACTGATTGACGATGCGAGCGGAGTCGTAGGTCTGCTCGTTCTGGCGCCATCCGGAATGGCCGATGAAGCGCTGATCGTCTTCGTTGATGCGTTGTCTGCCGACGATGATGCTGGTGGCTGGAAGCGAAGTGTTCGTCAGCTGCAGTCGATTGAACTCTTCAGTATCAGGATCACCGACCACCGGAAAGCGCGTCTTGCCATTCACCGTGCTGTTGAAATCATCCTGGAATGCACGAACGAACTCACCTTCCGCCAGCACGCTCGTCTTGAACAGCGGCCGCGTTTCGAATCCGAGACGTGCACGAACCGTAGCCGCGCTGGCAGTTCGAGCGAAGCCGTCCTGATCGACGTTCTCCCACCGTCCGCGCACGTCTATCAGCGGTTTCAGGGGAGAGCCGCTATCCGGCTCTGCCGCCAGCACCGGCGTACTGATGACCAGCGCGCAGACAGCAACCGCTACCTGCGACGGAGGGAAACATTTCATGGAAGTGCCCGACGAACTTTAGAGTTTTAGTTCTCAGCGTGACTCGTTTTCGCAACCCGAGGGCTGCGCGGTCGCGGCGCCATATATATGAGAAGCGGCCTGCGCAGGGCAGACCGCCGTCATTGATTCTGGCTATGAGGCCGGGAGGAGTCACCAGACCGAGCGAAGCTCGAAAGACTCAGGCGCGCTGACTTTCCAGGAACTGTTCGTGGGTGGGCAGGTGCGCGACCATTCCCTGGATGGCGCTTCTGGCCGTTCGCAGTGTCGT
>JBJMWN010000316.1:0-4706 GCA_045810085.1 Povalibacter sp. | reverse complement strand
CAACGGCGAACGAGTTCGTGTGGAGACCTCAACAGCGGTGAACGGTCGCAAGCGTTTTGTCGGCCGCTTGGTTGATGTGACGGACGGACAGATCTCTTTGGAAGTGGATGGCAGCACGGTGAAGCTGCCGATCGATGGAATACACAAGGCGCGGTTGGCGCCAGAATCCTGACCGGGCAAACGCCGGAGTTCGCAAGATGAACAAAGAAATTCTGATGGTGGTGGACGCCGTTTCCAACGAGAAGGGCGTCGACAAGGAAATTATTTTCGAGGCGCTCGAAGCGGCCCTCGCATCTGCCACGCGTCGCCGTCATGGCGAAGGCATTGACGTGCGCGTTTCCATCAATCGGAAGACGGGCGACTACGACACCTGGCGTCGCTGGAAGGTCTTCTCCGATGATTCCACCGAGCTCGAATTCCCGGACAGTGAGCTGCGTCTCGAGGATGCCTTGGATATTTCCAAGGATGCCGAAGTCGGCGGCTATGTCGAAGTGCCGATGGAGTCCGTGGCGTTTGGTCGCATTGCCGCTCAAACGGCAAAGCAGGTCATCGTCCAGAAGGTGCGTGAGGCTGAGCGTGCGCAGGTTGTAGAGGAATACAAAAGCCGCGCAGGTACGCTGGTCTCCGGTCTCGTCAAACGCGTGGATCGCAATGGCGTGTTTGTGGATCTCGGCTCGAATGCCGAAGGCTTCATTCCCCGCGATCAGATGATTCCGCGTGAGCCAATCCGTGCGCAGGATCGCGTGAAGGCTTTCCTGAAAGAAGTGCGCTCGGAACCGCGTGGACCGCAGTTGTTCCTGTCACGCACGGCGCCAGAGTTTCTGATCGAGCTCTTCAAGCTTGAAGTTCCCGAAGTCGGCCAGGGTCTGATTCAGATTCTCGGTGCGGCTCGCGACGCCGGTGTGCGCGCGAAGATCGCAGTGAAGAGCAACGATAGCCGCATCGATCCGGTCGGCGCATGCGTGGGTATGCGCGGCTCGCGTGTTCAGGCGGTCTCGAATGAGATCGCCGGCGAGCGCGTGGACATCATTCCGTTCGATGAAAACCCAGCGCAGTTCGTGATCAACGCGATGGCGCCCGCTGAAGTCGTGTCTATCGTCGTGGACGAGGACTCGCATTCCATGGACATCGCCGTCACCGAAGAAAAGCTGTCACAGGCGATTGGTCGTGGCGGTCAGAACATTCGTCTTGCGAGCGAGCTCACCGGTTGGGAGCTCAATGTGATGACAGAGCAGGCCGCTGTCGAAAAGAGTGAGGGCGAATCCCGCAAGCTCGTCGAGATGTTCCAGAAGCAGCTGGATGTGGACGAGGAAGTTGCGCAGATTCTTGCCGGTGAGGGCTTCTCCACGGTCGAAGAGATCGCGTATGTGCCAGCTTCGGAGCTTGCCGGGATCGAGGAGTTCGACGAGGAGATCATCAAGGAGCTGCGAAATCGTGCACGCGATGTGTTGCTGACGCAGGCGATTGCCAGCGAAGAGCAGATCGACAGTGCAGAGCCTTCGCAGGATCTGCTCGATCTCGATGGCATGGATGAAGATCTCGCGATGGTGCTTGCGAGCAAGGGCATCGTGACCCGCGAAGATCTGGCCGAACAGGCCATCGATGATCTGCTCGAGATCGACGGAATCGATTCGGATCGTGCAGGAGCGCTGATCATGGCGGCCCGCAAACACTGGTTCGACGCCGCCGAACAGCAAGCGTAGAGGACGATAGATTGCAGCTGAATATGTCGAAGCCCCGGATCACGAAGAAATACGACGCGCGAGCACGCATGTCTGATCATGCTAAGCCGTACGTGTCGGATCGTCGTGTGCAGAGGGCAGAGAGCGTGGAACAGCGGGAGGGCGCTTCATGGCCGATGTAACAGTCACTCAATTTGCCGACGTACTCAAGGTGCCGGTCGAGCGTCTTTTGACGCAACTCGACGAGGCAGGCATTCACGTGGCTGGCGCAGACGCGACCATCAGCGATGAAGCCAAGATGGAGCTGCTGACGTTCCTGCGCCGCTCGCACGGCCGCAACAGCGAAGCCTCATCACCGCGGAAAATCACTCTGCAGCGCAAATCGCAGGGCGAAATCAAAGTGGCGTCCTCGCAGGGCCGCGCCCGCACCGTCAACGTCGAAGTTCGCACGAAAAAAACGTATCTGAATCGCAGCGCGCTGCAGCAGCCTGCACGTCCGGAGGCACCGGAGGTCGAGCGCGAAAAGCCGCAGCAGGCGCCGCCGGCTCCAGTGCAGGAAGAAGCGCAACTGACGCAAGAGGAGATCGAGGCGCAAGAAGCGCAACGTCTCGAAGCACAGCGTCGCGAGGCTGAGCAGCGCGAAGCGGATCTGCGTCGTCATCAAGAGGAAGAAGCGCGTCGTCATGCCGAAGACGAGGCTCGCTCGCGGGCTGAGGAAGAGGCACGTCGCCAAATCGAAGCTCGCATCGAAGCCGAGCGCAAGGCTGCACGTCCGCCTGCCGAGCCTGCCAAAGGGCGCCAGGCAGAAAATGCGCCGCGTTTCCAGCGTACCGAGCTGCACGTTTCGAGCGATGCGAGTGCGCGTTTCAAGAAGAAGAAGCAGCACCAGCAGTCCAAGTCGCGTCGTCCGGTGCAGGTCAACGTCACGAGCCAGCATGGCTTCGAGCGTCCCGCCGCTCCGGTGAAGCGCGATGTGCAACTCGGTGAGACGATCACCGTTGCTGAGTTGGCGCAGCGCATGGCCGTGAAGGCTAATGAAGTCATCAAAGTAATGATGAACATGGGTGTGATGGCAACCATCAATCAACCCATCGATCAGGACACAGCGGTGCTGGTCGTCGAGGAGTTGGGCCACAACCCGCTTCTGGTCAAAGAGAATGCGATCGAAGACGAGTTGCAGACCGCCGATGCGTCGCACGAGCTCAGCTCGCGTCCGCCTGTTGTTACCGTCATGGGTCACGTTGACCACGGTAAGACTTCGCTGCTCGACTACATTCGTCGCACGAAGGTGGCCTCGGGTGAGGCCGGCGGTATCACTCAGCATATCGGTGCGTATCACGTCGAGACGCAGAAGGGCGTCATCACATTCCTCGACACACCGGGCCATGCTGCATTCACCGCGATGCGCGCACGTGGCGCACAGGTCACGGATATCGTGATCCTGGTCGTCGCAGCGGATGACGGTGTGATGCCGCAGACCATCGAAGCTGTTCAGCACGCGAAGGCGGCAGAAGTGCCGATCGTGGTTGCGGTCAACAAGATGGACAAGCACGAGAAGGACATCGATCGCATCAAGAACGAGCTTTCGCAGTTGGGCGTACTTCCGGAAGATTGGGGCGGCGATACGCAGTTCGCGTATGTCTCTGCACGCACGGGCGAAGGTATCGATGATCTGCTCGAGAAGGTCTTGCTGCAGGCGGATGTTCTCGAATTGCGGGCAACGCGCGACGGCCTGGCTGCAGGTGTCGTGATCGAATCGACCATGGAGAAAGGTCGCGGTGCGGTCGCCACTGTGCTGGTCAAGCGCGGCGTACTGAAGCCCGGCGATCCGATTATTGCGGGTCAGGAATTCGGTCGTGTGCGTGCGATGTTCGATGAGCGAGGTCAGCCGGTCACCGAGGCGGGTCCTTCGTTGCCAATCGTTGTGCTTGGTCTTTCAGGAGCACCGAACGCTGGCGATGACCTGCTGGTCGTCGAGAGCGAACGTAAGGCTCGCGAAGTTGCTTTGTATCGCCAGGGCAAGTTCCGCGATACCAAGCTGGCTCGGCAGGGTCCGACCAAGATCGAAGAGATGATGTCGCAGATGGGTGATGGCAAGGTCGCCAGCATCCAGGTCGTGCTCAAGGCCGACGTGCAGGGCAGCGCCGAAGCATTGCGCGATGCATTGACCAAACTGTCGACCGACGAAGTTGCAGTGAAGGTCGTCTCGAGCGGCGTCGGTGGCATCACCGAGTCGGACGTGACGCTGGCACAGGCTTCGAACGCTCGCATCATCGGTTTCAATGTTCGCGCCGACAGCTCGGCTCGCAACATGATCAAAGAAACCGGCATCGATGTTCGGTACTACAGCATCATCTATGAAGCGATCGATGATGTCCGTTCCACGATGTCTGGAATGCTCGCGCCCGAGGTCAAGGAGCAGATCGTTGGCCTTGCGGAAGTGCGTGACGTATTCCGTTCCAGCAAGTTCGGCACTGTGGCGGGATGCATCGTTGTGGACGGTTACGTGCGTCGCAACAATCCGATTCGCGTGCTGCGCGAGAACGTTGTTATTTTCGAAGGTGCGCTCGAATCGCTGCGACGTTTCAAAGACGACGTCAACGAGGTTCGCGCCGGCACCGAGTGCGGCATTGCCGTGCAGAACTACAACGACGTTCGTGCGGGCGATCAGATCGAATGCTTCGCGCGCATTGAAGTCGCTCGAACCGTCTGACAAACGTAGAAACAAATGCGATCACCTGAGCGTGTTACTCAGGTGATCGCATCGTCCCTTGATTGAACTCTGCGTGCCGAGCCTATTCGGACCGATTCTGGACTACCCCCGTGCCTACTCGACCCAAAGCCAGCAACAAGGCGTTCCCTCGCAGCCGCCGTGTGGCTCAACAGATTCAGCGTGCACTGAGCGAACTGATCCGCCGTGAGATCCGCGATCCTCGTTTGGGCATGGTGACGTTGACAGAAGTGCGCGTTTCTCCCGATCTGAGCTACGCCACGGTGTACTACTCGGTCCTGAACGCGAAGCCC
>JBJMWN010000315.1:0-6857 GCA_045810085.1 Povalibacter sp. | reverse complement strand
GGCGAGATAGATGAAGAACCAGCTAAAAAAAATCCACACGATGTAGCCGAACGTGAAGTAGCTGATCGTGAGTGCCCACAAATTACGACTGGCAAAGATACTGCGCCAAGGAATTTGCACCTTCACCGCTGGTGGGTTCGTTGCAGCGCCTCGCTTGATCTGCGCAAGTTCCGTTTCTGAGACTCGCGGATGTTCTTCGGGACGATCGCGAGCAGCGACATACCAGATCAATCCAGCGACGAACCCAACCACTGCACAGAACCAGAACGACGCACGCCAGCCATGTGACTCGATGATCGCGATCAGGAGCGGCGGTGTCAGACCTGCGCCTGCGCCGACACCCGCGAAGATCCAGCCGTTCGCTTTGCCTCGTTCGTGCACCGGGATCCATTGCGCGACGAACTGATTGGCCGCGGGATACACAACGGACTCGCCGATACCCAATGCCAGACGCACAAAAATCAGAAGCAGCAAGGCGTGATTGGCCTTTGGAGAAACGATCGCAGTGAGCGCCGTGAACACACCCCACCACATGACGCCGAGGGTCAGAACTTTTCGGGGGCCGAGTCGAACGGCGAGCCATCCGCCCGGAACCTGAAAACCTGCGTAGCCGATCAGAAAGGCGCTGAAGATTCCGCCCAACTGGACTTTCGTGAGTCCGTATTCCTCAGCGAGTCCTACACCCGCGATCGAAATGTTGGTGCGGTCCAGAAAGGCGATCGTGCTGAGCACGAACAGCCACAACACCAGCAGCCAACGCATCGGAACCCAAGTCGAGCGCTGAATATTCGGGTGTGCCTCGGCATCCATATCGTATAGGATATAGAATAAGTCGGACATGAACAACGCTGCGGGCGCAGACCTGCAGCGAGGGGGATCGCAGATGAAGCGAGCAGCTATTGCCCGAGCAGCTATCGTCCTGAGCCTTACATGCTCTCTGGCCTCCATCGCCAATGCACAGCAGGCATCGAACTCACTGCCGAGCCGCATCGCTCATACGGATCCGGCGAGCTATCGACATCTCGAAGCCGTTCACGATGGCGCCGGGTCAATGGACTTCGCCGCGCTGCTGGGCACGGAAGCACTCAGCACCAACTTCATCTTTCTTCATCGCGGCGTGATCGCGCCTCACAGCGGAATCGGCCAGCACTTTCACAATTACTGTGAAGAGATGTTCGTCATTCTGGATGGCGAAGCTCAATTCACGATCGATGGACGAACGTCTGTGCTCAAGGGGCCGGCAGGTGCACCGAACCGTCAGGGACACGCTCATGGTATTTACAACGCGACCAGCAAACCGCTGCAGTGGTTGAACATCAACGTCGGTACCTCCAAAAACTACGACGCATTTAATCTGGGTGATGCGCGCGTCGGCGTGCCACTCGATCCGATTCCACAATTCATCTCGATGCGTCTGGATCGCTCATTACTCAAACCTGTCCAGTCGATGAAGGGCGGCACAGGCACGGTGCAGTATCGCCGTGTCTTCGAGCCAAGCGTGTTCTACACCGCCTGGTCTTATCTCGATCATCTGCTGTTGCCGAAGGGCAGTTCTGTCGGACCCGAGTCGCTCTCAGAGATGAGCGAGGTTTATTACGTGGTGTCTGGCAACGGCACTGTGACAGTGGATTCACAGACCGCAACGATCGGCGCGGGTGATGCGATCCCAATCGACCTTCATCAAACCAAGTCTTTCGCTGCGGGCGCGGACGATCTCGAGTTGATGATCATCGGCGTCGCACGCGATATGGCCGCCAAGACCGCGTTACAAAACGCGCCCCGCTCTGCTCGCAAATGATTCGAACCCTGGCAGCGAAGCCTCATCGCAGCTGCCTGCATTGACGCTCACCTGACCTCGAGGAGTTGCAAATGAATCGAAGACAATGGATGAAATCTCTGGCATGGCTCACCGCTGCTGGCAGCGTGGCCGGAAGCACCATCGCACGCGCTGCAAGTTCAGAGACGAAGAAGCCAATCGTTCTGTATTGCGATCTCGCCGTGGATCCTGCGCGTGAGCAGGAGATGCTCGATGCGTATCACAACCACTTCAAGCCCATCGCTCAGAAGCATGAAGGTTATATCGACCTGAAGATGCTCAAGCTCACCAAGGTGATTCAAGGCGGTCCGGCTCCTGCTGCCAAGATCAACTATCGCTTTCAGCTGACGTATGAAAGCGAGGCGTTGCGACAAAAGTGGATCGCATCCGCGGATCACGCCAAATATTGGCCGATGATCGAGAACACCGTCACCGACAAGGGTTATCTCGTGCTGCTCACCGAGGCGGTCTGAACGACGAGACCAACGACGCAGCCTTCAGGAGATCTCATGAAAGTTACCGCACGACGTCTCTTTGCATCAGTTGCTCTGCTGTTTGCCGCGCTCGGCTGCGCAAGCGCCGCGAACGACGTGAGCATGCACATCAAGAGACTCGATCCCGCACTCGATGCTCTCATTGCACCCGATGCGCAGATCGAGCGTGTCGCCACCGGCTTCAAATTTACGGAAGGTCCGATGTGGCGACAGGGCCGGTTGTGGTTCTCGGATCTGCAGAACGACAAAGTGCTTGCGGTAACGCCGGAAGGAAAAGTCGAGACGTTGATCGAGCATGCAGGCGGCCTGAATCCCTTCCCACCCGATTCTTATCTCGGACCCAATGCCATGGTGACCGATAAGGACGGCTCGGTGCTGCTCGCACAACACGGTGGCCGACGAATCGTACGATTGGATCCGCAGCTGCACGCTACGTCGTTCATTGATCGTTACGAGGGCAAGAAGCTCAATAGTCCGAACGATCTCGTGTTCGCTCCCGATGGTTCGCTGTGGTTTACCGATCCACCCTTTGGCCTTCCAAAAATGGATAAGGATCCAGGAAAGGAGCTCTCGTTCAATGGTGTCTATCGCTATTCGAACGGCAAGCTCAACGCCGTCATTACCGATCTGACTCTGCCGAACGGTCTAGCGTTCTCGCCCGATGGGAAAACGCTGTACGTCGCGAATTTCGGTCCAGCGCGTTTTGTGAATGCTTACGATGTTGGAGCCAACGGCTCTTTGAGCGCAGCACGCACGCTCATCTCGTACGACGCCAATGCACCAGGCGCCGGCGCGCCTGACGGTCTCAAAGTCGACAGCAAAGGCAACATTTGGACGACAGGCTCTGGTGGCATTCGCATCATCACACCCAAAGGCAAAGTGCTTGGGCAGATTGTGCTTCCGGAAGTTGCCGCCAATCTCGCGTTCGCCGAGGACGGACGCACGCTCTACATCACTGCTTCTTCCAGCATCTACCGCTTGAAGCTCGCGACGCCTGGAAATTTGCCGTTGTACAGGCGCTGAACCGTTTCAGTTCCGTCGTCGCAGTCAGAAAGGAAATCCGCGCGTGCATTGCCGTCGAATCACAGCTCACTGGATCGTGGCAGTATGCGCGAGCGCCTTGATGTCCTCTGCTCTCGGTGCCGACGCGAGCGGTTTCGACGTCACGATGCAGATTGATGTCGATAAGTCTCTCGGCCCACTGCAACGCATCTGGCGCTTTTTCGGTGCTGACGAACCGAACTACGCAACGATGAAGGATGGAGAAAAGCTACTCACCGAACTCGGTCGTCTAAAACCCGGATCCGTTTACTTTCGCACTCACAATCTGCTGACGAGTGGCGATGGCACACCGGCGCTCAAGTGGGGAAGTACCAACGCATACACCGAAGATGCGCAAGGCCATCCCATTTACAACTGGACCATCGTCGATCACATCTTCGATACCTATCTCGCGCGCGGTGTACGCCCATATGTCGAAATAGGGTTCATGCCTCAGGCACTCTCAGTTCAGCCTGATCCGTATCGCCAGGATTGGCGACCCGGCTTCAAGTACGAAGCCATTCACGGCGGCTGGGCTTTTCCGCCGCGCGACTACTCCAAATGGGGCGAGCTGGTTTATCAGTGGATCCGTCATTGCGTGGAACGCTACGGCAGCAAGGAAGTCGAGCAGTGGTATTTCGAAACCTGGAACGAGGCGAACTATCCCGCGTACTGGTACGGCACAGCGGATGAGTTCTACAAGCTTCACGATTACGCCATCGCATCAGTTCGACGCGCGTTACCCACTGCGCGTGTGGGTGGCCCCGATTCGGCCGGTAGCGGCGGAAAATTCATGGACGACTTTCTCACGCATGTCACGCGTGGAACGAATGCAGTCACCGGCAGCACTGGCACCCCTGCCGATTTTCTGTCGTTCCATGCGAAAGGCAGTGCGACCTTCATCGAAGGTCACGTGCAACTCAACCTCGGGACTCATCTGCGCACCATCGACGAAGGGTTCGCAAAGATCGCTGCGGTGCCGGAGCTGCGCAATCGACCCATCGTGATCGGCGAATCAGATCCCGAAGCCTGCGCGGCATGCCAAGGGCCGCAACTGGCGTATCGCAACAGCACGATGTATTCGAGTTATACGGCCGCGAGCTTTGTACGCAAGCAAGATCTCGCATCACGCCATCAGGTGAATCTTGAGGGCGCTTTGACCTGGGCCTTCGAGTTCGAAGACCAGCGTTATTTCGCAGGCTTCAGAGCACTCGCGAGTAATGGGCTCGATCTGCCGGTGCTCAATGTATTTCGGATGTTCAGTCTGATGAATGGAGATCGCATCCAGGCATCGAGTAGCGGCGCCTTGCCGCTCGAGCAGATCCTCACTGGCAGTGTGCGCACTCAACCGGATGTCGGTACGTTCGCAAGTTCCGATGGCAAGCACATCTACATCATGGCCTGGCATTACCACGACGATGACGTGACTGGTCCGGATGCACGCATACACCTGAGTGCGCGCGGATTGGATCGGCAAGTGAAGCAGATGCAACTCACTCACTATCGCATCGATCAGAACTACAGCAATTCCTATGCAGCCTGGCAACGCATTGGCTCGCCGCTCGTCCTGAGTGAAGATCAATACGCTCAGATCGAAAAGTCGGGCCAACTGACCGCGATGTCCCCGCAGAGTGCAGTCAAAGCCGATCACGGCTCGATCACTCTCGACTTCACCTTGCCGCGTCAGGCGGTATCGCTCCTCGTGCTCGAAGCTCGCCGTTGATGTGACCGAGGACAGGTCACAGCCCTGCCCGTCTCATGATATTGTCCGACATATTCCAACGAGCAGAACGGCCTTGATCCTGAGCTTCAGGGAGATCGAGAAATGAGATGTGTGTTGTGGGCGGCGATCGGCGTCCTTTCATCTACGTGCGTGTTCGCCAACGGAGATGCGACGGAGAAGTCAGCGGACGTTCGCGCAACGCAGATCGTCTCGCAGCTCACGCTCGATGAGAAACTCGATCAGCTGCTGAACGTTGCTCCTGCGATACCACGGCTTGGGATTCCCGCTTACAACTGGTGGACGGAGTCCCTGCACGGAGCCTTGGGTCCGGTTCCCACAACGAATTTTCCTGAACCGATCGGACTTGCCGCCAGCTTCGATACCAAGCTCGTGCATGAAGTCGCTGCAGCGATCAGCGACGAAGTGCGTGCATTGCACACGTTGGGCCGTGCGACCGGACGCTTAGGCCGAATCGGTACAGGACTGGACACCTGGTCACCCAACATCAATATTTTTCGCGATCCTCGATGGGGACGCGGTCAGGAGACTTATGGCGAGGATCCCTTCCTGACAGCAGCGCTCGGAGTTGCGTACGTTCAAGGCATGCAAGGCGCGGATCCTTCTCACCCGAACGTGATCGCGTCGCCCAAGCACTTTGCAGTTCATAGCGGTCCGGAATCCACGCGGCATGAAGCGAACGTGTATGTGTCGCCGCATGATCTCGAGGACACGTACTTGCCGGCGTTTCGTGCAGCGATCGTCGATGGCCAGGCAGGTTCGATCATGTGCGCATACAACCGCATCAACGGTCAGCCCGCGTGTGCCAGCGATTTACTGCTCAAGCAGCGTCTACGCGACGCGTGGAAATTTCAGGGATACGTCGTTTCGGATTGCGATGCCGTTCGCGACATCAACACGAGCCACAAGTACGCACCTGACCCCGCCGCCGCCGCGGCTGCGGCGTTGAAGGCGGGCGTCGACAACGAATGCAACACAGCCACACTGTTTGATGCGGGAGATCTCGGCGAACGCTATCGCGAGGCATACCAACGCGGGCTCATCGGAATGGATGATATCGATGGTGCGCTCATTCGATTATTCGCCGCTCGATTCCGCACCGGCGACCTCCCAGCCTCGTCACATCGACCTGCAGTGCCAACGCTCATGACACGAGCACACAGCGAGCTCGCACTGCGCGGTGCGGCCCAGAGCCTGGTGCTACTCAAGAACGACGGTGTACTTCCACTCAAAGGTGTGCGGCGAATCGCACTCATCGGCCCGCATGCCGATGCCACGCGCGTGCTACGTGGCAATTACTCTTCACAGCTTTCGAGTCCGCCGATTTCTCTCGTGGAAGGTTTGCGGCAAACACTGCCCACGGCCACTGTCACGCTGGTTCCTGGCGAACCATCGATCACCGACGGCGACTCCATACCCACTTCAGTCCTGCGCTCGCCTGAAGGCAAGCCCGGACTGCGTGCTGAATATTTCGAAGCCGATGAACCGATGCCACACCGCTACACGCCGGCTTCCGAGTTCTTCTCTCGCGTAAAAACGGTGAAGTTCAAGAACAAGGCCACGGTCACTCGAATCGAACCCGGCGTTGCCATCCGCGGCAACGAGCTTGCGCAGCTGTCGGACTACTACCGGGTGGTATGGACCGGATTCCTGGTGCCATCAGAGTCAGGCATTTATCGTCTGGGGATCCGCAGCCCAACCGGGACTCTCACGCTCGATAGCAAAGTGATCGCTGAACAGCGATTTGCCCCGTGGGGACCTCGTT
>JBJMWN010000314.1:0-2803 GCA_045810085.1 Povalibacter sp. | reverse complement strand
TGCTTCAGAAACGCGGTTGAGTTCTTTGAGGAGTGCGCCACGCAGTCCGTGCAGATAGAAGTAAGCATTGAGCTCGCTTCTCAAGGGTTCAATCATCTCGAGTGCAGCCTGAGCGTCTTGTAGCTTCCACACTGCCACGGCTCGATTGAGTGTCACTACGGGTGATGGCTGCAACGCTTCGAGCATTCGATACACCGACTCGATTTCTTTCCACGGCGTCTCTTCGGCGCGAGTCGCGCGAGCATGCAATGCGGCGATGAGCGCCTGGAGTTGATATGGACCTGGGTTCTGGTAGACGGAGGCTCTTTGCAATAGCAGCCGCCCTTCATTAATGAGCGTTCGATTCCACAAGTTACGATCCTGGTTCTCGAGCAACACGATCTCGCCATTCGCGTCGAAGCGTGCCGGTGTGCGGGAATGCTGAAGCAGCATCAAAGCCAGAAGGCCGATGACTTCTGGATCGGTTGGAAACAGACTCAAGAGCAGTCGTCCCAACCGAATGGCTTCGTGAGCAAATGCTTCCCGTGCCGCGGTGGTATCTGAAGTGCTGCTGTAGCCTTCATTGAAGACGAGATAGATCATCGTCGAAACCGCTGCGAGTCGCGTGCGCCGCTCGGCGTTACCAGGCGTGTCGAATTCGACGCCGACTTCCGCAATCGCTCGCTTGGCGCGGGTGATCCGCTGCTCGATGGCAGCGGGAGACACCAGGAATGCTTTTGCAATCTGCTCGAAGGAGAGCCCAGACACGACGCGCAGTGCGAGAGAAATTTGCTGGTTGGCAGGCAAGCTGGGATGCCCGCACACAAACAGCAGTCGCAGAATGTCATCTCCATAGTGACCCTCGTCGAGCCGTTCCGGAGTCAGGTCGTTGCGTGCGTCTGCTAAGACATCGTTATCGTCTAAGGGATCGATGAAGCGGGTGCGGCGCTTGGCGTTCAGTGCCGCATTGCGCCCGACCATGATGAGCCACGCTGTCGGGTCTCGCGGCTGGCCGTTATGCGGCCAGGTTTGCAGCGCCCGGACGCAGGCGTCATGAAACGCCTCCTCAGCCGTGTCCAGATCACGAAAGTATCGGAGGAGGGCTGCAACCGCTCTCGGCCGAGCCCCTGAGATCGAAACATCGATATGCGCCTGATCATGCATATGTGTAAAACGACGGGCTTGGTCCTGAACCGACAGAATGAGCCGAACCGGGTGCAAATATTTTGCGAGTCGTTGTCTGCCGGGAGATCCTCAGAGTGTCCTTGAAGCGGAATCCATTGCAACCGGGAGATCTTCGATGAAAGTAATGATGCTGATGAAAATGAAAGAAGCCCCCGAAAACCTGGTCCCGCCCAGTGACGAGGCGATTCTGGCCATGCACAACTACAACGAGGCCCTCACGGCCGCTGGCGTCCTGAATGACCAGTGCGGCGGGCTCATGCCGAGCAGTTTCGGCAAACGCCTTCAATTCTCGGGCAAGAATCTCACGGTGATCGACGGGCCATTCACCGAGACCAAGGAAGTCGTGGCGGGCTACGCGCTCTGGGAGGTCAAGTCGATAGAAGAAGCGCTGGAGTGGGCAAGGAAGTGTCCAGTGAACATGGATTGCGAGGTCGAGCTTCGTCCCGTGTTCTCGCCGGAGATGTTCGATCCCAGGTAGGAGTCAGCAGAGCCGTCGATCTCCGCGTCAGAAAGACTGTTGAGGGCTGCTGACTGGTTGATGTGGATACATTCGCGTCCGACTCGAACGGACACATCAGTGTCGAAGATGCTCGGCGTCTCTGCGAGCATCGTTCAGTTCTTGTGAATTCGTATTTCGCCCTGGTCTGGGTCGATGCAGACGACGTGATTCAGAAAGAAGTTGTATCCGATAAAGCCGTCGACGTTGTCTGGATCCTGTAAGTCGAGCACGACGAACTGGAGCGGGCCGAAGTTCTGTTGGCCAAGCGTAAATTGGTGTGACGTATAGAAAGGCTTCTCTATCGGCAGCTGATACTTGTCCGCAAATGTCTTCTTCACGAAAGAATACGTCGCTCCTGTATCCCACAGCATTCTCATCGTTCCGTGATCGGAATTCGCCTTGGATATTACGATGCCGTCCTGATCGGGAATGGTACGGACGGTAGTTCCGCGACATTTGCGATCCGCGCTTGAACGTTCATCACGTGAGAACAATGTGATCTGGCGGGACGAGTAATCGTAGACGACCAGAAACCGATTCAAGAAGTCTCGGCCGATGACCCCATCGCCAGGAGACTCCGACATGTACTTGCTTGCCTCTGCCGCTTCGAGGTCGGGAAACGTATGCCCACCCAGCTCAAGCTTGTCCACTCTGAACAGTGTTTGTGAGTTCTTATTTCCATACGCATCGGTGCTGGGTCTCACAGATCCGGTGCGAGCGGCGCGTGCCTTTTCGATAAGGCCTTTCTTGAGAACAATAATGCCGCCGCCACTATCGACAACGAGCTTCAATGGAATTCCATTGATCCGCGCGGAGGCGACCGGATTGCCTTTCTCGAGTTCAATCGGCACGACGAACTCTGCGAGTGAGTCCGTGCATAGCAACAGCGAGATCAGGATCGGAAAACCCTTCATCTTCATCACGCGTCCGCAAATCAGCAGAAGCTTCAACTTTACATCCGGTGGGTTGGATCTGGCAGGCCGGAGGTCAGCTTGTGGGTTCCAAAGCGGACATGCATCTTCTCTTCAATCGCATTTCAGAAGCTGACACACAGCCTCGCGCTCGAGGGAGCGACTGCGCTTCCGCTACATTCAAATCGGTTGCATCTCACGAACGAGTTCGATGAACAAACGAAGTGCG
>JBJMWN010000313.1:0-9201 GCA_045810085.1 Povalibacter sp. | reverse complement strand
TCTGACGGGCAGTGGTTTCTCGTATGCGCAGCTTGGCGTGTCATCCACATTGCGAGTCGGACAACTGGTCGTCGCGATCGGCAATCCGTTCGGCTACCAAGCAACCGTCACTGCCGGAATCGTCAGTGCGCTCGGCCGATCACTGCGCTCGCGCACCGGGCGACTGATGGACGGCATTATCCAGACAGATGCTCCACTCAACCCCGGAAATTCTGGTGGACCGTTGGTGGATGGTGCAGGACGCGTCATCGGAATCAACACGGCGATCGTCGGCGGCGCGCAGGGAATTTGTTTCGCGATCGGCGTGGACATTGCTCAAAGCGTCGCGACTCAACTCATGCGCGAAGGACGTGTGCGTCGCAGCCGCTTGCGGATTGCGGGTCAGACCATCACGCTCGATCGGCGAATCGTGCGTGGCTTGCAACGTCAGAGCGCGAATGCAGTCATGCTCTCGGAAGTCGAGTCGGCAGGTCCAGGTTCACGGGCCGGATTGCAGCGAGGTGATCTGCTGCTCGACTTCGACGGTGAGTCGATCGCAAGTCTCGATCAACTGCATCGGCTGCTCACTGCAGATCGAGCGCAGCGCGATATTCCCATCCGGGTACTCAGACGCGGCAAGATCCTGGAGATGACGATCAGACCGGACGCTGACTGATCATCGATCAGGACTCGTAAGGCGTGCCGTCGCGATGACGGTACGTGTCGCTGTGCGGTTGAATGAGAAGATCGATATCGGAGTAAAACGCGCCATCCGCAGGATCGCGACTACCGATCTCGAGTAGCAGCACCTCTGCGTTAGAACGGTTCTGCAAGTGGTGTCCGTTGGCATCACCCGCTTTGAAGCCCACGCAATCTCCGGCACGCAAGGTTTCTTCCCCGTCGTTCGTGACCAGAATGACCTCGCCTGCGAGAACGTAAACGAATTCGTCCTCCGCCGTGTGCCAGTGACGCTGGCTTGACCATTCGCCGGCCGGCAGTCTCAACAGATTCACTCCAAACTGAGTCAATCCCGCCGCATCGCCCAGCGCTTTGCGTTCGCGGCGCTTGCAGGGTTCATCGAACGGCGGCGGATATCCCGTTCCGATTCGAGTACGCAGCGTGTTCAGGTCGAGTTTCTTGGGCATTGGCTAGCCTTCTCAGAAAGATGAATGGCGAAGTGATATCGAAGAATCCATCATACTCAACGTAAGTTCGTCGAGAGGATGTTGAGTCCGATGCGCCAGTATCTCGTAGTCAGCAACAACGATGCATTCGTCGCTGAGAAACGCCGCAGCGAAGTCGCCAGCCTTGCGCGCCGCGAGCTCGCTGCATTGCCGATGGCGGCTTCCATCCTCGTGGGAGATCGTCGAGGGTTGTTCAGCCGCATGCGTCCCTGGCAGGGCTATGTGATGGTGGGTGCGAAGGCAATCGGAACTGTCACGGTCACGCCTCAAGAAGTGCGTCGCGGATGGCTCGAAGTCAAAGACTGAGACTGGAACTGCCCTGAACTCGGCCACGATGATGCGCATCGCCACATTCAACATCAATGGAGTCGTGAACCGCCTCGCGGTTCTGCTCGAGTGGCTCAGAAAAGAAAGTCCGGATGTCGTTTGCTTACAGGAGCTGAAGGCGACGGATCAGAAGTTTCCCGCCGCTGCACTTCGCGAACTGGGCTACGGCGCGATCTGGATGGGTGAGCAATCCTGGAATGGTGTTGCGATCCTGCAGAAGGGTCACAAACCCATCGAGGTTCGCCGTGGATTGCCGGGCGATGCAAAGGACAAGCAGAGCCGTTACCTCGAAGCGGCCATCGATGGCGTACTCGTCGCATGTTTGTATTTGCCGAACGGCAATCCACAACCCGGACCTAAGTTCGAATACAAACTCGCGTGGTTCGAACGCCTCATTCAACATGCTGCGTCTCTCTATGCACTCGACGCACCTGTCGTGCTCGCGGGCGATTTCAACGTCGTCCCCACCGACGAAGATATCTACAACCCGAAATCCTGGAAGCGCGATGCGTTGCTACAGCCGCAGAGCAGGGCGTGTTTCGAACGGCTGCTGAGCCAAGGCTGGACGGATAGCATTCGCACGCTGTATCCGACGACGCGCGTCTATACCTTCTGGGACTATTTTCGAAATCACTGGGAGCGCGATGCCGGGTTGCGCATTGATCATCTGCTGCTGAATCAGACGCTCGCGCCGCGACTGCAGGCCGCAGGTGTTGATCGCTGGGTTCGTGGATTGCCCAAGGCGAGCGATCACGCGCCGACATGGATCGAGATCAAGGATGCGTCCGCAAAGACCGCCTCGAAGGTTTCGAAACGATCCGTGCAGAAAGCTCCTGCGAAGAAGCGCGCCGGGGTCAAGAAAAGCAAAGCGACGAAGAAGAAAAGTCGCGCGTAGAGCCATGCTCGAGCTGTGGGTTCGGCTTTAGCCGAACGAGTTTGCTGTCCGACTCAAAGTCGAACCCACAGAGGAATGTCTGAGCCACAGAAGAACTGGACCCACAGAATAACAGGTGTGGGTTCAGCAGCTTTCTACTGTGGGTTCGGCTTTAGCCGAACGAATCCTGACATCCGACTAAAAGTCGGACCCACAGAAGAAAATTGGACCCAGCGAAGAATGGCGTCGCCGCTGAGGTCGTCCGCAGGCACTTGCAGCAAGCCTCATGCGTTGAACCCTATAGTCATCGCCTGGAGTGCTCAAATGGCCGACGCAAAAACACCGGACATCAACACAGATCGCAATACCGCACGGACGTCGACCGAGGATGCGAAGCATCGCGCTGAGTCGCAGCGAAGTTCACAGGATCAGTCTGCAAACGGTCCTCGACATGGAGGCGCAGGCAAAATGGGAATGGATCAACCGACCGAAGATCAGTCGCGCGCGCGTGTGAAGGACGACGCCAAGGATCGGGACCAAGACAAGTGGCCGGACGAGGATGGCAATCTGGAGCAATCCAGCGGCCATCCCTAATTGAGGCGGCGATGACTGCCGGCGCAGCCATCGCCGCTCGATTTCACGGCTGACGTACTTTGACGTCGTCGTACTCGGCCGCGGTTCGATAAGTCATCAGGCCGTATTTGCCTTGAGTGAACGTGCTGTCATGCGCTTGCAGCGCCAGCGTTCCATCGACATACACGCGCAATGACGAGCCCACCGATTCGAAGCGCAACGTGTACCAACGCCCTGCAGTGACAGTGAAGGGTTTCGTCTGCAGAACCTGGATCGTGCCATTCACCAGCTTGCGAAGCGAAACGTTGCCGTCCTTGCGGAGTGCGACGTAGTAGTAGTTGTTGTCATCGACATAGCGCGTGATCAGTCCGAACCATGGATTCGTGCTGCTGTCGAACGAAACGGGTTTCACACGGCTTTCGACGATCTGATCACCGGTGGCAATGCCAGTGAGTGCCCGTGCGCCGATCGATGCTTGCGTATCGCTCTGTCGGAACACTTTGCTGCCATCGGTCACCACCGACCAACTGCCATTACCCGTGTGCGTCCACGTGCTGTTCGTCCCCTGGAAATCATTCGCGTAGAGCGTCACCTGCGGATTCGGCGTAACCACGACGTTGTCGTACTGCGCGCTGGTTCGATACATCTGCAGTCCGGCTTGCCCTGCGCTGTGTGATTTGTCGATCGCTTCCAATTGCAGCACGCCATCAACGTACACACGCAGACGTGTGCCGACTGCTTCCAGTCGAAGTCGATAATTGCGATTGAGTGCTACAGGAAGAGGTTTGGAGACGAGCGTGGTAATGGCGCCATTGACCATCTTCCTGAGCGATACGACGTTCGATTGCCTGAGCGTTGCGTAGTAGTAGTTCGATGCGTCCTTGCGACGCACGGCGACGCCAAACCATCGATCCGAGCCATTGAATGCGGTTGCTGTTGCATCCGTTTCGATCGCCTGGTCCTTCCATGCGTCAGTCCCAAAGTACGAGCCTGCGTCGCCTGCAACACTCGTTTGTTGATAGACGCGCCCTGCTGATGTATTCACGATAGCGAACGTACTGCCGGGCAGGCGTGACCAACCTGCATCGTTACCGTCTTCGAAATCATCCTGCATTGTTTGCGGCTGCGTGAAGGTCGTTGGCAGATCCCATACGTAAGCAGCGCCGTTGCCCGTTGCGACGACTCGACGACCGTTGATGTCGAGGTCATACCCGAGTCTGTATTGCAGATCGCTCGAAACCAGCGTTGCGACCTCATCGTATGTGCCATCGGAGGATCGCTGCCAGACGCTCAAGCTTCCTGCGTCGGTTCCTCGCAAGTCGTCGGTGGTGTAGCCAAGCACAACCAGATTGCCTTTGACTTTCGCGACGCTGAGCGTGCCTCGATGATATTGATTCGCGGATTGCAGTACTTCAGACAGCTGCCAGCTCCCGCCGACTTTCGTAAACACGTGAGTGCCGAGTGCGCCTCCGACAAGCGCTGTACCGTTGTCGATCGCAACAGGTTTTCCTGAGGCGCCGAGAAGCGTGGCTGTATTCGTCCAGTTCTGCGGACCGCCTTCGAAGATTGCAGCCGTGGGAGGCGTTGGGTCTCCGTCGAAGCTGGTCTCCCCATCGGGTGCTGCGATGATGGCCTGCGTGCCCGAGATGTCGACATCGCCGCCGTGAAATTCGCCGTCGTACGAATGATAGATATTCGGAACAGTCAGTTTGGTCAGCTGTTGCCAGCTATTTGCCGTCTTCCCGGTGACGCTTGCGGACCAGGCCTGATCATCCACGCTGTTCAATATCACGCCATTGCTGATCTCGGTGTCCTGGCCTGAGCGCAGTGATGCAACTCGAGTCCAGCCGCTGGTGCCGCGCTCGAAGATTCCGTCGGCTATTGCGACATTTCCCTCGATGGCCAGTCCGAGCGGCGGTGCAAAATATTGTTCTCGCTGAGTGGGGCCCAGATCCTGAGCCATGTTCCACTTACCGCTGGCGGCGCGCTGGAATATCCAGGTCTGGTAGTTGATGTAGGGGTCTTCACCGCCGTCCGCGGCGCCAGACACGATGATGTTATCGCCGTACACACCGATGCGGCTTGCATAAGCTGCTTGATCCCAATCCCACAGATATTGGATAGGCCGCGCGGAATTCGGTGAAACGATGCGCGCGGATTCTTCGAGAACACGCGGACCGGCAGTCGCGGACATGCATGCGAGCACTCCGACGACCACGGTGTGCGAACTCATGACCAACGTCGAACGCTCTTGCTTCTTCATTTGACCTGTCAACGCAATCCCACACATGACAACTCTCCTGTTGGACATGCTGTATTCGATGCGCGACTCCGCTCGAGATCTTTGTCGCGAGCAGGTGGACGATCGACTCGTCGATCCGCTTTACATGTCCCCAAACATGCGAGCGCTACCCAGTGGAGCAATCAATGGAAAGGCTTTGCGGAAGTTCCCGCTTCGTTGTGACGTGTGTCACAGGATCGCTCGAACGAGCCGAATCACGCGAGTGGTGACAGTTGAATCAGTACAGAGAAAAACGTGCGGCGAGAAGAAGTGAAACAAGCAGTGGCCATCGAGCATGCGATGGCCACTGGAGTCAGCAGCGTTAACGACCCCAACGTCCGCGACTGACGTTGCTCTTCGCAGTGGCAAACAGCATTGCACCGAGCGCAAGTGCGCCGCCGATCGCAATCGCGGTGCCTGCAGGAAATGTTCGCGCGCCGGAGCTTGCGACTTCACTGACGTGAGGGCCAAGCAGTTCCAGCCTGCGCTTGGTCATCTTCGCGCCAAGCGTTCCGAGTTCCTCGGTCAACAATTGTTCGGCCGCGGGAAGCAGGCGAGTCTCTTCATCTGCAACGTGATGAATGACAGTGCGCATCAGCGACATGAACGTCTGGTCGAACGCTGCATCGCTTGGCTCGAGCTGGCGCAGCTGTTCGATGTAGGTGCGCATCTGATCGTGTTCGGGCTCGCTCTTGTCGAGGACCTCATCGCCACTCAGTACGCGTTGCAACGCAGGATAGAAAATCTCCTCCTCGAGTTGTGCGTGAACCGAAAGCGCGAGACAGATGTGTTCGGCGATCGCCTGCTTTCGCTCCGCGGAGGTATCGCTCTTGTAGCGATGAAAGGCTGCCATCACGTGCGTGTGATCCATGCGGATCATCGAGGTGATGCTGGGAGTGACTTTTCCGACAAAGCTGTTCATCGCGGGCCTCCTGCCAGCGCGGCTGGCATGCTTAAGTTGATGCTCGCGGAAGGAACGTCTCCTGTCTGCGTCGGTTCCACTGACGCGCTTGCGCCGAGCACTCGTGCCGCTGCTTTAGGCGCAGCATTCGCGCGAGATCGCAATAGTGTTCATGCCACCGACTTGGTTTGCACTGCGAGCAGGTCTTCGATCCGCACAGGGAGATTTCGAACTCTGAGTCCAGTTGCGTGATACACAGCGTTGGTGATCGCGGCTGCAATGCCAGCGAGCCCGATTTCGCCCACGCCGCGCGCACCGATCTCGTTAAGGTTGTAGTCGGGATAGTCGAGGAATGTGACGTCGATGTGCGGTGCGTCGGCGTGTGTGGCAACCAGATAGTCGGCGAGATTGTCATTGACCGGTTTGCCATTGCGAGCGTCGTAGAGTGTTTCCTCGAGCAGCGCCATGCCGACACCCATGACAACAGCGCCTTCGATCTGATTGCGAGCGGGTCGAGGATTGATCATGCGGCCGGCGTCGATCACGGTGACTACGCGACTGACACGCAGGCGCGCAATCTCCGGCTGCCACGTGACTTCGGCAAACTGCGCGCCGAAGGAATGCGAAGAGAACTTCGGCTGCTCCTGCTGAAGCGTGCCCGCTGATTTGCCGTGACCTGAGACGAGCTGGATCTTGCCTGCTCGAAGCACATCACCGACCGGAACGGATTGCCCGCCTGATTTCACGCGAACGGCACCGTCGACGAGTTCGAGTTCTCCTGACTGTTTTTTGTAGAACGGTCCTTGGAGCTTGACCGCTGCCGACAGCAAAGACTTCGTGGCGTTCTGCGCGGCCTGCAGCGTCGCAGGAGTCATCGATGCTGAAACCCACGAGCCGCCGGAGATCGGACCTGGAGGCAGCGATGAATCGCCGAGCACCACGTCGATTCGATCGACAGGCACGCCGGTCGCGTGACTCACGATCTGCGCGACCAGCGTGTACGTTCCTGTTCCGATGTCCTGAGTTCCACTGACCACCCGAACCCGGCCGTCTTGCCGGAACTCGACCGTGACTTCAGCATCCGCGCGCATCGCACCCCACGAACACGCGGCGACGCCCCAGCCGATCGTGATGCCATCGCGTTTCATCGAGCCGATGCCGGGCGTTCGTTGCGACCAGCCGAATTTATCGGCGCCGGTGGTGAGGCACTCCTTCAAATGCCGCGAAGAGAAGGGGAGATTCTTGCTCTCATCGATCGACGGCTCATTCATCAGTCGCAGCTTCACCGGATCCATATTCAGCTTGAGTGCAAGCTCGTCCATCGCCGATTCGAGCGCAAACAATCCAGGCACAGCGCCCGGTCCGCGCATTGGTGTCGGTGTGCCCACGTTACGACGAGCCAGTGCGGCACTGACTCGCAGGTTTGGCGTGCTGTACATGAACGGTGTCGCTTCGCCACAGTCTTCACTGTAGTCATCGCTCATCGCGGTGTGATTCGCATACTCCTGGCTCAACGCGATCAGCTTGCCGCTGGACTCAGCGCCCAGACGAATACGTTGATCTGTGACGGGTCGATGTCCGGTGCTATAGAACATCATCTGTCGCGTCACGACGAGTTTCACTGGTCGCTTCAGGTTTCGCGCGCACGCGGCCGCCAGTAACGCATGCGGCCATGGCCACAGCTTGCCGCCGAATCCTGAGCCCAGGAATTTCGTGATCACTTTGACCTGTTCCGTTGGAACGCCAAGCATGCGAGCCATCACATCGCGATGGTTCACCACGGCCTGCGAGGTTTCGTACAAAGTGAAGCTCTTGCCGTCGTACACCGCGACCGAAGCATGCAGTTCGATCGGATTGTGAGTTTCGACTGGTGTGCTGTACGTCTCATCGAGTTTGACTGCCGCCTTTTGCAGGGCGCCGTCGACATCGCCGCGTTTGCTTTTGTCGGACCCGGCTTCCGGCGCTGGCGTGGCGTTGAGCAGCTTGCGTGAGATCTGCGCACGTTCGGATCGATAACTCACCTTCACTTGTTCCGCGGCAGCACGAGCCTGCTCGAGCGTTTGTGCAACGACGACGGCGACGTATTGTCCGTAGTACCGGATCACATCGTCCTCAAGGGGCGGGCGCTTCTCATCGATGCGTGGCCCGTCACCGTCGGACGGAGCAACGCGATAGAACGTGCCGATATTGCCGCGGTGATAGACGGCGACAACGCCCGGCATCTTTTCGGCTGCCGTGGTGTCGAGCTTGGTGATGGCGCCGTTGCCGATCGTTGCGCACACCGGAAAGGCATGCAGCAGACCCTCGAAATGCTGATCCGAGGAATACGACGCGCCGCCTGTGACCTTGAGCGCGCCATCGATGCGCGGCGTTGCGGTGCCAATCACTTTCGATTCGGTTATGCGATCCATGGGCACCTCACGCGTTCTGGACAGTCTGGCGTAACGCATGCACGAGACATCGCTTCGCCAGTTCCACTTTGAAACCGTTCTCACTCGCCGGTTTCGCATCTCGCAAGGCAGCTTCCGCAGCCTGAGCGAAGTTCGCATCGCTCGCGGGTTTGCCGATCAACAGCTGCTCTGCTTGTGGCGAGCGCCACGGAATCGCGCCAACGCCACCTAAAGCAACGCGAGCGAACTCCACGGATCCATTCGAGCCTTGCCTCAACACGACAGCAGCGGAGGTCAACGCGAATTCATAGGAAGCGCGATCACGCAGCTTGAGGTACACGCTGCGCGTTCCGGATTGCGGTGCTGGCAGCGTGACGTGAGTAATGAGATCGCCAGGCTCGAGCACCGTCTCGATGTGAGGTGTCGTGCCGGGCAGGGTGTAGAACTCGCCGATCGGCACGACACGCGTTCCTTTCACGCCTTGGATATGAATGCTCGCATCGAGCGCCATCAACGCGACATTCTGGTCAGACGGATTGTTTGCGATGCAGTGTTCGCTCGTGCCAAGAATCGCAAGCATGCGATTGTGTCCTTCGAGTGCATCGCAGCCACTGCCGGGGACTCGCTTGTTGCAGCGAGCGTTGGTGTCTCGGTAATAGACGCAGCGAGTCTTCTGCAGCAGATTGCCAGCG
>JBJMWN010000312.1:0-27796 GCA_045810085.1 Povalibacter sp. | reverse complement strand
CTTCATTGAAAATGAGATAGATGACCGCGAGCACCGCACGCACTCGCGTCGAGAGCTCATCGGCATTCGGGATGCGATAAGGAATTCCTGCGTTCTGGATCTTGCTCTTGGCTCGCACGATTCGCTGCGCCAGGGTTGCTTCAGGCACGAGAAAGGCGCGTGCGATTTCATGGGTGGTCAAGCCGCCGAGCAGGCGCAACGTCAAGGCAACCTGCGCGTTCGTCGCCAACGCAGGATGACAACAGGTGAACATCAACAGCAATCGATCGTCGCTCACGGGTGACTCCTGATCGTCTTCCTGCTCGCTCAGCAGAAATGCCGCAGCGTGTCGTTCGTCACGCGAGGATTCGCGACGCACGCGATCGATCGCGCGATTGCGCGCAGTGGTGATGATCCATCCAGCCGGGCTCGGCGGCAGCCCGGTGGATGGCCAGCGTTGCAGCGCGGTCGCGAATGCATCCTGCACAGCTTCTTCGGCGAGATCGATGGAGCGAAACTGCTTCACCAACGCAGCCACCGCGCGCCCGTAGTGTTCGCGAAAAATGCGCTCGATCTGCGTGATCTCGATACCTGACATAGCTGTTAGCAGTTCTGTATCAGTTGTGGGTTCGAGTTCAGTTGAACCTCCAAGCTGTCAGGCTAAAGCCTGACCCACAGTGAGAAGAGAAGTGCAGAGCCTGAGTGTCTTCCTCTTGCTCTTCCTCTGTGTGGGTTCGACTTCAGTCGAACATGAAAGCTGTCAGGCTAAAGCCTGATCCACAGCGAGAAGAGAAATGCAGAGCCTGAGTCTCTGCCTCTTGCTCTTTCTCCCTGTGGGTTCGACTTTAGTCGAACATCATCGCAACTTACCCAAATCGCCTGCGACTGCAGCAGCTCAGTGATCTTCCCGAAACGGCCGCACCTCGATCGGAAGCGTCGTCGCACGCGCGTAACGCTGCGCCCATCTGAGTGCCTCATCGAGATCTTCAGCCCGAATTACGGTGATGCCGCCGATGTGCTCCTTGCCTTCTGCGAACGGACCATCGGTGATCAAAGCCTCAGCACCTTTCATTCGAATGACGGTCGAGGAGGCTGCTTCATGTAAACCGCCGGCGAAGACCCAACGACCGGCGGCCTGCAGCTCCGATCGAATCTGGTAAATCTCCTTCATGATTTTTTGCAGGACTTCAGGTTCCGGACGGCCCGGACCGTCTGGGTGATACATGCTGATCAGATACTGTTTCATCTTTAGTCTCCTGGACCGGTGTATCCGGTGTTCGGCCCTATACGAATGGGAGAAGCCGAAATCGACAGCGGCCCGTATTTCCGGCATCTGGAGCGCAAAGTCGGGCTGTCCGGCGTGCTGCACGCCCGGTTCGTCGCATTGCGGGTGCCAAGTGCGCAGCAGGCGGGCTGAATTATGCCTTCGAACGAACTCATTGCTGGGGAACTCTATGGAAAGGCGAATACTGAAGGTGCTGGTCTCGTCGGTCGGTGTATTCATCGGCATGTCTGCGTTGGCCGAAGACGGACTTCAAGGTGTGGTCCGATCGGACATGAACCTGCAGGCCGATCCTTGTGAAGACTTTTTCGAATATGCCAACGGTCAATGGCGCGCTCAGAATCCTATCCCTGCCTCGCTGTCGCGCTGGAGCCGTCGCTGGGCTGCAGGTGAATCTTCCAAAGACAAGCTCAAGTTGATCCTCGAAGAAGCGGCTGCCGCCAACGCGGAGCGCGGCAGCAACAAGCAACTGATCGGCGATTTCTATGCCGGTTGCATGAATGAGAGCGAGATCGATCATCTGGGTGTGCAGCCCGTTGCGCCATTGCTCTCACGCATCGATCGCATCAGCAGCTCTCAGGATCTGCAGAGTGTGATCACCGACCTGCAGGGCATGGGGATTCCCGTGCCGTTCGGTCTGACCAGTGGCTCCGACAATCACAATCCCTCTTTCGTGATCGCACAGTTCTACTCATCGGGTCTCGGCATGCCGGATCGCGACTACTACGTGAAATCGGATGCGCGATTCGTCGAAGCGCGCGCGAAGTATCTCGCCTATGCGAGCAAGCTGTTTCAGTTGTCGGGCGCGAAGAGCGAAGCAGCGAAGTCTGCGGCCGATACGGTGATGCGTGTTGAAACCGATCTGGCGAAAGCCTCGCTCGATAACGTGGCACTCCGGGATCCACAGGCGACGGATCACAAGATGAGCTTCGCGCAATTGCAGCAGCTGACGCCGCGCTTCGATTGGAAAAAGTTCTATGCCGCGCACGGACTCAGCACCGGTGACGTCAACGTAAACGAGCCCAAATTCATGGAGGAACTCAATCGGCAGCTCGCTTCCACATCGTTGACCGATTGGAAGACCTATCTGCGTTGGCACGTGCTTGATGCCGCTGCGCCTTCACTCTCGAAAGACTTCGTGCAGGAGAGCTTTGCATTCCACGACGCTTATTTAGGTGGCGCCACTGAAATGAAGCCGCGCTGGAAACGGTGCGTCGAGGACACCGACAACTATCTGGGTGAGGCGCTGGGCAAGGAATATGTCGAGCGCTATTTCCCGCCCGAAGCGAAAGGGCGCATGCAGGAGCTCGTCAAGAATCTGCGGCTTGCGATGGCTGAGATCATTCAGGGACTCGATTGGATGAGCCCAGCGACGAAGCAGCGCGCGCTCGAAAAGCTTTCGACGTTCAATCCGAAGATCGGCTATCCGGACAAATGGAAAGACTACAGCCAGGTACAGATTCGCCGCGACGCTTTCTGGTCATCGGCCGTGGCGGGGCGACAATTCGTCGTGAAGGATGATTGGGCGACGATCAACAAACCGGTCGATCGAGGCCGTTGGGGCATGACGCCACCGACCTCGGATGCGTACTACAACCCGCTGTTGAATGAGATCGTGTTTCCAGCAGGCATTCTGCAGCCACCTGCTTTCAGCATGCAGGCTATCGACGCAGTGAACTACGGCGCGATCGGCGTCGTGATCGGACACGAGATCAGTCACGGCTTCGATGATCAGGGTGCGCAGTACGATGCTCAGGGGAAGTTGAGTAACTGGTGGACTGATGAAGATCTGAAGAAGTTTCAGGCCCGCGGCCAGTGTGTCGTGAATCAGTTCGACAACTACTTCGTTGAACCCGGACTGCATCACAACGGCAAGCTCGTGCTCGGCGAAAGCATCGGCGATCTTGCCGGCGCGAAGATTGCTTATCGTGCGTTTCAGATCTCACAGCGAGGCAAACCTCCAGCGCCATCGATCGACGGCTTCACACAGGATCAGCAGTTCTTCATTGCGTGGGGTCAGTTCCGCGGCGATGCAGTGCGACCCGAGTTCGCGCGAACGATGGTGCAAGGTGATCCTCATCCCATCGGCAAGTTCCGAGTCATCGGACCTCTCTCGAATTCACCCGACTTCCAGCGTGCGTTCTCATGCAAAGCGGGCTCAGCAATGGTTCGTCCACCGGAACAGCGATGCGAGGTGTGGTAGGAGGGAAGGTACTAGGGGATGGAGAGGTACTAGACACTAGGCCAAAGGGGCTAGGCGAGAAGCAGACGATGGATGCGACCTCCTGCTCCTCGACTCTTGCTAGAGCCTAGCGCCTCGTGCCTCACGCCTCCTCCTCACAAATTCACTCCTCCTGACACTTCGATGCGCTGGGCGTTGATCCAGCCGGTCTGAGGTGAAAGCAAGGCAGCGATGACGCCGCCGATGTCATCGGGAACTCCAACGCGACCCAACGCTGTCTGCGAGGCGATCAGTTTGTTCAGTGCCTCGTTATCGCGAACCACTCCACCTCCGAAGTCGGTCTCGATTGCTCCGGGCGCGATGACATTCACGGCGATGCGTCGTGGCCCCAGCTCTTTGGCCATATAGCGTGTGAGCACTTCGATGCCACCCTTCATACTCGCGTAGGCCGCGTAGCCCGGCGTCGCGAAACGGGCAAGACCACTGGACACATTCAGGATGCGTCCGCCATCGGCGATGAGCGGCAGCAACTTCTGTGTGAGAAAGAAGGGGCCCTTCAGATGCGTGTTCATCAATTCATCGAACTGCGCCTCAGTGGTCTCAGCGAAGCTTGCGTGTACGCCCATGCCAGCGTTGTTCACCAGGAAGTCGAAGCGATCACGTTGCCACTGTTGCTGAAGAGTTCTCCGCAGCTCTGCGGCGAAAGCATCGAAGCCAGCTGACTTCGAAACATCCAGGGGCAGGGCTGCTGCCCGACGACCGAGCTTGGTGATGTCTGCAACCGCCGCGTCGGCCTCGGCGCGATTACTGCGGTAGGTGAGAACGACATCAATGCCTTGCTCGGCGAGTTTGAGCGCCGCATTGCGACCCAGGCCGCGGCTCCCACCGGTGATCAGTGCGATCGAGGAAGTCGAAGTGTTCATGGTGCTCTCCTATATATGTGCGGACCGTGAGCACAGGATATTGGTCCATGTCTGGCTGATAAATGCGCTACATGCGACCATAGTGTTCGCCAATTGCGAACAATGGCCGATCCATGATCCGACCCGATGCGATGCTGGTGTTTGCGCGCGTGGCTGAACTCGCCAGTTTCACCCGTGCCGCCGAGGTGCTGAATCTGCCGAAAGCCAGCGTCTCGACTGCGATCCAGCAACTCGAAGCGCAGACCGGCACCCGCTTGCTGCATCGGACGACTCGGCGCGTGCAGCTCACACACGACGGCCAGGTCTTCTACGAACGTTGCAAGGATCTGCTGGCCGATATGGATGAACTGCAGTCGATGTTCCAGCAGGGACCGCAAGCGCTTCGTGGACGGCTACGTGTCGACATGCCCAGTGGCGTGGCCAGAAATCACATCATCCCTGCGCTGCCGGAGTTCCTGCGCGACCATCCGTTGCTCGAGCTGGAACTGAGTTGCACGGATCGCAAGGTCGATCTGATTCGCGAAGGCTTCGATTGCGTGCTTCGGGTCGGCACACTCGACGATCAAAATCTGATCGGGCGGCGGCTCGGTCATCTGACGCTGATCAACTGTGCAAGTCCGGGTTACATCGCAGCGTTCGGAAGTCCGACGAGCATCGACGATCTGAACACCCATCGATCGATTCACTACGTCGGCACGCTCGGGAGCAAGCCGTACGGTTTCGAGTACTTCGATGGCACGAGCTATCGAACGATTGCGATGAGCGGTGTCATCACAGTGAATAGCTCCGATGCGTATCAGGCGGCCTGTCTCGCCGGTCTGGGAATCATCCAGGTCCCTGTGATCGGCGTCAGGACATTAATCGAGAGAGGACAACTCATCGAGTTGCTTCCTGCTTTCCGTGCAGAACCGATGCCGGTGACACTTCTGTATGCGCACCGACGGAGCCTGTCACGCCGTGTGCAGACATTCATGACATGGCTGTCCACGACACTTGCGCCTTATCTGGATGAGGTGGCATCGAGCACTCTCATCACGCAGCGCTCGGTGCAGGAAAGTTGAGTTCAGTGTGCGATGAACTCGAGCAGATCCTCGTGAGCTTTGCAGCGAAGTCCGTTGAGAAGAACGTACGCAAGTGATGCCGCACGAAGATGTGAGAACGACAGTCTAACAACGGGAGAACAAATGATTACCGGTGGATGTCTTTGCGGGCGTGTGCGCTATGAAGCTCACGGCGAACCGTTGTTCAGCGTGATCTGTCACTGTCGCGATTGCCAGAAGGCATCGGGAGCTGGGGCTGTCCCCGTGATGGGCATTTCGCGATCGAGCTTCAATGTGAGCGGCGATCCGAAGAGCTTCGTCAGCATCGGAGGAAGTCAGAACAAGGCCATTCGACACTTCTGTCCCGACTGCGGCAGCCTTCTGTTCGGCACGCCTGAAGTGCTGCCTCACATGGTGATGCTCTATGTGGGCTCTCTCGATGAACCCGATCTGTTCAAACCGGACCATGCGATCTTCATTCGCGATCGTCCTGCGTGGGCCACGATGCACGCAGCGCTTGTCGAGTATGCGACTTTTCCTCCGTAATTCGCTCGCGACTCAGGTGAGGCATTCGCTCAATTGCAAGGTGTCTTGGAACCGCGACGATGTTGCTGCGCTTACAACATCTGACCTGAACACCCCACGATCGAATGCTCGGAGGAGCCGCATGGCCAGTGCAGATTCATCCAATTCCGACGAACCCATTGCAGATGCCATCGATTTGCTGACGCGCGATCATCGCCTGGTCGAAGAGTTATTCGCGGCATTTTCGCTCGCAGCTCCTCAGCAGCTCGAACCGCTTGCACGCAGAGCGTGCAAGATGTTGCGTGTCCATACTCAGATCGAGGAGGAATTGTTTTATCCGGTGGCGCGTCGCGCGCTACAGAACGACGACATCATCAACGAAGCCGAGCAGGAACACGCGGAAGCCAAGCAGACGATTGCCCGTGTCGAGTCCATGAGCTCGGATCATCCGAACTTCAAGGCGACCGTGGGCGAGCTCTCGACTCAGATCGCACATCACGTCGCAGAAGAAGAGCAGCAGCTCTTTCCGAAGTTGCGTGCGACCGGTGCGAATTTCGTCAGCCTGGGAATTGCCCTCGCTGAACGACGCGCCACTCTGCTCGACACGTTCGGACTGCATGCCGACGATGAGGAAGGTGCGGCCAATCAACGCGAGATCCTGCAGCCCTCGAAGCCCGTGCTCGAGGATCGAGATGGTAGCCGCACGAAACAGTAGCTGCGTCGAGACATGATTCACCACGTCTCACTAGGCACCAACGACCCAGTTCGAGCGCGGGGTTTTTACGACCCTGTGCTCGATCTGCTCGGCTTCCGTCTTCTGAAGACGGACGAGACAGGCGTGCACTATGGGACGGGCGATATTCTTTTCAGCCTCGTCATTCCAACGAACGCGCGGCCAGCGACCGCAGGTAATGGTGTGCACATCGCATTCATGGCCCGCAATCGCAACATGGTCGATGCTTTCCATGAACTCGCTTTACGCAACGGCGGGAGCAGCGATGGCGCTCCGGGTATACGTCTCGAGTACGACCCCAACTATTACGGTGCATTCGTTCTCGATCCAGACGGCAACAAAATAGAGGCGGTCACCCTGTCGGCCAAATAGGTTGCCTTCAGGTAAGCCGGCCACCAAACAAGCAGTTCTCTGCTCGCGGGCGGAGGTCTCCATCCGGCGACTTTCGCGCTTGTTACTACAAAGCACTCGATCATTCGGCCCTGCTTGCGACACAATGGGTCGAAGCCAGTCTTTCACTCGTCCCTTGCACCGGCTGGCTGTATGACAACGATGCGAACCGATCCAGATGCTTTCACGATTTTTCAGCGCGGACTTGTCGCTCTGACCCTGGCCTGTGCGCTCACGGGTTCTGCGCTTACTGCAGAAGCACCGGATACCAAAGCACCGGGCGTGCTCGACAGTCGGGCGGTAATGACGGGCGAACAGGTCGTGCAGATTCTGGACGAGACGGTCAATTGGTATCGCACGCTGGGTGTGCAGCAACAGGCCGCTACTCAGCCCAGCGATCTGCTGATCTTGTATGCGAACCGTCAGACCGCGGACAAAGTTGTCGCACTTGCCTTTGAGATTGCACGCGCGAATGCGGAGCTGCTGAGCAGTGAGGCAGGCGCGGCGAAAGCTCGTGATGAAGCGGCCGCAGCGCAATCGATCAGCCGTACTCAAAAGCAGCTGGACGAGCAGCGAGCGGGCATCCAGGCGGAGATCGAGTCTGTGCGTCGCGACTTGGCATCGGCGCCCGCGGCAGACAGATCTGATCTGCGCGCGCGCGTGTCCGTGCTTCAGAGCGAACTCGACATGGTGAACGCGAGACGTAACCTGCTTTCGAACATGAATCAATTCGCGAACGAGACGGACGCGAACGGCTATGGCGCGAATGCGCTGAAGGCTCATATCGATGCGATCGCTGCGTCGATTCCCTCATCTACCGCTGCGGCGACGATCAGGAGCAAGTCAGAGACGGACGAGGATGGCACATCGAGTTCCGCGGGTGCCGCATTGACTCAGTTCGGCATCTGGGATCTCACGAGCACGGTGTTCAGGCTCTCTGCCAAGGCGCGCACCATCGACACGATCGATCAGCGCACTGCCGATCTGGAAGCGATTTTCACGCGGATTCGTAATCCGCCACTGGAACGTCTGAAGGCGTTGAGTGCGCGCGGTGATGCGCTTGCGGCGGAAGCGGATGCGGCGAACAACGCAACCCTGAGTGGCTTTCGCGATCAATACGACACCATCGCGTGGTTGTATCAGCAGACCGCTTCAATCGTGACGCCGTTGAGCAAGGCTGAGGTTCTGCTCAATCAGTATCGTCGCAACCTGAGCAACTGGCGTGATGCCACGCAACGTCAGTATCACGAAGCGCTCAAAGCACTCGGTCTGCGTCTGGCTCTGTTTGCCGCGCTGCTCGCAGCCGTGTTCGTCATTGCAGAGCTGTGGCGACGTGCTGTGTTTCGCTACGTCACAGAGAACCGTCGGCGTTCGCGGCTTTTGCTCCTGCGCAAGATCATCAGCTGGTGTCTGGTCGTGGCGATCGTCGCGTCGACTTTCGCAACCGAGCTGGGCTCGCTGGCAACGTTTGCCGGACTGATCACGGCAGGTCTCGCAGTCGCGATGCAAAGCGTCCTGGTGTCAGTCGTGGGTTACTTCTTCCTGATCGGCAAGTACGGCATACGCGTCGGTGATCGAGTGCAGATCGGCAACGTCACAGGCGAGGTGATCGAGCTGGGCCTCGTTCGGTTACATCTGATGGAGCTGAGCGGGCAGGGTTCGATGAGCCCGACCGGACGAGTAGTGGCCTTCGCGAATTCGATCATCTTCCAATCGTCAGGCGGACTCTTCAAGCAGATCCCGGGCGTAGACCTCGCCTGGCATGAGATCACCTTGCAGTTGCCCACCGGCGCCGACTATGCGCAACTCAAAGATCGACTGGTCACCGCGATTGAGCATGTTCTCAAAGACTATCGCGACGACATCCTGCGACAAACTCACGAGATTCAGAAAGCCGCCGCATCGCATGAGGCCGGTGATCCGAAGCCGCAAGTGCAATTACGTTTCGCCCCAGGCGCCGTGGAAGCGTTGGTTCGCTATCCCGTGCAATTGAGTCACGCCGCCGAGATCGATGAGCGAGTATCGAGAGAGCTGTTGAATGTAGTCTCGGATTACACGACTGCTGGAGCGGCAGTTCCGGCCTAGTCGCCACTGGAGTTCGATTAAGGCACCCAGCGATTTGCGTCGGAAGTTGATTCCGGGGCTGTCGAAAACGTGGATGTTTTCGTCAGAGCCTACAGGGATGTATTCACGGCGTCCCCGGAATTAACTTGCGGCGCAAGTCGCGCCTTTCAATTGGCACAGTCGGTCAGCTCTATGGCGTGAAGATTTCCTCGATCGTTTTCTTGAACAGTCGGGCGATGGTGAATGCGAGTGGCAGTGAAGGATCGTAGATGCCGTTTTCAATCGCGTGAATCGTCTGGCGCGACACCTCCAGGCGTTCCGCCAATTCGCTCTGAGTCCATCCCTTCTCATTGCGCAGTTCGCGCACGCGATTTTTCATTCGGTGCTGATCCTGCAATAACGCCATGAAAGGAAGCAGGAGGTCGCGGCCCAGAGTCCGCCGATGAGCGGCCAGACGACCCAGATGCTTACGGGCCCGACGCCTACATCCTCGAGCAGTCCGAGCACGACGCTCACGAATGCGGTTCCCATCGCCGCGATTGCGACGGAGTACAACTGGATCTGTCTCTGAAACTCGTCCAGTTTTCCGATCATGCGCAGCATGGCGACGATCGCGAGTGTCAGTGGCACAGCGGGGAGCAAGGTGAACCCCAGCGGCCACCAATGATGCTCGAGTCCATAGCGTCGCAAGATCAGCGCGAGCGCGTACAGGATCATCGATCCCATCAGTTCCTTGATATAGCGCTGCGAGTAGTTCACTCGCTTCGGTCTGTCTTCAGTTGTGTTCATGCTTATCTCTGTCTCGTTCATTCAGCGGAAGGTGTAGGGCACTTGCCCAGGAATTCGTCGATGGCCCAATTCGTCGCGATGGGCTGATCGAAGGTCAGGAAATGTCGCGAGCCTTTGACTACTTTGACCTGCGCTCCCTCGAGTTTCGCGTACTGCTTGCGATAGAGGTCCAGCGTCGTGGCGGTGTCCTGCGGCTGGCCGGTATCCCATGGCACCAAGACCAGCGTCGGTACGTGAATCTTTGCAATGTCACTCCGCAGATCAGTAGTGAACATGTCGTAGTAGGCAGCTGCCAATGTCTGCCGATCCGAAGCCATCGACCAGGCGAGCAGATCGGGCACGCGCTGACTCTGGTTGGTCATCGTGCCGAGAGCCTGCTGTTGCGATGCGCGGAAATCTTCGACCGACTGATTCGCGATCATCTGCCTGGTTTGCTGCGCCTGCGGCTTGACGTTATCAACGGTCGCACCGGGAAACATCGCGGCGGGCAAGTAGGGAAGTGAATCCAGGATCACAACGCGATCGACCTGATCGGGATCATCGATCGCAAGCTTGAGCGCCAACACGCCACCGAGACTGTGTCCGATCAGAACAGCACGATGCGATGGGAGACCATCAATGTAACGTCGAATGGAGTCGGTCCATGCGTCGAGCCCGGGCGTTGCATCGGGTGACTGGCCTGCGAAACCCGCGAGGGTGAACGTGTGAGTGCGATGGCACTGTGCCAGATGCTCGGCCACTGGATGCATCGCAGCACCATCCGACCCGAGCCCTGGAATCAGAATGACGTCGCTTCCCTGGCCCGCGACTTCGACACGATTGTCGGCTCTGGCTTCGTGCAGCAGAAACAACGAGAAAAGAATGAGCCCGAACAGGGTCCAGAACGGAATTTTGGCGGGCTTCGAGAACATCGGTCGGCTCCATGTAAAGGTAGCTTTACCTTAGCCGGCGTGCCGATCGATGTCAATGTTGCTTTACATCGCTTCGTATGAACAGTTGAGTTGCATGAAAAAAAAGCCTGCCGGCGCGATGGGGTACGAGTGCGCCGGCAGGTTGGTCAAAGCGTTCACTGCAACTGCGTGATCGTGACTGAGTAGCCAGTGTGAGCGGCTTGCGCGGCGCCGTATGCGCCGAGGGAAAGGCTGGCGACAACGATCAGTGTCGAGAGGAACAAGCACACTGCACGCTGGGATTTGCTGCTGATCTGGGCGACGGTAAACATGGTGATCTCCTGGTCTTCGTTCATGGCCGCGTTATTGCGACTGTTGACGTTAAGACACGGCAAACGGCCGCAGGGTTACACCGCGAATTGCTAATGCCGGTGAGTCGCGGAAGACAACCGGCGAGCAACTGCAGCGATCGGTTGATCGCCGAGTGCGACCGGAGAAGGGATGCAAATGCTCGGAGCCGATGCGCGATAGACAAGAAGAATTAGACCCAGAGCCTCGGCTCGCACACGAGTTGGCGCTGATAGTCCAGACGAGAAGGCACGCGCGAAGCGCCAGCAGTGATGGCGTTCAACCCTCCATCTTTCGGCAGTATCGTTCTCGCCAGTTGCAGCCGAAACCGCGCGTCGCTGAAGGAAAAAAATCACCCCTCAGGGCGGTCATCTTTCAAGCAATTCCGCTGGGCGTTGGTGCCTGCGCTCAAATGGCCGTGCGAGCCCAAGGTGTGACCGACCTCAACCTCAAACTGAGAACCAGTTCAAACTTCGTGGGTTCGCATGCAACGTAACCTGCCGGCTCCTTTGGATTGAGCCGGGTCATGGACACAACGGATTTCGCCGTACTGGTCGGACGCTTGGAACGGGAGTCCGATCGCCGGCCTCGCGCGTATGTGCTGAAGCTGATGATGGTGGTGGCGCTGGGCTATGTGTTGCCTGCGCTCGCGATTCTCGCGGTCGTGGCCGCGATCGCAACCATCGTGTGGACACTTCTGAATGGTTCGACGCCAGGCTTCTGGCATGTCGTTGCGCTCGGCGTTTCGATCAGCGTCACCGTGCTCAGTGTTCGTGGACTGTTAATCCCAGTGGCCGAACCCGATGGACGCGAACTTACGTCTGATGAAGCGCCAGCCTTGTTTGCTGCGATAGACGAAGTCGTGCAGAAGCTCGCGTCCACTCCAAAGGGAGTTGCACAACATTTGCGAATCGACAGTGTCGCGCTCGATCGTGAGTTCGCGCTGAGCTTGCATCTGATTCCACAGTTCGGTGTGTTCGGCCAGTACGCGCATCGCCTGCAGATCGGTTTGCCTCTACTGAATGCACTGAGCATTGCGGAGATCAAGACACTGCTGGCGCATGAGATCGCGCATCTCGGCGGCATGCACAATCGATTCAGCTCATGGATTTATCGTCAGCGCACAGCCTGGTCGGCAATCGAAGAGAGATATGCGGAACCCGAGTCGCTCATCGATCGCGCACTCGCGTACGCCTATGGACGTTATGCCTCGTTCTTCCTGGCCTACAGTCTGGTCATGGCTCGCTATCATGAGCTCGCTGCCGATCGCGCCGCGTCCAGGGCCACACATGCTCGTCTCTTTGGTCGTGCGCTCATCAAGACTGATCTCATCGGTCGCTTTCTGGCGGAAGTTTTCTGGACGAAGTTATTCGAACAGGTGGAGAAACTCCCCGAGCCTCAGTACCTGCCTTACTCGGTGATGAGTCGCGCCATCACGCTCGCGCAGAAGCAATGGCAGCGTGCAGATTGGCTGCATGAAGGAATGCGTCGATACAGCGCGGAGCACGATACGCACCCGGCTTTGGGTGAGCGATTAGCGGCGCTCGAAGTGACGCCCGAGCTTCCGACGAATGTTGCTGACAGTTCAGCGCTGGCTCTGCTCGGCGAAAACGCCGCGCACATCGTGAAGGAGTTCGATGAGCAATGGCGCGCCGAATACGTGCCAGCCTGGCGCAAGCGGCATGATGCCATTCGCGAAGCTCGGTGGAAGATCTCGCAATACGAGGTCGTCGCAGAGGCGGATCTGAAACCCGAAGCCCTATGGGAGAAAGCGTCGCTGCTGCTCGACATCGCACGTGAACGCGAAGCACTCGATTCACTGCGTGTGTTAGTCGCGCGAGAGCCGACGATGGCGAAGGCGCAATTTTTACTCGGTCGATTGCTGCTCGAGTCTGCAGATGAACGTGGACTTCATCATCTTGCTTCGGCTGTCCAACACGACCCCGAATTGATCGATGCAGTGGGTGAGCTTGGCTATGGCTATCTCGTGCAACGCGGACGGCGTGCTGAAGCGCAACGCTTCTGGGATCGAATCCACGCGCTCTGAATCTGTCAGCCACATCCTCATCTTTCCTCCACAACGCCGCCAGAAATCGCCGACGTGCATTGACGTCCCGTTGACATTTACACGGGCAATTTCCCGCAGTTTTGCCTGCATTTCGCGCAGTTGGAACTCTTGAGAGCACACTGCATTTCGAGGCTGAGCACGCTGCCAGCAGCGTCAACTTTGAACTGCGATGTAAGAGGAGACGACCATGCGAGCATTGATTGGATTGTTTGCAGCGGCCTTGTTGATGGGTGCAGGCGGCTGTTCGAAACATGACGACGCGAGCGCACCCGCCGATCAACAGGCAGCCCCTGCAAGTCCGACGACACCGTCCGATACGGCGCCGCCTGCGACACCGGAATCGACACCGACGCCGTCTGAATCTCCGCCTCCGGCCGATTCAACGACTCCGTCCAACCCACCTTCGAATCCCTGATGTGAAGGATCTGATGTGAAAAATGCGGCCGCACCGTGAGTGGTGCGGCCGCCTTGGCTGAAGCAGCTTGAACAGTTAACGACGAAAACGAGAACGTTCGAGAACACGAACGCATCGATGACCCAACAGGGTCAAGTGACGAGTGGAAAGGTCACTGTCGTTCGGCCCTGATCCGGATTCGATTCCAAAGTGCCGCTCAACTGCTCCGTCAGCATCGTGACGAGTTGCAGTCCCAACGTACCTGCATTCTTCGCCGGGGCATCAGCGTTCGGCAGCCTGGGCTCATGCACAGTCAATTGAACCCGCGAACCCACCAGGGCCTTCAACTCGATCCGCAGTGTTCCATCCGCAAGCTCAGAGGAGTGCTGTAGAGCATTCGTGAGCAGCTCATTCAATAACAGGCCGCATGAGATCGCTTTGTCCACGGGCAGCACCACTGTGTCGCACTGGCAGATCAATTCGATGTGCGCTTCAGAAGCCTCGGAGGTTTGCAGCAGATTGGACGCGAGACTGCGCAGATAATCGGAGAAGGGGACCTGGGCGTAGCTGCGAGCCTGATAGAGTTTTTCATGGATGAGCCCGATGGCTTCAACACGCCGCTTGCACTCCGCGAGCGCCGCGCGCGGTTCACCCGAGAGTCGGCGTGCCTGCATGTTGATGAGTGCCGAGATCAGCTGCAGGTTGTTCTTCACGCGATGATGAACTTCCTGCAGCAGCAGATCGCGCTCACGCAAGCTACTGGTCAGATCGTTGGTGCGGTCCTGCAACTGCGCCACCGAACGACGACGTTCGGTGATATCCACCACTGATCCGAGCACGAAAGCGCCTTCCGCAGTGTTGATGGGTGTCAGACCGATTTCGATCGGCACCTCAACGCCATCCCGACGCAAACCAAATAGCTCGCGGCCGTGTCCCACGGGTCGTGTTTGGGGATCGCTAAAAAATTGCGCGCGAAAATCGACGTGCTCGTCGCGTGATTGTGCTGGCACCAAGCGTTCCACGAAGCTGCCCACCAGCTCGCTTCTCGAATAACCGAAGAGCCGCTCGATCTGGGCATTGATCAGCACGATGCGGCCGTTCGCATCGATCATGAGCATGCCGGTCGGCGCGGCTTCGAGGGCCTGGCGAAAGAGTTCGTTCGAGAGTGAACCGATAGTCTCTGCAGCCGCGAGTTGGGGAACTTCCATGCTGCGCTTCAATGCATCGCGACAGGCAGCGTGAAAAAGAAAGTGGCTCCCTGGCCCGGCGCGGACTCGGCCCAGATGCGACCGCCGTGACGAATGATGATTCGATGCACGATCGCAAGACCGATGCCGGTTCCGGGAAATTCCTTGTCAGTGTGCAGGCGCTCGAATGCGCCAAATAATTTGTCGGCATAAGCAGGATCGAATCCTGCACCGTTGTCACGGACGAAGAACGTTGGGGGTGAAGTGTCCTTGCATCGGCCGATTTCAACCTCAGCGCCACGCGCGCGCATGGTGAATTTCCAGGCATTGTCGAGCAGGTTGCCCAACGCGATGCGAAGCAGTTGCGGATCGGCATACGCTTTCAGAGCGCTCTGAATGCGTACTTTGACTCGACGCTGCGGAGTGGTGGTGGCGAGATCCTGAGTCAGCGTCGCTGCCAGTCGCGTGATGTCCACTTCGGTGGCCTGGACTTCGGCGCGGCCCACGCGAGCGAGCGACAGCAGTGCGTCGATGAGCTCTGACATGCGAGCGGCTGCGCTGCGCACCCGATTTAGATAGCCAACGCCTTCCGCATCGAGGTGTGGTGCGTACTTCTCAATCAGCATCTGGCTGAAACCGTCGATGCCTCGCAAAGGCGCACGCAAATCGTGAGCCACGGAGTAACTGAACGCCTCGAGCTCGCGATTGGCTTGTTCGAGCGCGGCTGTGCGCTCGAGCACTCGTTGCTCCAGCTCCGCGTTCAACTTCTGGATCTGCTGCAGTTGATGCCGACGCTCGGTGACGTCGCGTAACACGAGTACGCCTCCAAGCAGATTGCCATACGGATCCATGATGGGCGCGGCGGATTCTTCCACGGCCACCTTGCGACCTGAGCGGGAGATCAATGCTGAGCCTTCCGTCATAGCCACGGGCGCTTTCATCGTCAGGACTTTGTGGACAAGGTTCTCTGTTGGCGTGCCCGTGTCTTCATTGATCAGCGCCAGAATTTCATTGACCGTATGCCGCGTCGCCTCGTCGCGGGGCCAGCCCGTGAGTTGCTCAGCAATGCGATTGAAAAGCCTCACACGTCCAGTCTCGTCGGTCGCGATGACGGCTTCGGCAATCGATTGCAAAGTGGTCGAGAGCCATTGCTCGTTTTCACGCATGCGAACGTCTGCTGCGTGCTTGTGCAGAGCAATCTCTATGACACAGCGGAGCTCAGGCGATTTGAACGGCTTGACCAGATAGCCGGATGCGGCAGTGTTTGCCGCGCGTTGCAGCGTTTCATTATCCGAATGAGCAGTCAGGTAAACGACTGGAACGTCGCGCTGCTCGCGAATGGATTGAGCAGCTTGAATGCCATCCATTTTTCCGGCGAGGCGCACGTCCATTAAAATCAGGTTTGGATTGAGACGTTTGGCCTGTTCGATGGCGTCTTCGCCTCGAGCTGCCATACCTGCCACTGCGTACCCAAGTTCAGCCAATGTGCCAGCCAGGTCCATGGCGACGATTCGTTCGTCTTCGACGATCAATATTCTAGGCGTGGGTTCGCGTTCCAATGCCGCCATAGCGCTCATTCACTATTCTCCTCAGCTCGCACAATTCAGCCTTCGGCTGGTCGCACGCGCTTCCCGCCCTTGTTATTGAACCCTGAACATTCTGTGGGCGATGTCCGTCACCCGCAACGGCACGCCGAAGCATCGCGGGTTTCGTCCGCCGCCTATATAGGAAAAACCCCGAGTTTGTGTCAGTCGAAGCACTCTCGGCGTATGCGAATGGCGGAACCCGGTGACAGATGTAAAAACTGTCATCTGAGGAGATCCATGCCACCCGAGCGAAGGAGTGCAACTATGCGAATCGATCAGTATTGCAAGCGTGCCGTCGTCGCCATTGGCGGCCGATCCGACATCGCCGAAGCAGCGCAGCTGATGCGTGATCGGCACGTTGGATTTCTGGTGGTCTTCGATGAGTCTGATCACCTGCGTCGACCGATCGGTGTGCTCACTGACCGCGATATCGTGCTCGAGGTTACAGCTCTCGACGTCGATCCTCACGCAGTCACGGTGCGTGACATCATGACTCGGCAACCAATGATCGCGCGCGAAAGTGACGATCTCGGCGAACTGATGCAAGGCATGCGCATCGCCGGAATCCGGCGCGTGCCTGTCGTGGATAGTCGAGGGGGTCTCACCGGCGTGATCGCGGTCGATGACGTCATCGACGTGGTTTCGGAACTGATGGGAGACATTGCTGCGTCGATCAAGACGGAGCAGCGTCAGGAGTGGCGCGCGCGGCGATCGTTGCTTGATCAAGCGACGGCGACAGGCAATCACGCGGTGCTTTGAACGCTGGGTTGCGGTGGTCTCACTGGAGCCAGTACTTGACGCCACTGGCCGCCAGGAACTGACTCGCGTTCGCGCCTTCAAGCATCGCGAGCGTCGTGAGCGCGCCCGCTTGCGTGCAAGTGTTGGCGGCGACGGTCACCGAATGTGGGGCATCACGCACTGGCCAACCGGTTCGGGCATCCAGAATATGGCTGCAACGATTGCCATGATGGACCACGAACCGGCGCGTGTCGCCGCTCGTCGCCAACCCTCCGCGATGCAGCTCGATGATGCCGGCTGCCGAGCCTATGCGTTTAACTGTCTCGACACCGACGCGCCAGGCCTTGCCATCGCGCCGCTCGCGATTGGCGGCGACATCGCCGCCCAAGTTCACCAAACAGCTGACTTCTGGTGCGATGGATGCCGCAAGCTCCACTGCCGCATCAACGGCGTATTCCTTGCCGATGCCGCCGAAGTCGATCTCCATGCCTTCGGGCAGACGCAGATGTGGGCGCTCCCATTCAACTCTGTGCCAACCGATCAGCGGTAGCAGGGCATCGATGGCTTCCTGGGTGGGGATGCGAGTGCCACCATCGAATGTCCACGCGCGTCTCAGCACGCCGGATGTGATGTCGAAACGTCCCTTAGACAAGTGCGTGAGAGCCGATGCGAAGTCGAGCAGCTTCGCCGTTTCTTCATCGACCTCGACAAGTTGGCCATTCGAACGATTGATCGCCTGCACGGTGCTGTCGTTGCGATAGCGGCTGAACTTGCGCTCGATACGCCAGGCACTGTCGGCGACAGCCGAGGCGATGCGGCGAGCTAATGGTTCTTCGGTGTCCTCGATCAGCACTTCACATGGGCAAGCCATGGCTACGAAGCGCGTCATCCAATAGCCCTCGCATCGCATGAGCGAGAACGCGGCGGGCCAGCTATGGCGCAAGGACGATGCAGTCATGAGATCAAAGCTTGAAGGAGTAGCCAAACTGGAGAATGACGGCCCTTAGATCAGGAAACTGCTCACGAGCCGCTTGGTTCCCGATGATCTGCTCAGAAGGAACATTGCCGCTTTGCTGATAGAACTCGAGCCGAGTGTTCCACTCGTTACCTGACGCGGTGCGACGTCCGAACTTCACGCCTAACGTGACCGCATTGAACTGGCCAAGACGAAAGTCGGCTGATGCGTACTGCGGCAGCGGCTCACCGTTCACGAGACTCGCTCGATAGAAATCCGCCTCAGACTGCATGTAGTAGCGCAGCTGAGGTTCGATGTAGCTCGCATCGCCGAGAGGCCACCGCAGGCGCACTTCGGCAGTGTTGGAGTCGATTCCCCAGTCGTCGGTCATGAATCGATAGGAGACGTTGAGAACGTGTGCGCCGAAGGCATGCTTCAACTCACCATAGATGCTCTGCTTGACCCGCGTGTCGGGACGATTCTCGAACAGGTAGATCCCAGTGGGTCCATCCAATCCTGATGCGGGAATGCGCGCGATGGTATCACCTGTAGAGGGGTCAACGACGCTCAAGATTTTGTACGGATCGTTCAGGTAGCCGCTCGAGTGGCTGTAGGAGTAGTTCACTCGCAGAACCGTGTCGCGGTCGATGACTTGGGTGAGCCCAAGCAGGAAGTCGAGTACCGACTTGGTGTCGCTGCCCAGCTTGTTGCTGTTGTCGCCGACATCGAGCATCTGCGACAGCGGAATCGGCGCCCCGCCCACCGGATCGATGGTGTCTTCAGACCACGCGAAGCCCGTGCTTACGGTGGTGTTGCGCTTGTTGAAGTCGCGCGACAGGCCGAGGTTGGCGCCGATGTGCTGATAGTCGTACTCGGTTGAGAAGCCGAATCCGGCAGAGACGTTGTACAACCGTGCGAGAGGCTGAGACCAGTTGGCGTTCAGCGCGAAACGCGTGTCCTTGAACGTATCATCGAGCGGTACCTCGCCGGCAGGCGTGCTGTAAACCGCTCGACCGGAAGGGCTCGTGAAAGTTTGCGGACCGTCGAGCGCGATAGCGCCGCTGGCAGAGGCACCTGTCAGTGTGTCCGCGGTCAACGAAAGCCCCAGCAAGCGCTCATCGCCAAAATCGCGTTTCGCCGCGATCGCTGCGCTCACATCCTGAACGCGGTTATCGCTCTCGCCGTAGTAGAGCAGCGAAGAATCCAATGACCAGGAAGAGGAGCTTTCTTCGGCCGCGGCAGCTGTGTTCGCGATCGTCGATCCCAGCAGAGCGCACGTTGCTGCTGCCAGGAGTGAATTCAAATCGTCCTGCTTGTTCATGAGGGTCTGTCAATTGCAGCCGCAGCCGCCGCCGCCAAATCCTCGGCCGCCGCTGGATGCTTCTTTGCTGAAGTAGATGTGATCGTCGATGGCGGCATCCAGCGGATTGGCATCGAGCGACATTTCAGGTCGTGCAAGCACATCTCGCTCCCAGGGTTGCACACCGACGTGGGCACAGCCTGCGATCGCTACGCTCGCCAGTAGCAGAAGAATTTGTTTCATCATTGAGTGCCTAGTGATCCGAATGAGGGGGCGAAGAAGATTTCTGTAGCAGCAGTTGGAGTTCGGCTTCGCGCTCGTCTTTTGCGCCCTCGCGGAAACCAATGTGTTTGGAAATCAGCGTGCCGTCGGGACCGAACACGTACGAGCTCGGCATCCCGGGGACGTCGTATTGAGTCGCGAGTTGCCCGGAAGGATCGAAGATCAGTTTGAACTGCGCCGGTACGTCTTTCAGAAAGCGATCCGCTGCCGCGCGCTCTCGGTCGACATTCACGCCGATGATTACAAGTCCGCGGTCCGCATACTTCTTCTGTATGCCGTTGAGCCAGGGAAAGGAATGGCGGCATGGCTCGCACCATGAAGCCCAGAAATCCACGAGCACCACTTTGCCGCGGTACTGCGCGATATCAAGAGTCTCTGCGTTGACAGGATGTGCCGCGAATGCGAGAAGAAGTGCGCAGAAGGCGAAGGCAAGCCGAACTTGCATCCCGGGAAACGTTAAGTAAGAGACACGTGAGTGTCTCTTAACGAATGGGCTCGATTCATCGCTGCGGGAATGGATGTCAGCGATTCTGGTATCTCGCAAAGTTGGCATATTCGTTAGACGATATCCTCAGCACAATTCAATCGTCGGTCCCGCCTGCCATAATCCCTGCAAACCCGCAGGAGAAATTGCTTGATTCGACTCGTCGGTATCGATGTGGATGGCACGTTGGTGGGATCGCAAGGCCGAGTGCATCCGGACATATGGACTGCGGCCGAACGTGCTCGCCAGACAGGAATTCGTCTCGCGTTGTGCTCAGGCCGTCCCGCATTCGGCCTCGCGCTCGACTACGCGCGCCGACTCGATCGCGACGGCTGGCACATCTTTCAGAATGGCGCGAGTGTGCTCGATCTGGAGCGTCGACAAACGCGTTCGGTGACGTTACCGAGCGAGGTCGCTCGGTCATTCGTCGAGGACTCCCGCCGCACTGGTCGACTGCTAGAGCTCTATAGCGACGACGCTTATGTCAGCGAGAGCGATTCGGCATGGGCACACGATCACGCAAAGCTCCTCGGTGTTCCCTTCGAAATGCACAGCTTCGATTCCCTGAACGGTCCGGTGGTGCGTGCGCAATGGTTGCTGCCGCATGTCGAGGCGCAGCAGTGGGCACAGACGCCGCGCCCCGCACTTGAGATCGCTCTATCGAGTTCGCCGCTCATGCCCGAGACGACCTTCGTGGGTATCACTCGCGCCGGAGTGAGCAAAGGCAGCGCCTTGCGAGCGATCGCACAGGAATATGGATTCGATCTGAGCGATGTCATGTACGTCGGCGATGCCGAAAATGATCTCTCAGCGATGCGAATCGTCGGTCATCCGGTCGCAATGGAGAATGCGTCCGACAGCGTCCTCAGCGCCGCCAGAATCACCGTCGGTCATGTCGATGATGGGGGATTGGCTGAGGCGCTGGATGCTGCGATCAACACACGCTGACACAACTTTCAGTGTCGAATCGGAGTCATCGATGATCACGGACGAAAATCGACGCATCAGTTGGGACGACTTGCTACGCCCGGGCGACGCCTCGCGCTTCTTCGCTCGAGATCCTCTCCCGGTGTTTGATCCGGGTGCCACGACCTTCTCCGCGGCCAATGCGTGGTGGCTCGCAGAACTCAGTCGAATCGTGTATCGGCTCGGTCCCACTGAAACGGCGACTCCGCTCCAGCCGCTTCGCAGCGAACTGTTGGCCTCCGCAGGTTTCGAGGAACTCCAGTTCTTTCGATCCGATGCCACCGGAACGGGCGCGTTGCTCGTCCGCGCACGACTAAACGAGCCATTCGCAGTTCTGGTCTTCCGTGGGACCGAGCAGGAATTGCAGGACTACATTCATGATGCAGACACGCTTCTGGTGCCGGCGTTCGACCAATCGACTCGAGTGCATCGCGGCTTCAAGCGCGCACTGAACAGTGTTTGGTCCCAAATCGAATTCGCCCTGAGAACGATCGATTGCCCATTGTTCTTTGCAGGTCACAGCCTCGGTGCCGCATTGGCCACACTGGCTGCGGTTCGACGACAACCGCGCGCGGTTTATGCGTTCGGATCGCCTCGTGTGGGAGACGCGGCATTGAAGGCCAGGCTTGGCAATGTGGCGATCTACAGAGTCGTGCATGGCGCAGATGTTGTGACAACGTGCCCGCCGGAACTCCTGGGATTTGCCCATGTGGGCGAAGAGCATCGCATCGGCAATACGCTGCCATTCGAGCTCCGTCTGAATCCTGCCTTTCTCTGGAACAGGCTGACGACACCTGTCGACATGCTGGCGGATCACGCGCCGATCAACTACGTCAATTTCATCTGATCCTTTTGCATGCGGATTTCCGCAAGTCGCTGAGGAAATGCAGATCGCCATTCGTCATGGCGCGAGCACGCGTGTCGTTAGCGGTCACATACTGCTCGCCACTTTGCGTGTTGCCGTCTGCTGAGGTTTTTTCAGACCTCATACGTCATGCATGAATGCCCGAAAGAAGTGTCTCTTCCTCGTTGCATCGCTGAATAGTGTGTGCGCTTCACAGCTGAGGAAAACACAAACCTGATTCGTCTTAGTGAACGGAAGGGCGTGCGTTGTGATGTCAATGCGCGGACCGGAAACCACTAAACATGAAGAGGGGAGTGCCCATGAGGCAGACACGTCGTACGGGGATCGAGTCAGTACGCAGTAATCAACTTCTGAGAGCCGCAATTCGTCGCACTACGACAATCACGCTTGCGGCAGCAGCGATGACGTCGGGCTACGTGCAGGTCGCGGGCGCCGAAGCGGTGGAAGAGGTACTCGTCATCGGCCAGCGCCAGTCGATGGAGACCTCACAGGAGATCAAGAAGGACGCCGACACGTTCGTCGATTCGATCACTGCGACTGACATCGGAGCATTCCCGGACAAGTCGGTGGCAGAAGCTTTGCAGCGTGTGCCCGGTATTACGGTGTCACGTTTGCAATCGAGCGATGACAGCACGCACTTCTCGGCCGAGCCATCCAGTGCATTGATCCGCGGCCTCACATTCGTTCGCACCGAGTTCAATGGTCGCGACAGCTTTTCGGCCGATGGCTACCGCGGCTTGAACTTCAACGACATCTCTCCCGAGCTCATGCAGGGGATCGATGCGTACAAGAATCAGACGGCCGACATGATCGAAGGCGGGATTGCAGGTACGGTCAACCTGCGCACTCGGCTGCCGTTCGATTCGGACAAGCAGGTGATCTCGCTCACGGGTCGCGCCAACTACGGCGATCGCAGCGACGACACGACCTATGAAGCCTCTGGTGTCTACAGCAATGTGTGGAATGTGAGCGCTGGCCGCATCGGCTTGCTCGTGAACTACGCGTATTCGCACATCAAGACGCAGACCGAGAGTGTCGTCATGCAGCGCATCGGCGCGTTCTGTAATGGCGGCAACACCAACCCCGATGGATCGGTGCGCATCGAAGCGGACGGCACGATCCCTTGCACCTCGACGCCTTACGGCGGAACGGACTGGCAATACATTCCCGATCAGGTGAACTACTCGCAGGTGCTGTACGACCGCGAGCGTCACGGTGCCTCGGCCGCGTTCCAGTTCGAAAACAACGACGGCACGGTGCTCGCGACCGTGCAGTACCTCAACTCCAAGTACGACAACCCATGGCTCGAGCGCAGCTCGAATATTTCGTTCTTCGGCTTGTGGGCAGCGCCCGCGTATTCGCCACAGACTTCGGCGTTCATCGCGCCGGCCACCGGAACAGCACCTTTCACCTTTGGGGCGGATGGAATGCTCACCTCGGGCGTGTTGACGCAACCTGTCGGGGATTGGGGTGGCAACGCTACCGAGGTCTACAACCGTGGATCCGCGGTTCCGGGCCTGCCATTCGTCAACTATTGCGGAGCAGGCGGCTGCTCGACCGATCGTGAAGGAATCTACGTCGGCAATGAAGCACGCAATTTCGGACACACCGAAGGCACCAGCGATTTCTCTGCAAATCTGCGCTGGGACATCAACGACAAGACGCGTGCGAGCTTCGATGTGCAGCGTGTGGAAGCGGACACCAACAACTACGACATTCTCGTCTCGAGCCGCAGCATGGCGGACGCGCAGTACAGCGCGACGACGGGCGACGGCACACCGCAAATCAAGCTGCTCCCGGGTTCGAACGTGAACTACGCGGATGGCTTCCTGGCGAATCCGCACAACTACTTCATTCCGTTCATTCAGGATCACTACGAAGACAACGATGCGACCGAGACCGCAGCGCGAGCGGACGTCGAGTACGACATCGCAGATTCCGGCTGGCTCGACTCCTTGAAGGTCGGCGTGCGCTATGCCGATCGCGAACAGACAGTGCGTTACTCCGCGTACAACTGGTCGCCAGTTGCTGCGCCCTGGAATTGCAATGGTCCCGGATTCAATGTCGACAACACATCGCCAGCACCGTATCCGAACGAGTGCGGTGGTCCAGGACGTGTGTTCAACGGCTATGGAGCGGGAATCTGGGAATCGACGAGTCTGGGCAGCTTTTATGACGGCAGCGTATTTCCCAATGGCGATCTCGTATATCTGAATCGTGCGACGCTCGCCGATCGGGATGCGCAGATTCAGGCATTGAGTGGTGCAACCACGAACTCTCCGATGTCCTGGACGCCGCTGTGCGATCGCACGAACAACACCGAAGGCTGCTTCACCGATCCAGAAATGCTCGACGTACAGGAGAAGAGCAAGAGCGCCTACGCGATGCTGAAGTTCGGTGGCGAGAACACCACGATCTTCGGTGGCATCAACGTTCGCGGCAACATTGGTGTTCGCTATGTGCAGACCGATGTCAGCAGTAATGGCGGCGTCGCCTTCCCGGTGCCCACTTGGTACAGCAACGTTGCAGCTACACCGTGTGGTGCCGCGTTGGTCGGAAATGCAGTCACGAATATCTCGTGCTGGCTCACACCTGATCTGCTGGCGTTCAGCAATGGCGGCGGTGCAGATAATGATCTGAGCACCACTTACGACAACGTTCTGCCCAGCTTCAACGTGCGCTTCGGACTGGATGATCATCAGTTCGTGCGCTTCGGTGCCTCGCGAGCGATGGCGCGTCCTGACTTCGGCTTGTTGAGAAACTTCGTGGGCATTCAGGCGCCAGCGCTCAACAACTCGCCGGACTCGCCCTACGTGATCTACAGCTCGCCTACCGCAGCTCACACGCCGGCGAACGTGCGCGGCTACAACTTCGTCTTCAACGCAGACTCAGGTTATGGCGCTCTGAAGCCAGTCACTTCCGACAACTTCGATCTGTCGTATGAGAACTACTTCGGCAAGAGCAGCTCATTCACCTTCGGACTGTTCTACAAGGAATTGAACGGCAGCATTGCTTACGGCGAGTTCGATCGCGAGTTCGAAAACAATGGCACCACGCAGGTGGTGACGGTCCGTGGTCCTCGCAACGGTGAAGGCGGCGGCAAACTGAAAGGTGTGGAAGTCGCATTCCAGACGTTCTTCGATTCACTGCCTGGTGCGTGGAGCGGTTTGGGTACGCAACTCAACTACACCCACGTGTCCCAGTCGGGAATCAACAACTCAAACCTGGCAGTGCAGCCGGGTTACGCGGCCGGCGGCACGATTGCGTTCGGCGGCGGCTTGCAGGTGAACGGTGCGGTGCTCGACTCACATCGACTCGCAGGCATTTCCGACGACGCATTCAACGTAGTCGGGCTCTATGAGTACGGCCGGTTCGGCGCGCGACTCGCTTATAGCTGGCGCTCCGAGTTCCTGACCAACAATCTCGACTGCTGTATCGGCTTGCCGATGTGGCAGAAGGCCAGCGGGTATCTCGACGGATCAGTGCGCATGAGTGTGACCGATAACGTCGAAGTCTCGCTGGAAGCATCGAATCTGCTGAATACGACGACAGTCAATCAGCAGCAGCTGTTCGGCGACTCGACAGCGACGCCCGGAGCGAAAGTGGTCAAGCGTGACTCCGCGTGGATTCAGAGCGACCGCCGCTTCCAGCTCGGTGTGCGATTCAAGTACTGATCCACTGTGTGGGTTCGGCCTCGGCGCATTCATTCCCCCCTTGTCGCGCCGGGGTCGAGCCCACGATTTCCCAATCAAGTTGTGGTTGTGCCGACTCGCGCCGCGAGTGAACTGCTCGATTGCGCCGAGCTCAAACGTCGACTTGCGTCGGGAGTGCTTTTCCAGACGCTCAAAAACATGGATGTTTTTGTGCGAGCCTACAGGGATGTATTCACGGCGTTCTGGAAAAGCACTCGCGGCGCGAGTTGACGTCCCACCACGCTCGACATGACGGGATTACGGCCCTATGCAGTCCGGATTCAAAGTAGTCATCGTTGGTGGTGGAACCGCGGGTTGGATGTGCGCAGCGGCCATGGCGCGGGTGCTGCCGCCTGCGCGCTATCAAATTACGCTGATCGAATCAGATGAGATCGGCACCGTCGGTGTCGGTGAGGCCACACTTCCTCACATCAAGACGTTCAACGATCTGTTAGGAATCGATGAGGCGCGGTTCATGCGCCATACGCAGGCCACGTTCAAACTCGGGATCGAATTTCGGAACTGGGGCAGCGCGGGTGATCGCTACATCCATCCTTTCGGTGTGTTCGGCGAGCCGTGGGGCGGCGTCGACTTTCAGCATCATTGGCTCAGAGCGAAGCAGGCGGGGCGTGTTGTTGCGCCATTCCAGGAGTACTCCTATGCCATCGCTGCATGTCGAGCCAACGCATTCGAATTCCCGAATCTCGACAGGAAGTCCATCCGTTCAACCTATGCGTATGCCTATCACTTCGACGCCGGACTCTATGCAGATTTCTTGCGTCGCTGGGCGACCGAGCGTGGCGTGCAGCGCATCGAAGGGCAAGTGGAACACATCTCGCAACGCGCGGAATCGGGCGACCTCGACGCGATCACACTCCGATCCGGATTGCGTATCACTGGCGATTTCTTCATCGACTGTTCGGGTTTTCGCTCGCTGCTTCTCGGCACGAAGCTTCAGACTCCGTGGGAGAGCTGGAGTCACTGGCTGCCGTGTGATCGCGCACTCGCAGTGCCTTGCGATCGTGCGGGAGAGTTCACGCCCTATACCCGATCCACTGCGCAAGCGGCTGGTTGGACATGGAGAATCCCGCTGCAACATCGAACCGGCAACGGCTATGTGTTCTGCAGTCACTACGCCTCAGAGGAACAGGCGCGCAATACATTGTTGAACGGATTGGACGGAACTGCGCGTGCCGAACCTAAACTCCTTCGCTTCAACGCCGGACGACGCGTCAAAACATGGGTGCGCAATTGCGTGGCGTTAGGACTTGCGAGCGGTTTCCTCGAGCCTCTCGAATCGACCAGCATTTTCCTGATTCAAGCCGCCGTGATCGATCTGCTCAGGCTCATGCCGACGCAGGAATCCGGAATGGATCCACGCCTGGCCAGTGAGTTCAATCGGCTGAGCGACATCCAGTACGAACGGATACGTGATTTTCTGATCCTGCACTATCACGCGAACCAGCGCGAAGGTGAGCCGCTTTGGGATCACGTGCGGCACATGTCGATTCCAGAGAGTCTCGCGCACAAAATTGCGTTGTTCCGATCGCGAGCGCATGTGCCGTATTACAAGGACGGCCTGTTCTCTCGCGACAGTTGGCTTTCAGTCCTCATTGGTCAGGGAGTGATGCCGAGCCACCATGATCGACTCGCTGATTCTTGCGGGCTGCAGGATCTCGAAGACAGGCTGCGCGAATTGCAGCAACGCATAGCGAGCAATGTCGGCGCGATGTCATCACACAGTGACTTCATCGATCGATACTGTGCCGACCCGCAGCGTACGGCGGAGAAGGTGGCAATGTGATGAACCCGGCACCCACGCGCATTGTGATTGTCGGACGTGATGTATCGCTCTGGCTTTCGGCATGCGTCCTGCAATCGGCGCTCACGCCGCTCGGCGTTCAACTGCATGTGCTTGAACTCCCAACGCTGCTGCGTGCCAGTGACGTCTGCGCATGTTCAACGACCCTCGAAGCGCTGCACCATCGTCTGCGCATCGATGAGTCGAGATTGCTCCGTGCAGTCAGAGGTGCTTTTTCCCTCGGCCAGAACTTCATCGATCTCGCGGGCGATCAGTCATCCTTCTTCCATCCCTACGGCGCATGTGGAGCACCGATCGATCATCGTGCCTTTC
>JBJMWN010000311.1:0-10724 GCA_045810085.1 Povalibacter sp. | reverse complement strand
AAAGCCTCTGACACTCGCCCGCGCTATTCAATATGGCAGTGACATTGCGACGGGCATGGCGGTCGCTCACCAGGCAGGCATCGTGCATCGCGACCTCAAGCCGGCAAACGTGCTCATCAACAACGAGGGTCTGCTCAAGATCGTGGACTTTGGTGTTGCCGCCGCGCATAAGGAAGGCGATACGCAACTCACCAAAACGGGCTACGTCATCGGTTCGCCGAAATACATGGCGCCCGAACAGATCCTGGGCAAGAAGGTGGATGAGCGGGCCGACATCTACAGCCTCGGCGTGATCATGTACGAAATGATTACCGGCCAGCCGCCGTATAGCCGCGGCGATCACATGTCCGTCATGTACCAGCACGTTCAGGGAAAAGCCAAGGCGCCTATTGAGGTAAACCCTGCATTGCCTCCTGCGCTCTCTGAGATCGTCGCGAAAGCAATGTCAGTCGATAAGCTCAAGCGCTTCCAGACCATGGACGAGATGCGAGCTGCACTGGAAAAGGCCCTCTGATCGCTCGAACAGGTCAGCGACTTGTTCGGGCCCGTCCGCTCATCGGAACGTCTGCTCCATCTATCGCACCGGCCCGGCCGAGTGTGATCCATGCCGCTTTTTGAGCGCCCGAAAAGTGGCACCCTGCGTGCCATAGCCTCTAGACTGGCCCTGCGAAACCCGCCGTAACCAGCCGCCTGCATGGAATTTTTGGCGTAACGACCACCGCATCTTCTCAACGCAGCAGACCTAACAACGTCCCCCCATGGCCCGCATTGACGCCTTCTTAAAGCTCGGCACCGATCAAGGCTGTTCGGACATCCATTTTGCGGTCGGCCTGCCGCCGATGTTGCGCATGTATGGCGATCTGCTGCCGATCAAGTTTCGCGATCTCAGCCAGTCGGAGCTCGAGGGCTACGTCTCGGAAATCATGAGCAAGACGAACCTGGAAGCGCTGCGCCGCGGCCACGACGTCGACTTCTCGTATGTGTCTGCCACCGGTGGCCGCTTCCGTGTGAACGTGTTTCGCAAGGAAACGGGTGTGGGCGCCACATTTCGAGCGATTCCGACCGAGGCACCGACACTCGATCGCCTAGCACTGCCGCCCATCATCAAGAAGCTGTGCGACAACCATCAAGGCATGATCCTGGTGACCGGCTCCACCGGCACCGGCAAGTCAACGACGCTTGCGGCGATGATCGATCATCTCAACTCGACCCGCCGGCTGAACATCATCAGCCTCGAAGATCCGATCGAGTTCGTTCACAAGAGCAAACAGAGCCAGGTGATTCAGCGCGAGTTGAATACCCATCTACCCTCTTTCTCAGAAGGCGTCCGCGCGGCGATGCGAGAAGATCCTGACGTGATCCTCGTCGGCGAGTTGCGCGATGCCGAGACCATTCGCTGGGCCATGACGGCCGCTGAAACCGGGCACCTCGTATTGGGCACGTTGCACACGACCGGCGCCGTCAAAACCATCGATCGCGTGGTCGACGCGCTGCCTGCGGATGAGCGTGAGCAGACCAAGAATTTCTTGTCGCAAAGCCTGATCGCCGTTGTCACTCAGGTGCTCGTGAAGACACCGGATCAGCGCGGTCGCAAAGCGATCTGCGAAATCATGATCGTCACGCGCGCGATCGGTAAGCTCATCATGACCGACCAGACACATCAGATTCCTTCACAGCTGCAGACCGGCAAAGAGCTTGGAATGCAGATGCTGGATCAGGCATTGCTGTCGGCAGTGCACGCAAAAGAGATCGACGCGGATGACGCCTACGTTTATGCGAGCGACAAGAAGCTCTTTTCGCGCTACGTCACCGACACCAGCGTCCTTCCGAAACTCGACCTGGCGCCAGGTTGAAGCGGGCAGTTCCCACTCTGTGACCCTATGAGCACCGACGTCAGCCAGACTGGAACCAATACTGCGTCGAACGCGGCGTACGTTCCGCGAAAGATCGACGAATTCCTCAAGGAAGTGCTGAGCCGCAATGGTTCAGATCTGCACTTCATCGCGGGCGATCCACCGCGCATCCGTCTCTTCGGAGAGCTGCATGCACTGCGACCGGAGCCGCTCAAACCGGAGTTCGTGAACGAAGTGCTGATGGAAATCATGCCCCGCGCTGCACTGATGCGGCTCGAGGAAAAGCACGGCGCTGACTTCGCCTACATCATTCCGGGCGTGTCACGTTTCCGCGTGAATGTGATGCGTCATCTGTATGGCCTTGGCTGCGTGTGCCGAGCGATTCCATCGAAGGCGCTGACACTCGATCAGCTCAACATGCCGGACGCCGTGCGCAATCTGTGCAAGGTGAACAGCGGCCTCATTCTGGTGACCGGCAAGACGGGCTCGGGAAAATCGACGACGCTCGCCGCGATGATCGATGACATGAATGCGCGCATGAAAGGCCACATCCTCACGATCGAGGATCCGATCGAGTTCGTGCAGTCCCGAAAAAACTGTCTGATCAGTCAGCGCGAGATCGGCAATCACAGCCCTTCGTTCGCAAGCGCCCTGCATTCGGCTCTGCGTGAAGATCCCGACATCATCCTGGTCGGCGAGTTACGCGACTACGAAACCATGAGCATCGCGGTGACCGCCGCCGAGATGGGCATTCTGGTCATGGGCACTTTGCACACGAATGGCGCCGCTCCCACTGTGGATCGCATGGTGAATGCGTTCCCGGCCGATAAACAGTCGCACGTGCGCGCCATGCTCTCGACGTCACTACGCGGTGTGGTTTCGCAGCAGTTGATTCCGCGCGCGGGCAAACCTGGCCGAGTTGCTGCGCTGGAGATTCTCGTCAATACGCCGGCAGTCGCGAACCTGATCCGCCAGGGCAAGCTGGATCAGCTCGAAAACACGATGCAGAGCGGCGCGGCGCATGGCATGAAGACGATGGACTCGGCCATCCAGGAACTGCTGGACAAGGCCATGATCGTGGGCCGCGAGGCCTACAAGAAAGCCATCAACAAGGCCAAATTCGAGCACCTCAAGGAAGTCGGTTAAGCCTCAAACCCACCGCATTCGGCGGGCAGCTGCTTGAGACGACCGCTCGCGTCGCGACTCGACAGGCAGGACAGCAGGCATCGCATGGCATAATCCCGCGCTCGTTTTCCGCCTCGAGTCGCCATGTCCCGCAATCTGTTCGTCACCACTGCTCTTCCGTACGCCAATGGACCGTTTCATATCGGTCACATCATGGAGTACATCCAGGCCGACATCTGGGTGCGATTCCAGCGGATGCTCGGCAACAAGGTGCATTTCATCGGCGCGGACGATGCTCACGGCGCGCCGATCATGCTCAAAGCCGAAGGCGAAGGCATTACGCCGGAACAACTGGTCGCGCGCATCGTGGCGGATCGGCCCAGGTATCTTCAGGGCTTTCATATCTCGTTCGACAACTGGCACTCCACGCATTCGCCAGAAAACACGGAGCTGTCGCAGGAAATCTATCGTGCCCTTAAAGCGGCAGATCTGATTTACGTGAAACCGGTGGAGCAGTTCTTCGATCCGGTCAAAGGCATGTTCCTCGCCGACCGCTACATCAAAGGCGAGTGCCCGGTCTGCCATTCGAAAGACCAATACGGCGACTCGTGCGAGGTATGCAGCTCAGTCTATGCGCCCACCGATCTGATCAATCCTTACTCCACGCTCTCTGGCGCCGCGCCCGTACGCAAGTCATCGGATCATTTCTTTTTCAAACTGTCCGATCCGCAGTGCGTGAAATTCATGACCGAGTGGGTCGGTGCACCCGGACGTTTGCAACCTGCGGTCGCGAACAAGGCAAGTGAGTGGCTCACCGGCAAAGGCGATCGGCCGTTGGGCGATTGGGACATCTCGCGCGACGCTCCCTACTTCGGCATCTCGATCCCCGATGCACCCGGTAAATTTTTCTATGTGTGGCTGGATGCGCCGATCGGCTATCTCGCTTCGCTCAAGAATTATTTCGAAACTGGCAAGGCCGCGAAGAATGGCGAATCACGCACCTTCGATGAGTTCCTCGCCGGAAAAGACGTGGAACAGATTCACTTCATCGGCAAGGACATCATCTACTTCCACACGTTGTTCTGGCCCGCCATGCTGAAGTTTGCGGGTCGCAAAGTACCCGATCACGTTTACGTGCATGGCTTCATCACCGTATCTGGCGCAAAGATGTCGAAGTCGCGCGGCACGGGCATCAGTCCACTGCGCTATCTCGACGTTGGCATGAATCCGGAATGGCTGCGTTACTACATCGCAGCGAAGCTGAATTCGAACGTCGAAGATATCGATTTCAATCCTGAAGACTTCACCGCGCGCGTGAACAGCGATCTGGTCGGCAAGTACGTCAACATTGCGAGCCGCATGGCGCCATTCGTGGCGAAGTTTTTCGAGAACAGAATGCCTGCGTTGCCTGCACACTCCGCAGGTATGAAGGCTGCGCTGGAGCAAGCGGCTGCTATTCGTACCGCGTTCGATGAACGCGAGTTCGGTCGCGCCATTCGCCTGGCAATGGACGTCGCGGACGTCATGAATGCAGAAATCGATCAGTACAAGCCCTGGATTCTTTCGAAGGATGCGGCAACGAATCCGGAGAATCGCAACAGGCTCGCCGAGATCTGTGCAACGTCCATGGCGACGTTCAAAGCGCTCACGCTGTTTCTGAAGCCGATTCTGCCGACGCTTGCCAGTGAGGCAGAGGCGTACTTGCGCAGTGGTGAGCTGAGCTGGAATGTTCTCGACGCAGGTCCGCAAGCGCTGCTACCTTCCGGGCACGAATTCGGCACGTTCAAACCGCTGATCACTCGCGTCGATCCGAAGCAGCTTGATGCGTTGTTCGATTCGGTCAACGGTACTGGAGCTTCCGCACCTGTCGCCTCCGTGAAATCTTCGGGTGCAGCGAAGCCGGCCAGCGCAAGCCCTGAGGCTCAAACACCAAGCCCCGCTTCCGAAATCACGGTCGATGACTTCGCCAGGATCGACATCCGCATCGCGAAAATTCTCGCGGCGGAAAACGTCGAAGGTGCGGACAAGCTTCTGAAACTCACTGTCGACATCGGTGATGCCCAGCGCACGATCTTCGCTGGCATTCGTTCCGCCTACACGCCGGAGCAAGTTGTCGGACGACTGACGCTGGTGCTTGCGAACTTGAAGCCACGCAAAATGCGCTTCGGAATGTCCGAAGGGATGGTGCTTGCGGCAGGCCCGGGCGGAAAGGACATCTTTCTTTTGGCGCCGGACTCGGGTGCGGTGCCAGGTATGAAGGTGAAATAGGGAATTCTTCCGGTCGAGTGACGAGCTGACTCGTGAGCTGACTTCATCATGTCTTCGCTTCTCGTCATCCTGCTCAGTGCCGTGCTGGTGTGTTACTACGCACCCGCGATGCTTGGCACGCGTATTTTTGAGGATGCGGACGACTTCCACAGCATGAGTGGCATGGCGCTGGCGTCCGCATTGTTGTTGGTCGTCATTGCGCCCGTAAGCTACGAACTGCGGGCTCTCCTCCAGTACTTCGATGTGAGTTATCTGCACGCGCTCGCCACGATTCTGGTGATCATGACATTCGTACAGATTCTCACGCGGGTCATGCCGAGTTGGGGATGGACTCCAGTGCGACCGGCGTTTCCGCTGTTGATGAGCACTCACTGTGCTGTGTTTGGTGTAGCGCTACTGGCTGCTGAAGTCGGGAGCATTGTCGATGCACTTTGGATGGGCTTCGGAATGTCGCTCGCATTCGTCGTGCTGCTCGCCAGCTTTCAACTGCTGCATCGACGCATGTTGCAGGCGAATGTGCCTGTGATTTTCCGCGATGTTCCACTCGCGCTGGTCAGTGCAGGGTTGATGGCGCTCGCACTCATGGGTCTTACAGGACTGGTGCGCGATTAGCATGCTCGCGGCCATCGTCTTCACTGTGGTTCTCGCTGCGCTCTTCGCGCTGAGCATGTTGCTGCCCGTTCGCGAATCAGCTCAACCAGACGATTGGGTCGAACGCATCAATGCCCTGCTACCGCAGACTCAATGTCGGCGATGTACTTTCGATGGCTGCAAGCCCTATGCGACTGCGATTGCGCGCGGCGAGGCGGACATCAATCAATGCCCTCCAGGCGGCGAGCAAACGGCACGCGCACTCGCCAACCTATTGTCACGGCCACCCAAATCGGTCGATCCGAAATTTGGAGTGATGCCAGAACGTCCAGCGGTTGCATGGATCGATGAATCAGCCTGTATCGGCTGCACGAAATGCATCCAGGCGTGTCCCGTCGATGCGATCCTGGGCGCGTCGAAATACATGCACACGGTAATCGCTGACGAATGCACAGGCTGTGAACTCTGCATTCCGCCCTGCCCCGTCGACTGCATCGAAATGCGCCCGGCACCTGCGAAGGTACGCAGGATGACGCCGCTCGCGACGGTGTGAGATGTCACAGGCATCCGTCAGTTGGGCATTGTTGCGCGGCGGACTGCGACTGAATGCGAACAAGGAGCGATCGACCCGCAACCCGATTCGCGCCGCTAGCATTCCTGATCAACTCATCGTCGGACTCGATCAGCACGCCGGCGATGCGGCCATCGCATTGGTCCAACCCGGTGATCAGGTTCGTTTGGGCCAACCTCTTGCACGGCCAGCTTCGCAGATCAGTGCGTGGGTTCACTCGCCCGTCTCTGGGCGAATACTCAATATCGAGACGCGCCCCGACACGAAGTCAGACACGCCGCCGCAGTACTTCGTCATCGAGAACGACCATCGAGATGATCAGTATGCGGAGAACGTGCCTTGCGCCTACGAGTCGCTTCCGCCCGTCGCACACTGCGAATACAACGCCAGAGGAGGCATCGTCGGGCTCGGGGGCGCCACGTTCCCGACTGCCCCTAAGCTGTTGCAGGCCAATGCGTCGCAACGTCCAGAGCTGATCCTGAACGGCGCAGAGTGCGAGCCCTGGATCAGTTGCGATGACATGCTCATGCGCGAACGAGCGGCGGATGTCGTCTTCGGCGCGAAGGTGCTGCGACACGCATTGAACGCGGATCGTTGTGTGATCGCAATCGAAGACGATGTGCCTCAGGCACGCGCCGCGTTGGAAAGTGCAGTCGCCGGCACTGACATTCAGGTGACTGTCGTTCCGAGCATCTATCCCGCCGGCGGTGAACGACAACTCATCAAGACGCTCACCGGACGCGAGGTTCCGGCAGGCGGCTTGCCTCAGGATATCGGCATCGTATGCCAGAACGTTGGCACTGCTGCAGCCGTGGCTCGCTGGATTCGCGATGCACAGCCACTCATCAGTCGCATTGTGACAGTGACAGGGGGTTGCGTTCGTGAGCCTGCAAATCTCGAAGCACGCATCGGCACATCCATCGCGAGCCTGATCAGCGATTGCGGCGGTTATGCTTCAGATCCGGCGCAACTGATCATGGGTGGCTCGATGATGGGAATCGCTCTGGCCAGTGATGCCGATCCAGTCGTCAAAGGAACGAACTGTGTGATCGTCGCAGCGCAAAGCGATCTGCACCCGCGCGGGGCCGAGATGCCGTGCATCCGTTGCGGCAACTGTTCCGTTGTGTGTCCTGCCTACCTGCTACCACAGCAACTGCATTGGCATGCACTCGCAGCCGATGTCGCTGCGCTTGAACAGCTCGGACTTATGGACTGCATCGAATGCGGTTGCTGTGACTATGTGTGCCCAAGTCAGATTCCGCTCGTGGAAAGATTTCGCGATGCGAAGCCCGCAGTCGTATCCAGAATCGTGGCGCGCCATGACGCGACGATGTCGCGCGAGCGTTTCGAATCGCGTCAACACCGGCTCATGCGTCTGGAGCAGGAACAGCGTGCGCGACTCGAAGAAAAGCGTCGGCAGCTGACAGGTCGCAAGTCATGATCCCAGCGCCGACTCATAGCGGGCCTCCGCATGTCGTTGCATCCAATAGCGTCGGCCGCGTGATGCGTGCGGTCATCTATGCGCTCATCCCCGCGATTGGCTTGCACGTTTTCTACTTCGGTCCCGGTCTGCTGGTGCAGATTGCGCTGGCGGTGGGCACGGCGCTCGCGGCTGAGGCCATCGCATTGCGTCTCCGCGGGCAGCCGATCAAGAAGTACCTGACCGATGGCAGTGCGATCATCACGGCAATACTGATTGCCTTGTGCCTGCCGCCGCTCGCGCCCTGGTGGCTGATCGTGAGCGGCACCGCATTCGCAATTCTTCTGGCGAAGCATTTATACGGCGGGCTGGGTAACAATCCCTTCAACCCAGCCATGGTCGGATACGCAGTGCTGCTCGTCTCGTTTCCCGCCGAACTGACGCGCTGGACTGCGCCCGCCGTGTCCGAACTTCAATCCCATGCGCTGAGCCTCACCGATACGCTTTACACCATTTTCTCGGGTCATCTTCCCGACGCGCTACGCTGGGACGCCATCACCTCTCCCACGCCTTTGAATGCACTGCGCACAGGGCTTGCACTCGGGCACACCATGCAGGAGACGGTGGCTCAACCGATCTTTGGCAGCTTCGGCGGCAGAGGCTGGGATCTGATCAACGTTGCGATTCTGTGCGGCGGGATCTGGCTGATGATCAAGAGGATCGTGCGTTGGCACACCCCGGTATCGATGCTCGCAGGCCTCGCCGTGCCTGCTGCCATCATGTATGCCATCGATCCCGGGACTTACCCTGGACCCGTGTTCCATTTGACCGCTGGGGCCACGATGCTCGGTGCGTTCTTCATCGCAACCGATCCCATTTCTTCTGCCACGAGCGAGCAAGGCAAGCTGGTCTATGGCGCAGGGATCGGCTTCATCACTTACGTCATACGCACCTGGGGCGGTTACCCGGATGGAGTTGCGTTCGCAGTGCTCATGATGAACCTCGCTGTACCTCTCATCGATCGTTTCACGGTGCCGCGGATCTATGGACACGCGCGCTGAGCACAATGGCACGTGGGGCCGCGGCAAGATCGCGGCAATCATTGTCATTGCGGCGGCGGTGCTCGCTGCAGTTGTCGCCTGGACTGCATCGGCAACGCGTGAGCGCATCGAGCGCAATGAACACGCGTGGCTGCAACAGCGTCTCGATGCACTCGTGCCGCCGGCCACGCACGACAACGATCTGTTGAGCGACCGCATCGCAATGAGATCACCTGACATTCTGGGTATCGAGACGCCTGTCGCCATCTACCGCGCGCGTCTTCGCGGTGAGCCCGTCGCCGCTGTCATCTACACGGTCGCACCGGATGGCTACCAGGGGCCGATCGAAATGCTCGTGGCAGTGGCATTCGACGGGCATCTCATCGGTGTGCAAATCGTCCGCCACCGTGAGACTCAGGGACTCGGTGATCAATTCGAAAATCGACGCGCCGATTGGCTGCAGAACTTCAAAGGTCGTTCGTTGAACGATCCGCCCCAACAGCGCTGGAGTGTCCGCAAGGACGGCGGTGACTTCGATGAGTTCACGGGAGCGACGATCACTCCTCGTGCGATTGTTCGTGCGACGCGTCGCGCGCTGGAGTTCTACAGCTCACAGCGCGAACGCATCTTCGCGGCCCCGGCTCAGCACTGACGTTTAGAATCTGTACGCCATGCCGATCACCACCTCACGTCTGCGACCCGAATGGCTGGCCATTGCACTCTGCCCCGCCATTGCGGTGAGTGATTGGACCGTGCATGCGCTTGGCCTTGCGCTGAGCGCGTTCATCGCAAGCATCATCGCGCTCGTCTGCAGAGTCGCACTGCGAAAGCTGCCGCCGGACGCGCGTTGGCCGATCAATCTGATGATTCTGGTGGCACTGCTCAGCTGTGTGTCGCTGGCGATCAATGCATGGTGGCACGCCCTTTTCGCACCTTTGAATGTATTCGTGCTTTTGTTTGCGGCGAATCTGGCTGTGCACAGCGAATCAGCGCAGGTTGCCGCGCCCGCCTCGTTCACTCAAGGAATGCGAGCGAGCTTCACGATAGCGATTGCCTTGCTGCTGCTGGGCCTCGCGCGCGAGCTGGTCGGTCATGGTTCGATATTGCACGGGGCCGGACAGTCGTTGGCAGGATGGATGAATGCGCTGGCTGTGCCGTTCTTTCGCGCAGATCGTGGGTTCCTGCTCGCGATGCTAGCGCCCGGCGCATTCATTGCGACCGGCTTCCTGATCGCGGCCCGCAACTGGCTGGAACTGCGCGCGCATGAATCCCAAAAAGATTGAAGAAATCTTTCGTCGATTGCGTGCAGCACGTCCGCATCCCACGACCGAGCTCGAGTATCAAACGCCTTTCGAGCTGCTGATCGCGGTGATTCTTTCAGCTCAGGCGACCGACAAGAGCGTCAATCTCGCGACTCGCGTTCTCTACAAACACGCAAACACACCGCAAACGATCCTGGCGCTGGGAGTGGAAGGTCTCTCGCAATACATCCGCACCATTGGCCTGTTCAACACCAAGGCGCGGAATGTGATCGAGACTTGCAGACTTCTCATCGAACGACATGGCGGCGTGGTGCCCGAATCCCGAGAGGCACTCGAGGCACTCCCAGGCGTGGGACGGAAAACCGCGAATGTGATTCTCAACACCGCCTTCGGTCATCCAACGATCGCTGTAGACACACACATCTTCCGAGTGTCCAACCGCACAGGAATCGCTCGCGGAGAAGATGTGCGCGCGGTGGAAGACAAACTGTTGAAAGTCGTGCCGGATGAATTCAAAAAGGATGCGCATCACTGGCTGATCCTTCACGGCCGCTACATCTGTCTCGCTCGCAGACCCGGATGTCCCGAGTGCCC
>JBJMWN010000310.1:0-6088 GCA_045810085.1 Povalibacter sp. | reverse complement strand
GAATCCGCCACTGACCCACCGACTTGCGTCGGAAGTTCTTTTCGCAACGCTCAAAAACATGGATGTTTTTGAGCGAGCCTACAGGGAAGTATTCACGGCGTTTGCGGAAAAGAACTTGCGGCGCGAGGCGGTGCGCGCCACAGCGATTTTGAGATAGGTTCTAGATCAGGCCCGCTTTCTTGACAGCTTGGTAGCGATTCACGAGTTCGACGCCGAGGCGCTGCGGCTCAGCATCGACCATCAACGCATCACGAGCGGCTATGCGATTGAACGCATCCCGACGCGATTGCTCGTAGAGATTGGCGCTCGCGACATCGATGCTCGAATCAGCTGCATCGATCGGCAGCGAGGCGAGTTCTCGAACCAACTGCTCTCGCAGACTCGCCGTCAGGACCAGATGTCTGGATCGAAGCAGCCGCAGCGCCTGGCCCAGCTCCAGTGTGTCTTCGTCGCGAAAGTTCGTGATCACGATGATGAGCGAGCGTTTGTGCTGACGTCGCAGCAGCGCCTGTGCGGCCGCAATGTAGTCCGAATGCGTTGGGCTCGGTTGCACTGAATACAGCTCGCCCATGAGAGCGTTCAATGTCACTGCACCTTTTCGCGGAGCAAACCAGCGTTCCTCTCCGGGCGGCGTACCGAACGTCATGGCACCGACTGCATCGCCTTGTTTCAATGCAACGTAGGTCATCAACATCACCGCGTTCAGAACCTGGTCGAAATGGCTGGTCCCGATTCCCTGCTGACGATCATCGGCGCGCATGCGTCTGCCGCAGTCGATGAGCAGCATGACGCATTGATCGCGTTCGTTCTGAAACTGTCGCGTAACGAGCTTTTCCGAACGCAGTGTCGCCTTCCAATCGATATGACGAATGGAGTCACCGATCCGGTATTCCGCCAACTGCTTGAAGTCCGTTCCTTCGCCACGCTGTCGATAAGTCTTGATGCCGATTTCTGCGAGACGACGATCACCGGCCAGCCATGCATAACGAGCGACTTGTGCGAAGTCTGGATAGACGCGACGTGATTCGAGTTCGCCGACGCGCTCCAGCAGTTCCCAGAATCGCAGCCGGGAGCGGACGGCGAAATCGGCGGGTGCAAATTCCACTTCTCCACGACGCGTCGGACCAACCAGATATTCGATGGAAGTTTCGGTTCCTGGACGCAGAGTGAGCGTTGCCGGCTGTCCAGCTGTGGTCAGCGTGGCGTCCGCGTGATCGTAGACTCGCGCCCACCACTCATGCCGACCAGCGGTGGTGAAGTTCAGCGACACACGCCGTTGCACGCCTAACGCCAGTGCGGCGGGTAGCTGTCGACGCATGGTCACGCCCGCGGCCATCCATGAACGACGCGAATAAAAGTAATCAGCCGCGCAGACAGCTGCGATCAGGATGAGCAACACACTGCCCAAACTCGTTGCACGATTGACAGACACACCTGCGATCAGCGCGATCAAGACCACGACCGCAGCGCCCGCCAACGCAGCGATGAGCAGACGGCTGGGCGCGAGACGAAGCCGCATCACATTCGAGGAGCAGCAACGCTGCTGATGACGGCGGTCAGCAACTCGTCTGTCTTGCGACCTTCGAGCAAAGCGTCTGGAGCCATCGCCACACGATGTCGCAAAGCGGGCAGGGCCGTCTTGCGGATGTCGTCCGGCGTGACGAAATCTCGTGCCTCGAGCAGCGCAACGACACGTGCTGCACGAACCAGTGAGATCGCGCCTCGGCTGCCTGCGCCCACAGCGAAGCCGGGCCAATCTCGCGTTGCCCGCGTAATTCGAACAGCGTAGTCGACTACGGCCTCATCCACTCGCTGCCGTGCTGCGATCTGCTGAAGGGTGAGCATCGAGCGCTCGTTGATCACCGGTTTGACGTTCTCGAGCGGCAGCCGATCGCCCGTCTGATTCATCGTGGTACGCAGAACGACTTTGGTTTCTTCATCCGCGCTTGGATAGCCGATCTCGATCTTCAACAGAAAGCGATCGAGCTGCGCCTCCGGCAGGGGATAAGTTCCTTCGGTCTCTACCGGGTTTTGCGTTGCCAGCACGAAGAACGGTTGTGGAAGAGCAATGGTCTGTCCTTCGAGTGTGACCTGGTATTCCTGCATGACTTCGAGCAGCGCGCTTTGCGTCTTGGCGGGCGCGCGATTGATCTCATCCGCGAGCAGCACTTGCGTGAACACCGGTCCTCGCACGATGCGAAGTTCGCGCGTCGCAGGATCCAGGACGGCATGGCCGGTGATATCGGAAGGCATCATGTCGGGCGTGAATTGCACACGTGCATGATTCAGCGAGAGTGCTTGCGATAGCGCGCGGACCAGAAGCGTCTTGCCGAGGCCAGGAACGCCCTCGATCAACGCATGTCCAGAAGCAACCAGCGTGACGATGATTTGATCGACGACGACGGACTGGCCGACCAATGCCTGACCGATCGCTTCGCGCAAACGCTGCAGTAGTTCCGCCGCACGCGTGATCGTATTCGTTTCAGCTTGCATAACGTCCTTTGGAAATGTTCTCGGTCAATAAACGCCGGCGGGTGTACTCCAGCACGACAAGCGCATTGCGCAGATCATTCGCGCGTCGCGGGCCGGAGTGGTGAATCGTCTGGGAAAGTTTTTCGGCATCGACCTGCGTGACCCGAGCAATGGCCGCCACTCGGTCGACCACGCTCAGCGATGAGTAGCCTGGAATGCGTCGCGCCGCGGTCTCATGAAGTGCGCGAACCATGGCGGCATGCAAGGCGCGGCCTGCGCCGAATCTCAATGCAAACTGACCTGTGCCGCGAATCTGCTCGGCGATCGAACGACGTGCAGGCTCAGCACCACCTGTGAGTGGTCCGAAGCGAACGGCGCCGCGCCACAAAGCCATTCCAACGACGATCAGAAGCAGTACGACTACAGGTGCGCCATGATTCCAGATCATGGCCAGTAAGGAAGCGCGACGTTCCTCGGAAAGAAATACGATCTGATCGTGATCATGCAGTTGAGTGGCGGCTACGAAGAGCACCGCGTGATCGAGTTCAAGCAACTCGCGATTGCCGAATGGAGCAGCGTTGAGCCACGTCACGCTGCCACGCCCGACCATCATTCGAACTGCCTGAGTCTTCCCTTTGCGCGTCAACTCCCATTCGGGAATTCGTTCGGTGTGGAATTGACTCGCTTCAGCCAGATTGCAGACGTGAAATCGCTCTCGGTTATCGACGGGCGGATTGGAATCGAGCATCCCGCAAATCCCAGTGCCGATCGGAAAAAAGGCACTTGTGTCTTCATCCGGTTCTTCTGGTTCTTCTTTTGTGTCTGCACCATCAGCATCGGCGTCTGAAGAATGTGCGTGGTTTTCATCGGCGGGCTGAGTGCGGCTGATGCCGCTCCAATGTTCGAACTGCTCGTCCTCGCCACTCAGAGTGCGATCGAGCACGAGTCGGCCACCTGCTTCCACCCAGGCTTCTATCGCACGTCGGCGACTCTCGATCACGCTCCAATGCCAGTGCGTGAGCACGAGCACGGCATCAGTGGAAGGCGGCGTACCGAGCACCTGACGGCGTTCCGCTGTCGCACCGAGCCGCTGTGCGAGTTGCTGCACGCTGTAGAAAGGATTCGTGAGCGCCTCACCTTTCAGTGGAGTCGGTACACGCGTTTCATCCCAATAGGTGTTCTTCGCGATCCAGCCGACGATGACGAGCACGCCGACTGCAACGATCAATCCAGTGATCGAACTGCGGGTCATGATGCGATACCCGCGGACACAGGAGGTGCCAGTGCTTCGGCGAATCCCTTGCAGAGTTCCTGCACATCGCTCATGGCGGGTTCATGTCCACCGTACACCGCGAGCTGCCAGACCCGAACCAGATGCGCCACATACTTGCTGCGCGTGTCGCCCAGATGTTTCTGCGCCAGTTGGATGCAGTCGCCTTCGGTGGTCGATTGCCTGATGGGTACTTGATGCGTATGCGCGAGGCGCGAGAGCAGACCTCTATAAAGCAATGACAGGGCAGCGCGATGCTGACCTTGCTGCCAGAGCGAGAATGCCTCGCCGCCGATATCGTCTGGCAGGCTCTCAGGGCGGATATCCAGATCGCGGACATGCGTCGGCACATCGAAGCTTGCGGTGCGAATGCGCGGTCCCGCTTCGCGCACGAGCCGGATCACCAGCAGCACGAGCAATGCGGCGAGCACACCGACTGCCAGCCACACGATCACACGTCCACTTTGCGCAATCCACTGCATGAGTTCGCCGAGCCAGCGGAACCAGCTTCCAAACTCTGAACGTGGTTTCGGCTTCTTCGAATCCACCCAGTGCAAACTGCGAACCGTGCGTTCGGTCGCGAGGTTTGGATCGGCCTTGAGTTGCTGGACCGCAGCTTGAACTTCCGACTCGGTGACCTGGGTTTCGTTCGCTGCCGAGACGGGCCTCGCTGCAGTCAGCAGACAGATGCTCACTGCGAACACGAGGGCGAGCACGAGCTCGCGGAGCCGGCTGCTCATCGACAGATCACCGGACGAACGCACGTCGAAATTCCTGCTCGATATCCCAGGCTTCCAATTCGACTCGACGGTTCAGATACATCGCGAATCCGGCTGCGACGTAAAACGGTTCCAGAAAACCGATGACCAGGGTGTAAGCAACTGCACTCGCGAACTGAATCTCCTTCGGCCCGTTTCCCTGGAACAGTTCGACGATGTTGAGTTCGTAGCCCGGTGGTGCAAACCAATAGAGAAGGGACACGAGTGCCAGAAATAACACCATTTCGACCAATCCAAATGCGCTCGTCATCAGCAACGGCGTGCCGGTGTGATTGCGACGGATCTGCGCAACCCGACGCCGCAATTTGCTGCCGGTCTGTCCCTCGAGCTGGTAGATCGGTTGTGTGTATGAGCGCCATGGCGAGAGTCGACGCGTCGTGAGCGAGCGCAGCCACTGACTCCACCAAACCTGCCGCTGAGCATTCCACAAGTCACGCACCGTCGTTTTCTGACCGAACGCCGCACGCGCCAGAACGAAAAGGATCGTGCGATCGAGCCACGGTTTCATCCACCACAGCGCCAGCGAAGGCAACCACTCGGCGATTTCAAAGCTGGCGAGACAGAACACTGCGATCGGAGCGAGCACGAGCCAATAGCACGTGAAAACAGAGCGAGCGACGCTCTGGCACAAGCGAACGCCGAGATCTGCGGCTTCGAGATGGCTGCGACGACGCAGGCGAATGGCGAACGCATCAACTTGCACGGCGGCCCTGGAACATCAGAGAGCCAAAGACTGCAATCCAGCAGACCGCTGCGACGCTGTACTTCATTGCTGGAGGAATCCAGCGGGCAGACGACCAGAAGGCCTCGATGGCTGCGGCGGTGAGCAGCATCCCGGCGACCCCGTACATCACGACGATCGATTCGCGAGATGCGGCCACGAGTGCCTGCATTCGCGTAGCGCGTCCGGGCGCGAGCAAGGCATGGCCGATGCGCAGGCCAGCAGCACCAGAGAGGACAATCGCGGTCAACTCAAAAGCGGCGTGCGTCACTACGAATGAATAGAACGTGGACGCGAGTCCGCGCTCGGTGAGATAGCCTGCGATGGCGCCACCGAATGCGCCGTTGAAGCCAAGAAAGAAAAGGCTGCCAAGTCCGGCGAACAAACCGCCAGCGAAGCACTGGAAGGAAATGCCAACGTTGTTGCGGATGTAAAAGCCGAACATTGCCCAGTCGGTGTGGGCAGTCCGCACGCGTCCGATGGATTCTGCATCTGGGGAATACATCCGTTCGAAATCGGATGCGGTGGCGGGATCGACGACCGACAGAATGAGCTCCGGTCGGAAATAGACGAGCAAGCCTATGATCAGAGTCGGCAGCACGAAGACAGCTGTGGCAATCCACACGTAAGTTGACTGCTTGCGCACCGCTTGCGGAATCTCATAGGCGATTAACGCTTTGAGACGTGCGAATCCGAATTCCCGGCGTTGATAAATCACCTGGTGCGCGTCGTGCGTGAGTTGATCCAGGCGGTCGGTGATATAGGCCGGATAAGCACGAGCGCGAGCCAGCGCCAGGTGTTCGCATACGCGGCGGTAGAGCGCGGCGAAATCGGCTCCGGAGATTT
>JBJMWN010000309.1:0-9380 GCA_045810085.1 Povalibacter sp. | reverse complement strand
CGACCAATCCTCTGCCTCGACGCCAAGCGTCTGGCCTATCAGCAACGCACGAAAGCCGGTGCAGTCGATGAAGAAATCGCCGCGTATTTCGCGCCCGTCTTGAAGCACCACGCTATCGATGAAGCCGTTCTCGCGCTGACGAACCTGCGTGACTTTGCCTTCGGTGCGAACGAGACCTTTGGCTTCCGAATACTGTTTCAGATAGCGCGCAACCAGAACGGCATCGACATGCAACGCGTAGTTCGCGCCACCAATCGGTGTGTTGCGAGCTTTGTTCGGTGGAAAGAAGCGCCCCTGCTCGGCCATCACATTGCAGGGCGAGAAATCCTGGAGCGGAAACGCCTCACCTTGCGCGCGCGCTTTCAGCCAGCACTGGTAAAAGTCGTGATTCGCGATCGGCCGGCCGATCACACCGAACGGGTGAAAGTAGCTGTCCTGACGCTGATGCCATCCGGAGAAGCGGATGCCGAGCTTGAAAGTCGCATGGGTCGCACGGACGAAATCCTGCTCATCGATGCCGAGACGCTGGATCAATCCAACAAACGGCGGCACCGTCGATTCGCCCACGCCGATCGTGCCGATCTCATCGGATTCGATGAGTTCGATCTGGCACAGCTCCCGCTTCAGGTAGTGCGACAGCATGGCTGCCGCGAGCCACCCGGAGGTGCCGCCACCGACGATGACGATTTTGGATAAGGGCTTCATGTGCAATCGATCGCGATACAGACCTTGCAGCAACCTCGTCGCGTCATGTTGTGGGTTCGACTTTCAGTCGGCTCATGACGTCAGGCGAAAGCCTGACCCACACTAAAAGCCTGAGCCACAAGAAGCACTCCCGGTAGTGCACAGTCCGACTTCTTTGAACTCCCCCAATGGCCGGCGCCCCGGGGCGGCCGGATTGACTGCGCAACTGTACCAGTCCGGTCTACCAATCGCGATTTTCGACCAGAACTCCAGGGTTTTCCTGAGCCCGGTGCGTGTTGTAGTTCCAATAGGCGGCGCTGCTTGCCTGAATCGCCCTACGCAGAACATCGATGGCCTTATGTCGCGGGAAGCTCACTCGCCACGCCAGTGCCAGCGTCCGTTTCGGTACTGGCGCAGTGAAAGGCCGGGTAGTCAGGATGTTGGGCGCATAGAGCGGAGCTTCTGCAGCCGTTTGCGGCAGGACGGTGACGCCCAGTCCCGAGGCGACCATATGTCGCAACGTTTCCAGCGTGCTGCCCTGCACCAGGTGTCTTGCACCCTCGCCCACCTGCGGCTGCAACTGCGGAAAGGCCGACAGGACTTGCTCGCGAAACGAATGACCTTCACGCAAAAGCAGGACCTCTGCAGGATCCAGATCCGCAGGCGCAATCACAGGCTTTGCGGCCAGTCGATGCTTTGCCGGTAACAACAGCAGGAACGGCTCGTCGAACAACGGCTGCGTGACCACATCGCTCTCAGCGAACTGCGCGGTGATCAGGATCGCGTCGAGCTCTCCATTGCGAAGCTTTGTCGCGAGAAGCGATTGCGTACCTTCCTCGACGTAAAGGGAAAGAGTAGGCGCGGTTTCCTGCAGCAAGGGAATGAACTGCGGCAACAGATAGGGGCCGATTGTTGGCAAGGTGCCCAGCGCCAACGCACCTTTGAGCTGATCTTTGTCCGCATCCGCGACGTCTTTGATGCGTGCGGTTTGCTCGAGGACCTGGCTGGCCATCGCAACGATTCGCTCACCCAGCGGCGTCGGCAGAATTCCCTGCTTGCCGCGCTCAAACAATGTGGCATCCAGCTCTTCTTCGAGCTTTTTTACGGCGATGCTCAACGTCGGCTGGCTGACGTGGCAACGCTCCGCAGCCCGCCCGAAGTGCTGCTCCTGGGCCAGCGCCACGATGTAACGAAGTTCGGTCAGCGTCATGGGCCAAGCATACTGGGACGACGCTCTTATAAGTAAGCATGAGTCCGCCTCTAGCGGTCCTCGGGCGCTCTTCCGCGATTTCGCGGCTGGACCTCGGCTATTATCCCGCCCGTTTTGCCGTGCAAGGGTCGCGGCATGACAGCAAAGATTGAAGCCCGGCAAGCTCGCCGGCAGAACGTAAAGAGAGCCCGCGCTGATCGCTGCGATTGCGATTTTGCGGCGAGCCACAACACGCGTCCCTACGCAGGAGAAAACTAATGCGGACCCGCTGTCTCACAGCCTCGAAACTGCTGACTGTCACTGCAAGCGTTGCCCTTCCGTTGATGGCAGCACAGGCCAGCTCGCCGGCCTCTACTGCTCACCCTGCGCTCTGGCCCGTTGCGCATTCACCGGCTGCACTCGTCGACAAGACGACTGAAGATGCAGTCGCGCGGCTGATGAAGCAGATGACGGTTGAAGAGAAAGTCGGTCAGGTCATTCAAGCCGATATCACTTCGATCAAGCCGGAGGATCTGAAGAAATATCCGCTCGGCTCGGTGCAGGCGGGCGGCAATTCATCGCCGAACAATGACGAACGCGCGCCTGCCGCTGAATGGGTGAAATTGCTGCGCGAATTTCGTGCTGCGAACAAGGCGTACTGGGGACAGCGCGAAACCATTCCGATCATCTTCGGTATCGATGCTGTGCACGGTCATAGCAACATCGTTGGCGCGACGATTTTTCCACACAACGTGGGCTTGGGCGCGGCACATGACCCTGCACTGCTTCGCAAGATCGGCGAGATCACTGCAGTCGAAGTCGCGGTCACGGGCGCCGACTGGACATACGCGCCGACGGTGACTGTGCCTCGCGATGATCGATGGGGCCGCAGCTATGAAGGTTACTCAGAGGATCCTGAGATCGTTGCCAGCTACTCGAAAGAAATCACGCTCGGCCTGCAAGGCGCACTCGTGGATGGAAAACCGATCGCGCCGGGCAAGATCGCGGCTTCTGCTAAACACTTCCTGGCTGATGGCGGTACCGAGGCCGGAAAAGATCAGGGCGATGCCAAGGTAAGTGAGGACGAGCTGATCCGGATTCACAGCGCCGGCTACAAGCCAGCGATCGATGCCGGCATCCTCACCATCATGGCGTCCTTCTCGAGCTGGAACGGCGAGAAACACACGGGCAACAAATCGTTGCTGACAGACGTGTTGAAAGATCGAATGGGCTTTACCGGCTTCATCGTGAACGACTGGAATGCTCACGGTCAGTTGCCCAATTGCACCAACGACAATTGCCCCGCTGCTATCAATGCCGGCATCGACATGTACATGGCGCCGGCGGATTGGAAAGGTCTGTACACCAATCTGGTCAAGCAAGTGAAAGACGGCACTGTCCCGATGTCGCGGCTCGATGATGCCGTGCATCGCATTCTGCGGGTCAAGCTGAAAGCCGGTCTGATGCGTAACGAGCGGCCGCTGGAAGGCAACTACGACATGCTGGCCACACCTGCGCATCGCGCGATCGCACGCGAGGCTGTGCGCAAATCGCTCGTTCTGCTGAAGAACAACAATGTGTTGCCTATCAAAGCGAGTGCACGTGTTCTAGTCACGGGCGACGGCGCGGACAACATCGGCAAGATGTGCGGTGGCTGGACGCTTTCGTGGCAAGGCACCGGCAACTCCAACAAGGATTTCCCAAAGAGCCAATCGGTTTACGCAGGTATCGCTGAGGCAGTGAAAGCAGCGGGCGGCGTCGCATCGCTCAGCGCGAATGGCGAGTTCAAAGAGAAGCCCGATGTTGCCGTCGTGGTGTTCGGCGAAGAACCCTATGCCGAATTCCAGGGTGATCTCGCGTCGCTGCATTACAAGCCGGGCGATGATCGCGACTTGAATCTGTTGCGCACATTGAAGAGCAAAGGCGTGCGAACAGTGGCGGTGTTCATCTCCGGTCGTCCGCTGTGGATGAATCGCGAGATCAATGCGGCAGATGCTTTCGTCGCTGCTTGGTTGCCTGGCACTGAAGGCGCTGGCATTGCAGATGTTCTCGTCGCTGATGCCCAAGGCAAGCCGCGCTTCGATTTCTCGGGCAAGCTTGCACGCTCGTGGCCGAAGCGTCCGGATCAGGCCACGTTGAATCGCGGCGACAAGAATTACGATCCACTGTTCGCCTACGGCTATGGGTTGTCGTACGCAGCGCCGGGCAACGTTGCACAACTTTCCGAAGAAGGTGCCGTGACTGCTGCCGCGGGCGGCGATGTGTTTTTCAGCAAGGGGCGCATGCAAGGTGGCGCTCGTGCCGTCGCACGCGACAGTGGTGGCGAGCGACATGCGCCAGCCGATGGTGCTGCTGACAGCCCCAAAGGTGTGTTGAAGATGGCGGTCGTCGATGCAGGTGCGCAGGAGAATGCTCGTTCGCTGACATGGTCCGGTGCTGGACCTGCAACGCTGCAGTTCATCGGTATCGCTCGCGATCTGTCGCGACAAGCGAATGGCGATATGGCAGTGGCACTCAGTTACACGATCAATCAAACCCCGACGGCACCTGTCGAACTCGGTGTGGGCTGTGGCGATGGTTGCGGCGCAAAGGTCGATATCACCCGATACCTGAAGAATGCGCCGACAGGCAAACCGCAGACACTGCAGGTCAAACTGAGCTGCTTCGCGGCCAAAGGTGCGGACATGACACGCATCGATCAGCCGTTCATATTGCAGACCGCAGGCAAGCTCGGTTTGACGCTGCGCGAAGTGAAACTCGCGAGCAATGAGGGCGATGCGATTTGCCCGTGATGTGATTTGCGGCAGCCGCGCAGGCGCGACCTGGAGGGATCCATGCAACTGGCGAACTATTTGTTCTTTCGCAACGGATGCGAAGACGCGCTCGAGTTCTACACGCAGTGTGGACTCGGGCGCGTGGTCGCGCTCGTGCGGCACGGAGACTACGGACCGCCAGTCAAGGAATCGATGCGTGGCAAAGTACTGCACTCGGAATTCGCAGGTCCCGGCGTTCATTTCTACGCTTCCGACAATCACGACGCCGAACCCATGCGGGGTTCCGCACATTTCCTGGTTCTCGACCATCGCCAGGAACTGGATGACCTGTTTGCCCGAATGAGCGTCGGTGCTAACGTCACGACGCCTGTGAGTGCGCAACCGTGGGGTTACTACGGCAAGCTCACGGATCGTTTCGGCGTGCAATGGATGTTCAACGTTGCCGCTTGATGTGGCCGTTGATGAGAGTCACAAGCCAACGCATTTAGCATCGGGGTGCTCGCCATGTTCGCGGCCATTCGATCGGGTCTCGCCTGTCTCGGCCTTGCACTCCCGGTACTCGTCTCGGCGGAATCTCCGCTGATCGTTCACGAATGGGGAACGTTCACTTCATTTCAGGATGAGGAAGGCAAAACGATCTCTGGCATCAATGTCGATGACGAGCCGGTGCCCGCATTTGTTCACCGCCTCGAAGATTTCGACATCTTCACCCTCAACTCCTTGCCTGCACGCTGGTCCCAAGGAGCGCCAAGCTGCCATCCGGATGTGACCCTTCGGCTGGAAACTCCAGTCGTCTACTTCTATCCGTCCCAAGAGTTCAAAGACACACGCCTGGATGTGCGCGCGACCTTTAACGGCGGCTGGATTACTGAGTTTTATCCGCGGGCCGAAGCCAGAAACACGGACTTCCCGAACGCATTGAGCGCTACATCGCGCGGCTCAACGACTTGGCGGGGACTCACGTTTGGCGGTTCTGAAAGCGACATGCCGCGAACCGCAGAACATGTATGGCTGGCACCTCGCAAGGTTGGGGCATCCCAAATATCGACGAGCCAAGGTGAAACGGAAAAGTATCTTTTCTACCGTGGCGTCGCCCACCTCGATGCGCCCGTCGTAGTCACAAGACACAACGACGATCTCGACATTGCACTTCGCAGCTCGCAGGCCCAGTTAAAAGAGTTACCGCGGTTGTGGGTCGTGAGCGTGGCTCCGAATGGAAGCATTCAGTATCGCTCCGCCGTGCCCGGCGGCTCACATGCGCACGTTGCTGTACCGCCATCCACGGCTGCTGGTAGCGATGCGCAGAAACTGCAAAGCGAAATCAAAGCGGCCTTGATCGGACAAGGACTGTACGAGGATGAGGCCGTTGCGATGCTCGAGACCTGGCAACTCTCGTACTTCAAGTCCGAAGGACTGCGTGTTTTCTTTTTATTGCCGCAAACATGGACAGAGTCGCAGCTGCCACTTTCCATTTCACCTGCAGCAAAGGTGACTCGCGTGATGATGGGCCGAATCGAGCTGGTCAGTGATACACAACGAGCAGCGCTCAAGACACTTTACGAGCTTCCAGAGCAAGCCTTCCCCAAGCTGCCGCTCTATCAAGATGTACCGGCGGTCACCAAGCAATGGCACGAGCGTCAGCGTCCACTCTCAAAGTTGTATCAGGCTGCGGGCCGGAAAGCACCCGCATCACTGATTCAATATGAAACGCTCGGACGCTTCCGCGATGCTTTGCTCCTGCACGAATTGGCGAGCGCGACCGAGGAGACAAAGCGTAAGCGCTTGCAGCAGATCATCTCGGAGTTCAGTGCATGCTCGCCCGCATCGCCAGAAGGCGGCCGCTGAACGCAGCCGCCTTGCACTTCGCTTATTGCTGCGTTCGCAGCGCGCGGAACGAATGCGGCGGCAACGTGAAGCTGACCGTTTTCGCCACGACCAACGAACCTTGATTCTTCGGGCCAGTACCACGCCGCTCTGCGACGCTCAGCTTCTCTTTGCTGACGACATCTTCGACGCGTCCGGTCTTCGCATCCAGCACAGCAGTGACCTTCACCGGCTCATCACGAAAGTTATGCGCGATGAAGGTTGCATTGTCGTACACGAACAGACTCACTTTGCCCGGCGCTTCCAGCTTGACCGGAAGATGAGAAGTGATCGTTGCACGAATCGCATTCAGCACAGCTTCGGGCAGTTCGTAGAGATCTGCGAAGTTCTCCGGAATGACGAGTACCTGGAACTGACCTTCACCATAGTCAGCGTCGTGCAGCAGCGGCCAGCCGTTATCGCCATCGATCGCCGAAACCAGTTCCCATGAATCGTTCGTTCGATATCCGATCTGTGGAATGAGAATCGGCTTGTCGGTCGTGGACACATCCGCGCGATTGGTGCGGAACGTTTTGACCGAGGCCACACGACCCGTATCGGTGATCTCCGCGATGCGCTCAATGCCGCGGCCTTGCAGCGCCTTCAGCAGACCTGACGTGATGATCACGTGATTGCCGCCGCGCAGGTGCTTCTCGATCTTGGCGACAATATCTGGATCGTAAGCGGCATGTGCTGTCAGCAGAACGTTCGGCTGATCGTCCGGGAAACCGGTCACCATCTCGATCGGAATACCCGCCGTGCCGAGATAGGTTTCCAGGAAATCGTCGCCAACCGAATGAAAGGGTCGATAGCTCTTGAGTCCGATGGGTTTGCCGATCGCACCCACGACGGCATCCACTGCCTCGAATGACACGCCCGCTACGCGCGCGTAGCTGGTTCCCACCGCCGGCTTGCTCTGGGCCGACTTCGGCGCCGATGCGAGAGCGCGGTAGTCGAAGCTCGTGGTTCCATTCTGCCAGGGTGCTCGATGCTGCTCATCGAGCGGATAGTGCATTTGCCGAATATCGAACAGCGTGATTTCAGGCGCCGCTTTGGCAAACAGCGTCAGCCACAACTGCTCTGCATAGCGGTCGTAATACTGCGCACCGCCTGTGTCCACCCATCCACCGCCGTTGCGGCCCGGTGCGATGTTCGAGAAATACCGCATGATCGAGTAGCTGAGATACGGCTGCAGATGCTGGCTGCTCAGCATCGCATCGCGGGTTTCGGTGCCGGTGTAGATGCCAGCGAAAATGCCGGGGCCGTGCTCGAGGTCGAAGCCGAGCGCCTGAAAGTGTTCGTACCAGTTCGGATACTTGATGATCACGCGAGCGCGCGGATTCACCTTGCGTGCGGGTTCGACGATCAGGGTCTTCGCGGCATCAGTCATCAGCCCGAGACGAAAATCTGTCCAGCTCTTGTCGCCACGCGCCTTGATGTCGTACTCGGACTTGGCACTCGTGAAAAAGAAATCATCCAGCACGATCTCATCGAAGTGTCGTGCCGTGTGCTCGATGATCTCGCGCACTTTGTCGCGATGCTGAGGGTTGGCGTAAGAGAAAGTCTCGAATCGATTGCTCTCATCGATGGTGAACGTGATGCCGCCCGAAACTTTCACGCCGCGCTTTAGAAAGAAGGCTTTGGCGGCCTCGAGCGTCGCGTCATCGACGATGAGCAGATCGCGATGGGACTCCAGATACACCTTGTCCACATGCACCTGACTCGACAGCTCCTGCCAACGAGCCTCGAGCCATTTCGGGTCGGCCATTTCTTTGACTTCGTAGGCGCGGCAGTAAACAGCGACTTGGAAGTTGTCGTAGGCATGAACAGGCAATGCCAGCACGAATAGTGCGAGCGCGCGGAAAAACACAGCTCTCATGAGCTTCCCCCTGTGAACAGCTATTGTTGTGGCGCTGCCGACGACAGCGCTGGACAAGGGGCATCTTACCGGACGATTGCAGACATGTGTGTCTGCAGACGCTCACACCCGCAGAAGCGAGTGTGAGCGAACAGCATTGTTTCGATCGCCTACGCTTAGGAAATCGCAGAGCTACCGCTTTGCTGCGCAGGTGCCGGCTCTGGCTGTGTGGCCTCCTTCGGCGCCTTCTTGGTCGTCAACTTCACGTTGTACTTCGCTTCGAGCGCTTCGAACCCCGCGTCATCCAGGCGTGTCATGCCTGAAATCAAAGTCGGTTGTCTCACAATCGAATCCGTGGCAACGACGCGATCCGGGCTACGGCCGCACAACTGACCATCACGATCGTTGTCGAGGAACGCGACTCTGAATGTGAATTTCAGATCGCTGATCGGCGAACCCAACTGCATCAGGTACGCGCGCTTCGCATTCGGTGCATAGATGACGACATTGCGACTGTCGAGCACGCGCCAGTTCTGAATGTTGCTGATGAAGACGCAGGCGTCTTTCGAAGCGCCTGGAATGGGATCGGTATTCTTCACCGACGCAGCCTGAGCAAGCCCGATCGACGCGATAGCGCAGGCCACTAAAAATGCGGTTTTCATAGAGACTCCAGTCAGGACGCACGAATGCATCCTGTCGACACCATCATCGCTGGGTCGCGATGAATGACACCTTAACTAGAGATGAGGCCGAGGACGCCGCATCCCTTGATGGCTAAGGCTGCGCGCGCTGCTTCGAGTTCGATGAATTTGCAGCAATGAAGCCGCACACGAGCTTAGGTGAATAAGAAGTTACGCGTGCGTGTGAGAAGGAACTGTCAACGAAGTGACAGAGGGAAAAGCTCTAAGCGTGAGGCTCTAGGCTTGAGGCGTAGGAATGAACTGAAAGCGCTCTCCTGCCAGAGCCCAGAGCCCAGCGCCCAGAGCCTTCTTCCTCACACAAATCGATCCAG
>JBJMWN010000308.1:0-9166 GCA_045810085.1 Povalibacter sp. | reverse complement strand
GGTTGAAAGAGGAGGGCTGCGCTTCACGGTGTATCCGACTCTGCGCGATCGCGGCGACAGCGTCGAAGTGGCGGAAGCGAAGAGCTCGGTCGAAGCGACTACGGCTCTCTATGGCGGAGTCCTGCGATTGGCGATTCTGGCGTTGCCCGAACAGTATAAGTACGCGCGTAAGCGCTTCGCAGACCAGCGCGAACTGGTGTTGCTGGGACAAGGCTTGAGCACGGGCCGGCCTTTGGCAGATAGCCTGGCCGAGCGCGCGTTCGCCGAGTGCTTTCTTCAACCTGGTGCCACGTTGCCGCGATCGGCTGCAGCGTTTCAAGCATTGATCGATCAGAAGCGGGCCGAGTTCGGCGCGCAGGTGGATCGGCTGGCGACGCAAGTGGTCGATGTGCTGCGTGAAGTTCGCGGTGTGCGTGAAAAACTGCGGGGTCTCACCAATCCTGCATTCAAGTCCGTGGCTGAGGATGCCAGTGCGCAGCTTGCAGAGCTGATCCCCGAAGGCTTTCCTATGGATGTGCCACCTCTGCTCTGGCCACACCTGGCCCGCTATCTGAAGGCGCTATTGCGACGACTGGACAAGGTCCCTGGCAATTTCAAGCGTGATGCGGAACTCGTGAATCGGGTGGCACCGTTTGCGAAAGCATTCCGCGAACTCAAAGCTCGCAGCCACGCTCACACAGATCGCATCGAGCTGGAGAAGCTGCAATGGATGATCGAGGAGTTTCGCGTTTCTCTGTTCGCACAGGATTTGCGAACCGTCACTCCCGTGTCCGACAAGCGCTTGGCTGATCAGCTCGAACTCGCCCGCGTGGAGAGCCGGAAGGTTTGAACCGAGTCAGTGGTACGGCCGAAGCTGTACCGCAACTCAACATCGCTGATTAAGGTGCGACTTTGAAGTCGATGCCTTGCGCGAGTGGAAGTTCGCGACTCCAGTTGATGGTATTGGTCTGGCGACGCATGTACGCCTTCCAGGAATCGGACCCGGATTCGCGGCCACCGCCCGTGTCTTTTTCGCCGCCGAATGCTCCACCGATTTCAGCACCTGACGTGCCGATGTTCACATTCGCGATGCCGCAATCGCTGCCGGTGGCTGCAAGGAATCGTTCGGCGTGTTGCATGTTGTCCGTGAAGATCGATGACGACAAACCATGATCGACTGCGTTCTGCATTGCGATGGCTTCGTCGAGGTCTTTGAACTCGATCAGATACAACACAGGGCCAAAGGTCTCCGTCTTCACGATGTCCCAATCGCTTTTCGCGCGCACGATGGCGGGCTCGACGAAGTTGCCTGCACCCTCGATCACTTTGCCACCGCACAGCACCGTGCCACCCGCGCGCTTAGCCGCATCGAGCGCGCCGGTAAACCGATCGACGGCAGCTTTGTCGATGAGCGGTCCCATCAACACACCTTTCTCGAGTGGGTTTCCGATGCGAACCTGAGAATAGGCACGCAGCAAACGGTTCTCGAGCTCGCGGGCTTTGGAGGAATGAACAAATACGCGACGAGTGCTCGTGCAACGCTGACCTGCAGTGCCCACCGCACCGAACACGATCGAAGGTACCGCCAGGTCGAGATTGGCGAACTCATCGACGATGATCGCGTTGTTGCCACCGAGCTCGAGTAAGGTCTTGCCTAATCGAGCGGCCACCCGCTCACCGACTTTGCGTCCGACCGCTGTGGATCCGGTGAAAGAGATCAGCTCGACCCGGCGATCATCAACGAACTTCTCAGCGAGCTCCGTACCCGCGCTGATGAAGAGCTGAAAGATTCCCGGAAAGCCATGACGTTCAAGCACACGGTTCGCGAGCTTCTGCACGGCAATGGCCGTCAGCGGAGTCTTCGGCGAAGGCTTCCAGATACACACGTCACCGCTGATCGCAGCGAGGAACGCATTCCAGGACCAGACGGCCACTGGAAAATTGAATGCGCTGATTATTCCAACCACGCCCAGCGGATGCCACTGCTCGTACATGCGATGCTGCGGACGTTCCGAATGCATGGTGTTGCCGTAAAGCATGCGTGACTGACCGACTGCGAAGTCTGCAATGTCGATCATCTCCTGCACTTCGCCATCGCCTTCCGGCTTGATCTTGCCGGTCTCAAGTGTGACGAGACTGCCCAGCGCGTCCTTGTTAGCGCGCAGTTCATCCGCGATCAGTCGAATGACTTCGCCGCGCTTGGGCGCAGGCACCATTCGCCACTGGTCGAAGACTTGCCGTGAGCTTCGAATGATGCGTTCGTAGTCAGCCGCCGACGCCGTTTGCACTCGTCCCAATAATTCACCCGTAGTGGGATCGATCGAATCGATGATGGGGGTCGAGCTGTCCTTCGACCAACCTCCCTCTGCGGACCAGGCGCCTGCATTGAGCTCGCTGAGCTCGAGTGCCTTCAGAACGTTGTGCATGTTGGACTCGTTTACTGGATTCGTTGAGATCGATCAGCGCGCTTCAGCCGCTCGCTGATGACCGGTGCGTCCGCTGACAACCATCTGCGAGGAGACTTCCTTGCCGCCCGTCGCGGTGTAGTGCTTGCCGAAACGATTTTCGAGCACATCGAGCAGACGGAAATCTTCCTGGCGCACGAAGCCTCGATGCTTGCCGTCGCTGTTGAGTACGAGATCGACTACGGAGGTAATGCCAGAAGCTGTCGTGACCTGAATCGCAGACCACAATCGGCCGGCGATCATCTGGGGATAGACCTTGTTCACGTAACTCTCTTCGCGCAGATCGCCATCCTGAGTGCCAGTGACGGCGACGTACACCACGACAACATCCTGCAAGGTCTGCGGTACTGCATTCTCGAGAATGCGTTTCAACGTGCCGCGATCGTGATTGAGCTTCAGATCGTTCATGAGCAATCGCATCTGTGCGCAGTGACCGGGATAGCGCATGGTCTTGTAGTCCATGTTCTTCACACGGACACCGTAGGTTTCTGCGAGCGAACCCAGACCGCCTGAGGTGTTGAATGCTTCGTACAACGTGCCGTCCAGTTCGATTTCTTCAAGGCCTTCGAGCGGAGCGGCTTCGATGCGACGTCCATCGACCAGTGCCTCGCAGGGATTGCCGTATTCGTTGATGAGTCCTTCGGTGGACCATGTGAGCGAATACTTGAGAACGTTATGCGGATGCTGGGGCAGGGCACCGACGCGCAGCTTGACCGTGCGCAGTTCATCGAAGTGCTGAATCAATTCGTTGGCCGCAATCGAGATGAAGCCCGGTGCGAGACCACACTGAGGCACGAAAGCCTGCGATGCGCCTTCGGAGATTCGACGCACAGCACGCGTCACTTCCACGTCCTCAGTCAGATCGAAGTAATGTATACCAGCGCGTCGCGCCGACTCGGCAACTGCGACGTTGCAATAGAACGGCAGACTCGAGATCACCGCATCGACGGGATGCTTCTTGAGATGAGCATCGAGCGCGCTGGAATTCGATGCATCGAGCGTGTGTGCATGAAGATTGGCAAGCTTGTGTGCCTTAACCACTGAATTGGCAGCCGCGCCGCTCACGTCAGCCAGATGCACTTCATAGGAGCCGGAGTCTCCGAGCAGACCGGAAATGAGAGCGCCTATCTTGCCGGCGCCGAGAATCAGGACTTTTTTCATGTGGGGAGCTCCATGGAAGGCGGCCATTTAAGGCGGCCCCTGATCGCGTGTAAATCCAGCCCCCGCACTGTATGCAAGTTCCGGGGTTTTCCTTTTGCATGGGCAGGGCCGATGCTAGGATCGCGCCACCTTTTTAGGCCTCCCTCGCTATGACGCGCAACCTTCATCTGGTCGATTGGCATCCCGCCAGCTGGCAAGGCAAACCGGCCGCTCAGCAGCCTGTGTATGCGAACAAAGCGGCCCTGGACCACGCGGTGGCGGAGCTCTCGATGCTTCCGCCGATCGTTGTGTCCTGGGAAGTTGAAATGCTGAAAGAGCAGATCGCCGCTGCGCAACGTGGTGAGCGATTCGTGCTGCAAGGCGGCGATTGCGCCGAAGGCTTCGATGACTGCGAATCGGACAAGATCGCCAAGAAGCTGAAGATTCTGCTGCAGATGAGTCTGGTACTGCTGCATGGCATGAAGAAGCCAATCGTTCGCATCGGTCGCATGGCCGGTCAGTACGCGAAACCTCGATCCGCAGATACCGAGACACGCGATGGCGTGACACTGCCGAGCTATCGTGGGGCGAATGTGAATCGACCTGGATTCACTGCTGAAGAACGCGAACCCGACCCGCAGCTGTTGTTGCGCGGCTATGAGCGTGCGGGGCTCACGTTGAATTTCGTGCGCGCCCTGATCGATGGTGGCTTTGCCGACTTACATCATCCTGAATATTGGGATCTGGACTTCGTTCGCCATTCGCCATTGAAAGCAGCGTACGAAAAAATCGTGCATTCAATTTCCGATGCGCTCGATTTCTTCGAAGCGACGAGCCGGCGGCCCATTCACGAAATCAACCGGGTCGACTTCTACGCAAGCCATGAAGGGCTGCATCTGCATTACGAGCAGGCGCAGACACGTTACATCGAACGTCAGAAGCGTTGGTACAACCTCTCCACGCACATGCCTTGGATTGGCATGCGTACTGCTGCTCTCGACGGCGCGCACGTCGAGTTGTTTCGGGGGATTGCGAATCCCATGGGTATCAAGATCGGACCCTCGATGAGCACGGAGTGGGTCCAGGGCCTGCTCGCAACGCTCAATCCCAATAACGAGCCCGGTCGCATCGTGCTGATTCATCGAATGGGCGCGAAAGAAATCGACAAGCGATTGCCGCCGCTCATTCAGGCGGTCCGCGCGACGGGCAGTCCGGTGCTCTGGATGTGCGATCCGATGCATGGCAACACCGAGACTGCAAGCTCAGGTCTCAAGACACGTCGAGTGGAGAACATCGTGACGGAACTCGAATCATCGTTCCGCATTCACCGCGAACTCGGGACTTATCTCGGTGGCGTGCACTTCGAATTGACTGGCGAAGACGTCACCGAATGCACAGGCGGCGCACGCGGCCTGACTGATTCGGATCTGGCCCGCGCGTACAAATCGCAAGTGGATCCGCGCTTGAACTACGAGCAGGCTCTCGAACTTGCGATGCGAATCGCTGGATTGCATCCGCCGAAGAGGTAGAGATCACAAAGAACATCTGACTTCGCGCGTCGACAGGTCAGAGTCTTTTTGCGTTCTGGCTGGATCCCAATCTCATGAAGTCAGCGACCTCACTCTGATCCACATGTCGTGACTCGCCCGGAGCGAGTCCTTGCAACGTCCACGGGCCGACCGACCAGCGAATCAGACGCAGGGTCGGCAGATCGACGGCAGCGGTCATTCTTCGCACTTGCCTGTTACGTCCTTCGCGAATCGTGAGCGAGATCCAGCGGGTCGGAATGGCTTTGCGTTCTCTGATCGGCGGCGTGCGGGGCCACAGCCACTCCGGCTCATCGATCACCTGCGCTTCGGCTGGCAGAGTGCGCCCGTCGGCCAGATCCACTCCGCGTCGCAATGGCTCCAACGCTTCGTTCGTTGCGGTTCCTTCGACCTGCACGATGTATGTCTTGGGAGCTTTCCAGCGCGGATCAGCGAGTCGTGTTTGCAAAGTGCCCGAATCCGTCAGCAACACGAGCCCTTCACTGTCGTAGTCGAGCCGGCCGGCGGGTCGCATGCTCGGCGCCGAGATAAAGTCCTTCAGCGTTTTCTTGCCATCAGTGCTCGTGAACTGCGTGAGCACTTGAAAGGGCTTATTGAGCAGGAGCAGCGAAGGACTTCGAGCGAGCGCTCGACCGCTCATGCGCGAAGCTCGGTCACATTGGGTCGTTGAACGAGATCGATGAAGCGCTGGACGGCGGCAGAATTCTCGCCCGGTCGGCACGCGAGAATGAGCGGCGCCTTCAACTGCGCGCTGCCGGAGAGCTTGCGATACATCACGCCATCCATCTGGAGACGTCGGAGCGACGCAGGCACGATCGACACGCCGATGCCTGCCGCGACCAGATTCAAGGTCGAGAGAATGCGGGGTGCTTCCTGTCCAACTCGAGGACTGAAGGCAGCATTGCGGCATGCCGCGATGATCGTGTCGTACAAGCCCGGTCCGCCTGGACGCTTGTAGAGCACGAAGGTTTCACTCGCGAGTGCATCGAGTGGCAGTGCAACGTGTTCATCCCGCGCGAGTCGATGCCCAGCAGGCAACGCGACCACCATGTCTTCTTCGAGCAAAGGCCGGACGACGAGACCTCCCAGATCTGCCTCTGGTGAACGAATGAACGCAGCATCGATGGATTCGTTGTGCAGTCCTTGCACCAGTTCACTGCTCCCGCTCTCCTCGAGAATCAGCGACACGAGCGGAGACATTTCGCGGAAAGCGCGGATCACCCGCGGCACGAAAGGATGAAAGGGCGCTGAGCTGGTGAACCCGACGACGACACGCCCTTGTTCACCTCGTGCAGTACGTCGGGTGGTTGCGAATGCTCGATCGACATCATCGAGAATTTCGCGAGCGCGTTCGAGGAAGGTCTTCCCGGCGTCGGTGAGTTCGACGCCACGGGGCTTGCGACGAAAGAGCTGAACGCCAAGTTCTCGCTCGAGCGCTCGAATCTGCTGGCTCAGTGGCGGCTGCTGCATGCCCAGACGTTGTGCAGCACGCGTTACATGGCCTTCCTCAGCGACGGCAATGAAGTAACGCAGATGACGCAGTTCCATCGCCTATATGTATCAGATATCTATCGCTAACTCGACAGACAGGAACTGCCATGATGCTGTCTTGACCTGCAGTCGGTGCGGCATTTGCATCTGCTCTCGCAAGTTTGAAGGAGTGCATTCACGACATGAATTCTGAGACCAGCCGATCGATTCCCGCCGGGCTGCAGATCAAAGTGCCAATCACGTCTGCATACTCGCAAGTGCTCACCTCCGATGCACTCGAGTTCATTGCGGCCCTGACGCGCGAATTTGGCCATCGGATCACATCACTGCTGGAAGCTCGCGTTGCTCGCCAAAGCGAGATCGATGCAGGCCAGTTGCCCGACTTCATCCCGGACACGCTCCAGATTCGCCAATCGGACTGGACGGTCACCCGCGTTCCTCATGATCTTCAGGACCGCCGTGTCGAGATCACCGGACCGACTGATCGAAAGATGATCATCAATGCGCTGAACTCCGGGGCCAAGGTATTCATGGCGGATTGCGAGGATTCACTCACCCCGACTTGGGACAACGTGATCCAAGGTCAGATCAATCTGCGCGATGCGGTGAGAGCGGAGATCTCGTTTGCGAATCCCGATGGCAAGCAGTATCGATTGAACGAGCGTACGGCGACACTCATCGTTCGACCTCGCGGCTGGCATCTGTTCGAGAAACACATGCTGGTCGATGGCAGGGAGGTGCCCGGCGCGTTCGTCGACTTCGGCCTTTACCTGTTCCATAACCACGCGGCGCTCAAGGCTCGCGGCAGCGGCCCGTATTTCTATCTGCCGAAGCTGGAGAGCCACATCGAAGCACGGCTCTGGGCGGACGTATTCAGGTATTCGGAGCAGCGCCTCGGGATCGAACCGCAGTCGATCAAAGCCACGGTGCTCATCGAGACGATTCTTGCCGCGTTCGAAATGGAAGAGATCCTGTACGAACTGCGTGAATACGTCGTTGGGCTCAACTGCGGACGCTGGGATTACATTTTCAGCTTCATCAAGAAATTCAGCCGTCGTGCCGATTTCGTGCTGCCCGATCGACAGCAGGTCACGATGACGACTCATTTTCTGCGCTCGTACTCGCGACTGCTGATTCAGACCTGCCATCGACGCGGTGCCTTTGCGATGGGTGGCATGGCTCCACAGATTCCGATCAAAGGCGATGTTCAGGCGAACGAACAGGCGATCGCCCGAGTGAAAGCAGACAAGGAACGCGAAGCGGGTGATGGTCACGATGGAACCTGGGTCGCACATCCAGGGCTCGTGCCCGTCGCGATGGAGGTGTTCGATCGCCTGATGCCAGGGTCCAATCAGCTGGAGAAGATTCCGGAGGTGAAGATCACGGCTTCCGACCTGTTGAAGATTCCTCAGGGAACCATCACTGAAGCTGGCCTGCGTAACAACGTCAGCGTCTCGATCCAATACGTTGCCGCCTGGTTGGCCGGACTCGGTTGCGTACCCATCAATCACTTGATGGAAGATGCAGCGACGGCCGAGATTTCACGTGCTCAGATCTGGCAATGGATCAAGCATCCCAACGGCAAGCTGGATGATGGTCGCAAGATCACAGCCGAGTTGTTCGGCGTTGTGATGCGCGAAGAACTGGAGAAGCTGCGCGATAAACTAGGCCGGCAGCTTTACGAGAGTGGAGACTACGCGCGCGCTGCCGTCCTGATCGAGGACATTACGACCGCGCCGAGCTTTGCGTCCTTCATCACCCTTCCCGCGTACGAGCAGATCGACTGAATCGGCAGCGAATGGGTAGCTGACATCAGGGCGCTCTCGCAGGTACTGTGCGCTTCTTTTGAGTGACAGCCCGCGATATGCCGAAGATCTCTACACCGCGTCGAACCGTGGCAAGGAATCCTGCCGCGCCCATGCGCAGCGAGCGTCCGGAGCCTGAGTGGCCTTCGGACAAGATCACTTTCTATCAAGGCTGCACATTGTGTCCGCGACTCGCGGAGTTCCTGCGCGAAGGACGTCAGGAATATTCAACGTACTACTGTGCGCCCGTACCGCCTTTCGGTGACCCGAAAGCCAAGCTTGTGATCGTAGGTCGTGCTCCGGGGTTCCATGGCGCAAACGCGAGCGCAAGGCCTTTCACCGGCGACCATGCGGGATTGCTGCTGTATCGCACGCTCCATCAGTTTGGATTTGCGAACAGACCTGAATCGGTCCATGTCGGTGATGGACTGCAACTGCTGAATGCGCGCATCACGAACGCGGTGAAGTGTGTTCCGCCTGAGAACAAACCGTTGCCCGTTGAAATCCGTACATGCAATCGGTATCTAACCGCAGAGTTGCAGATGCTTGCGGCACCTTCAGTCTTGGTTGCACTTGGAGCAGTCGCTCACACGAGCATTCTGCAGGCGCTTTCGCTCAAGCCTGGTGACTACAAGTTTGGTCATGCTGCCGAGTACCAGCTTCCGGGCGGGCACACACTGATCGACTCGTACCATTGCAGTCGCTACAACACGCAAACTCGACGGCTGACCGATTCGAT
>JBJMWN010000307.1:0-2802 GCA_045810085.1 Povalibacter sp. | reverse complement strand
CGATGACGTCACTCACTAACGCAGGTGCGTAATCGCGTACGCCCGGTGAGTCGATCAACTCACCTCCACCGATGATCTTGAATAGTGCTGTCGACACGGTGGTATGGCGTCCCTCTCCCGTCGAATCCGATAGGGAACGTGTGGGTCGCTCCGATTGCGGCACCAATGCATTGGTCAAGGTGGATTTGCCCACGCCAGACTGCCCGGCAAGCATCGTGGATTGATTGCGGACCAGCGCGCCAAAAGCATCCATCCCCTCTTTGAGCTTGGCTGAGAGGTTGAGAACGTCATAGCCAGCCTGCCGATACTCCTCGATCAAATTGCTGAACGCAGGCGAGGGCGGCACGTCGCACTTGTTCACGATCACAGCGCCACGAATGTTGGCGTACGACGCACCGGCCAGATAGCGGTCAACCATGAACGGATCTACTTCCGGCTGCGGCGCGATCACGACAGCCAGCAAGGTGAGATTCGCCGCTAATGGTTCGGTGCGTCCGCGACTGTCGGTACGCTGAAACAGCGAACGTCGCGGTGCAACGCTCACGATTCGGGCTTGATCGCCGGAGGCCGCCGCTGTGGGACGAGGCAGTCGCACCTGAACTTCGTCGCCACAGACCATCGTCAAACGCTTGCCGAAAAGCTCCGCTGGCATGCGTTCGCCATCGGCAGTCTGCACGATGGCGCGTCGTCCAAACGACTCGATCACGCGCGCGGTGAACTCGACCGGCGCATTCATGAAGGTCATAGAGGTGACACGCTCAGCGTTGTGCAGCAAGTTGCCGCAAACGCGCGATGCGAATCAGCGCTGGCGGATGTGAATCGTAAAACGTCGAATGCAGACGATCGGGAGTGAGTGTTGTCGCGTTGTCGCGATAGAGTTTCACCAGGGCTTCGGCGAGCCGACGTGCATCGGCAAAGCGGGCGGCGAACTCATCTGCTTCGAACTCATGCTTGCGCGACCACCATGCGCCCAGGGGCGTAAGGAAAAAGGTAAATGCGGGCAATACCAGCATGAACAGCAGCAACGCAGAATGCGGCGAGGGAATGGATACGCCTAAGGCGCGGTAGAAATCAGGCCACGCGGCGAGAGCGCCCAGCAAAGCCAGGCCCCCAAGACCAAACGCCAGCGAGAGAAGAAGCCGCGAGCGCACATGGTGCAGCCTGAAATGCCCGAGCTCATGAGCAAGCACTGCTTCGATCTCCTCCCCCTGCAGCCGCTCGATCAACGAATCGAAAAACACGATGCGTTTGTTGCGACCGACGCCAGTGAAGTACGCGTTGCCATGTACCGAACGGCGAGACCCGTCCATGACGAAAACTCCGCGAGAGGAGAAGCCACATCGTGACAGAAGATCCTCAGTGCGCTGACGCAAGGCCTCATCCGTCAACGGCGTGAACTTGTTGAACAGCGGCGCGATCCAGGTCGGATACGCCCACGTCATGAAAAGAGTGAATGCAGACCACACCAGCCATGCGTACACCCACCAGAGACTTCCAGCGCGCTGCATCAAGTAAAGGATGACGAAGATCAGCGGCCCGCCGAGAGCCAACGTCAACAGTAAGCCTTTGAGAAGATCGGCTACGAACAGACCGGGCGTGGAGCGATTGAAGCCAAAGCGAGTCTCGATACCGAACGTGCGATAGAGCGATAGCGGCAAGCTGATGACTGACATCAGGAGCACCACCGAAAGTACGACCAGCGTGCCGTGCCACGTGGGCGAAAGCTCGAGGGTTCGCCAGGCACGATCCACGGCATCGATGCCGCCGCCCAGGGTGAGCACCAGTGCGACGAGCGCATCGAGAAGAATGTCCCAACGATTCAACCCCGCCAATGCAACGGTGTAGTCCGCGGCCTTCTGATGCGCCTCCAGATCGACCTGAGTGGCGAATGCTTCCGGCACCTGTTCGCGATGCTTCGCTACCTGCGCTATCTGACGTTGATTCAGCCAACTGCGCAGCAGGGTCGAAGTCAGCAGAAGCGCGAGGAAAAGAAGAGTCAGCCAGTGCAAGTTCATGGTCTCAATGGCAGGAATTCACTTAGAAAATGCGTCCGGGATCAGCTTAACGGCTGCTAGTATGATGGGCAACGCATGCATCGAGGTTAGGACGTGACCGCCAGGGATTCCACGCGACTCATCTGGATCGATCTCGAAATGACAGGGTTGAAGCCTGATTCAGATCGCATCATCGAAATTGCCACTGTCGTAACGGATAAACACCTGAACACGCTGGCTGAAGGACCTGTGCTCGCCATTCATCAGCCGGATCCGATACTCGAAGCCATGGACGACTGGAATCGTCGGCAACATGCCAGTTCAGGCCTCGCTGCCCGAGTCCGCGCGAGTACGGTGACCACTTCGCAGGCTGAGCGGGAGACGCTCTACTTTCTGAATCAATGGATCGAGCCCGGTGTCTCGCCCATGTGCGGGAACAGCATTTGCCAGGATCGACGTTTTCTTGCACGCGAGATGCCCGATCTCGAGCGCTATTTCCACTACCGAAATCTCGACGTGAGCACACTCAAGGAACTCGCAAAGCGTTGGGCGCCTGAGGTCTTCACGGGTTTCCAGAAGTCATCGAGCCACCTTGCGATGGACGACATCCGCGACTCGATCCGCGAGCTCATGCACTACCGATCGCATTTTCTACGTGTGCCATGAATGGCAAGCCGTATTCGGAAGCCTGCGAGCGTAATCGCGATCCGATTCTCGGCATTCTCAAGGACTGGTTCATTCTCCACGGCACTGTGCTCGAGATCGGGACTGGCACTGGCCAGCACGCAGTTTATTTCGCGGAGCACTT
>JBJMWN010000306.1:0-21713 GCA_045810085.1 Povalibacter sp. | reverse complement strand
AGCGACGGGTGACAGCTTCGCAAAATATTGGATGCACAACGGCTTCCTCAACGTTGATAACGAAAAGATGGCGAAGTCGGTCGGTAACTTCTTCCTGATTCGCGACGTGCTCAATTCCGGGCGAGTCAGACATCCTGAAGTTCTGCGTTTGTTTCTGCTGTCGAGTCACTATCGAGGGCCGATCAACTATTCGCTCGTGCAGATCGAACAGGCCGATGCGGGGTTGAGTCGCTTGTACACGGCGCTTCGGGATGTCCAGCCGGCGAAAAGTTGGACGGCGGGGGAAGCCACGCGTCGCTTCGAAGCGGCGATGGATGACGACTTCAATACCCCGGATGCGATCGCTGCCATGCAATGGTTGGCGAGTGAAATCAATCGCGCCAAGGCAGCAGCGGATCTGAAGGAAGCGGGTGAGCTAGCCGCGGAGTTGCGCAGTCTTGGTTCTGTGCTCGGTATCTTGCAGCTGGATCCGGCGGCTTTTTTGAAGTTGGCCGTGGTACATGAAGATCAAGATGCTGGGTCCGCCTTATCCGACATTGAAATAGAAAGGTTGATTGCCGCTCGGGTGCAGGCACGCAAGAGTCGTGACTTCAAAGAATCCGATCGCATTCGGGATCAGCTGACCGAGGCGCGGATCATCCTGGAAGACAAGCCCAACGGGACGACGGCTTGGCGGCGGGGCTGAATGGACTGGGCAGCATTCTTCAAATTGACGCTCCAGGACCTCGCACGTATGATTCGCGGCCCCAGCGGGGGCGGCTTCTGGCGGGGCATAGCGCAGTCTGGTAGCGCATCTGCTTTGGGAGCAGAGGGTCGGGGGTTCGAATCCCTCTGCCCCGACCATCTTGTAAGTGCACCGCGAAGGACATCCTGACTGCGCCCGTAGCTCAGCTGGATAGAGCATCGGCCTTCTAAGCCGAGGGTCGCAGGTTCGAGTCCTGCCGGGCGCGCCACTCAAGCGCGGCGAGGCGGGATGAGAAGATGCGACGGCTGACGAAGTCAGCATCGCAGGTTCGACAAAATCGCTTGGAGCGATTTTGGACAGCCGAAAAGGCTGGTCTGAACAGACGCGGGCCATGGAGGGTAGAAGCGCAGTCCTGCCAGCGCGCCAGTTGGGCGTTAGAGGCAAGGCGCGAAGGGAACAGGTTGATGAACTGCAGCGTACCGAGTAGGCACGTTGCAGCTGGACGATGGTGGACGTAGCTCAGTTGGTAGAGCCCCGGATTGTGATTCCGGCCGTCGTGGGTTCGAGTCCCATCGTCCACCCCATTTCATCCGGCGGATCGGATACCAAATCCCGACCGCACGGGTACGCGGGTACCCCGTTTTCTCGGATGGGCTGTTAGCTCAATTGGTAGAGCAGCTGACTCTTAATCAGTTGGTTATAGGTTCGAGTCCTATACGGCCCACCACTTTCCCGTATCCAGCGCCGCCGGCGCGCGGGTTTTCCTGACCGAGAAGTGCCTTTCGGCATTCAAAGTCCACATCCGTCTCGGTTCTGCTCTCGGGTATACTCCGCGCCCCGCCGGGCCTGCCCGTCGGAGCGCTGGGGGCGCCGATCTCGTTCGGCGAAAGTGGCGGAACTGGTAGACGCGCTGGATTTAGGTTCCAGTGGGTAACCCCGTGAGGGTTCGAGTCCCTCCTTTCGCACCATCGGACCCGGCAGTTTGCTGGCGTGAAGTCATCACAGAGGTTTGATCAATGCAGGTTTCGGTAGAAACAACCGGCGCCCTCGAGCGTCGCATGGAAGTTCAGGTTCCGGCCGAGCGCGTCGAGAAAGCAATCGACGAGCGATTGAAATCCATGAGCCGCACTGTGCGACTGAAGGGTTTTCGTCCGGGCAAAGTGCCAGTGAACATCGTGCGTCAGCAGTTCGGGCAGCAGGTCCGACAGGAAGTGCTGGGCGATGTCGTGCAGTCGACGTTTGCCGAGGCCGTTTCTCAGCAGAACCTCACACCGGCAACCGGTCCTCGCATCGAGCCGATCAGCACAGCGCAGGGCAGTGATCCGAAATATCGTGCCGTGTTCGAGATTTTCCCAGACGTCGAACTGAAGGGAATCGAGAGCATGGAGATCTCGCGTGCCACCGCGGACGTGACGAGCGCGGATGTCGACGCAATGATTGAAAATTTGCGTCAGCAGCGTCCGACGTACGTCAATGTGGATCGTGAGTCTCGCGATACCGATCGTGTGACAGTCGACTTTGTCGGCACGATCGGCGGCACCCCGTTCGAAGGTGGACAGGGAGAGAAAGTACCTGTCGTACTCGGTGCAGGTCGAATGCTTCCGGATTTTGAAGCGGGACTAAAAGGTGTTCGTGCAGGAGAACGCAAAACGATCGACGTTTCGTTCCCCGAGAATTACGGTGCACCGGAAGTAGCCGGCAAGACGGCGCAATTCGAGCTCACCATCCACACAGTCGAAGAACAGAAGCTGCCTGAACTTGATGAAGAGTTCTGCAAAGCGTTCGGTGTGGAAGAGGGTGGAATCACTCGGCTGCGCGAGGAAGTGGAAGACAACATGCGCCGCGAGCTCGCTGACGCTGTGCGCGCGCGAGTCAAGAAACAAGTTCTCGATGCGTTGCTCGACGCGAACCCTCTTGAGTTGCCCAAATCGCTCGTCGATACACAGATTCGTGAACTGCAGATGGAGACGGGTCGACGCACGGGCGCAAAGGATGCGTCACAACTGCCGCCGGTAGAATCGTTCGTCGAACCTGCACGTCGACGCGTCGCTCTGAGTCTGTTGATCAATGAAATCATCAAGACCGCGGGACTGAAAGTCGAACAGTCGAAAGTGATCGATCGTCTCGAAGAACTCGCGCAGCAGTTTCCGGATCCGGAAAAGGCTTTGCAGACCTATCGCGGGAATCCGCAGATTCGTCGTCAGCTCGAGGCAGGTGTCCTCGAAGATCAAGCGATCGACTGGATTGTTGAGCGCGCCAAGGTGACGGATCAACAGTCCTCATTCAAAGAATTGATGAATTTCGGCGCTTAGCGTCTAAGGCACGGTGCGCAGCAAGCGATGAGCTTGAGTTTGCTGCACACTGTCGCCAGATATGATGTGAGCGATAACCCCATGAGCCTGGAAAATCCACCCGTTATGAATCTCGTTCCAATGGTCGTTGAGCAGACTGCTCGCGGCGAACGCGCTTATGACATCTACTCGCGACTCCTCAAGGAGCGCGTCATTTTCATCGTGGGTCCGATCGAGGACCACATGGCCAATCTGATCGTGGCGCAGCTGCTGTTTCTGGAGTCGGAAAATCCTGATAAGGACATCGCGCTCTACATCAATTCGCCCGGCGGTGTTGTAAGTGCGGGTTTGTCTATTTATGACACGATGCAGTTCATCAAATGCGATGTCAGCACCATGTGTGTAGGACAAGCAGCCAGTATGGGTGCCGTGTTGCTCGCAGGTGGTACTAAGGGAAAACGGTATTCGCTGCCTCACTCACGCGTCATGGTTCATCAGCCGCTCGGTGGCTTCCAGGGACAGGCCTCGGACTTTGATATTCATGCCCGGGAGATCCTCGAAACTCGTGAGCGGTTGAACAAAATACTCGCCAAGCACACGGGTCAGAGCATTGAAAAAATCGCCAAGGACACCGATAGAGATAACTTCATGAGCGGCACGGCAGCTGCTGCATACGGTCTGATCGACCGCGTGCTCGAACGACGTGAGGATGCGGCGCCAGCCAACGCTAAGTGATTCAATTCACGACGCATTTGTCGATCCCACGCTTCGTGGGTCGCAGCAGGGATGCACGTCTTTGCGCGCGCAGGGCAGCGCGTGCTATATAGCCCTTGAGCAGTGCGTTACAGCTTGTTTGACGCAGCAAATCTGCTGATTCCCGGCCTTAATCGGCCTTCTGATGGGTGACTCATGTCTGATGACTCACGCGGTAAACACGACGACGGCAAACTGCTGTACTGCTCTTTCTGCGGCAAAAGCCAGCATGAAGTGCGCAAGCTCATTGCTGGTCCGTCGGTGTTTGTCTGTGATGAATGCGTAGAGCTCTGTAACGACATCATTCGTGAAGAGCTTGAAGAGCGCGCCGAACGCACTCGCGACAAATTGCCGCGGCCTCACGAGATCAAGAAGGTTCTCGATGAGTACGTGATCGGTCAGCAGCGCGCGAAGAAAGTTCTTTCGGTAGCGGTCTACAACCACTACAAGCGCCTGCAGACCAAGACCGGCGAGCAGCGCTCGAAGGACGAAGTCGAACTCGCGAAGAGCAACATTCTGCTGATCGGTCCAACGGGCTGTGGCAAGACGCTCCTCGCGGAAACGCTCGCGCGATTATTGAACGTGCCGTTCACTATCGCTGATGCCACGACGCTCACTGAAGCCGGCTATGTCGGTGAAGACGTCGAGAACATTATTCAGAAGCTTTTGCAGAAATGCGATTACGACGTCGAGAAGGCGCAGACGGGCATCGTCTACATCGACGAGATCGACAAAATTTCGCGCAAGTCGGATAACCCGTCGATCACTCGCGACGTATCGGGCGAGGGTGTGCAGCAGGCCTTGCTGAAACTCATCGAAGGGACGATCGCTTCGGTGCCGCCACAAGGTGGTCGCAAGCACCCGCAGCAGGAATTCCTGCAGGTCGATACGACGAACATCCTTTTCATCTGCGGCGGCGCATTCGCTGGCCTCGAAAAGATCATTCTGAATCGCACTCAGAAGACGGGCATCGGATTCACTGCTGACGTTCGTCAGACCAATGATCGACCGCATGGCAGCGATGTGTTCCACGATGTCGAGCCTGAGGATCTGATCAAGTTCGGCCTGATCCCGGAATTCGTTGGCCGACTTCCGGTAGTGGCGACGCTCGATGAGCTTGACGAAGCGGCACTCGTGTCGATTCTGCTCGAACCGAAGAACGCGCTTAGCAAGCAGTATCGCAAGCTGTTCGACATGGAAGGTGTGGAACTCGAGTTCCGCCAGGACGCGCTGAAGGCCGTCGCGAAGAAGGCGATGCAGCGTAAGACCGGCGCACGTGGCTTGCGCACGATCCTCGAGAACGTATTGCTCGAGACGATGTATGAGCTGCCTTCACTGCGCAACGTGCAGAAAGTCGTCGTCGATGAAGCCGTCATGAATGGGGAGAGCAAGCCCTACGTCGTTTACGGCAACTCGGAAGAAGGGCGTGCTGCAGTAGAAGAGCGCCGACCAACGGGCAGCGATCATCACTGACAGTTGAACGCTCAGACGTTAGCGATGCGAAGGGCGCCTAGATGGCGCCCTTCGTGTTTTCGTGCACTCGAGCGCGCATCGCACATCGTGAGACTTCCCCTGCATTTAGGCTTAGTGTGTGACTGCTTTCTCGAATCACGTTGTATTTGAGCCTGTAGACGCTAGCAGGGGGCGATTGCTTCCGGTATTTTCCAGTCAACTGCTGTTGTCGTTTGCTCTCCGCAGAAGGTGATTGAAGCGCGACTTCTCCGTGGCTTGTCGCCGCAACTAACGCGCACAACGGAAGCAACAGTCACTGAGATAACCAGCGCCCTTTGGCGCGCCATCGAAGGTACCGCGTGTGAGCACCGAAACTCCTGAAGTCGAACAGCCTGGCACACCTGGCGCGATCCCCGTTCTGCCATTGCGCGATGTGGTGGTGTATCCCCACATGGTCATTCCACTGTTCGTCGGCCGTGAGAAATCCATTCTCGCGCTCGATCAGGCGATGCGTGCTGGCAAGCAGATCTTGCTGGTCGCGCAAAAGCAGGCCGATGTCGATGATCCAGGTCCCCAGGATCTTTATCGGCTCGGCACCGTCGCGACGATTCTGCAGTTGCTGAAATTGCCCGACGGCACGGTCAAAGTGCTCGTTGAAGGTATCGAGCGCGCGAAGCTCGAGAAACTCTTCACCAACGATTTCTTCTCCGCCGAAATCAGTCCGCTGAAGGACCTGGAGCAGTTCGATGAGCGCGAAATCGACGTGCTCTCACGATCGGTGATTTCGCAATTCGAACAGTACGTGAAGCTCAATCGCAAAGTGCCGCCCGAGATCCTGACGTCACTCGCGGGTATCGAGCAGCCCGGCCGTCTGGCCGACACGGTTGCCGCACACATGTCTTTGAAGCTCGATGCCAAGCAGAAGGTTCTCGAGATTCACGATGTGCGCAAGCGTCTGGAGCACATCCTCTCGCAGATCGAAGGCGAGATGGACGTGCTGCAGATCGAGAAGCGCATTCGCGGTCGCGTGAAGCAGCAGATGGAGAAGAGCCAGCGCGAGTACTACCTCAACGAACAGATGAAGGCCATCCAGAAAGAACTGGGTGAGATCGAAGACGCGCCGAATGAGCTTGCTGAATTGGAGCAGCGCATTCAGAAGGCGGGCATGCCCAAGGAAGCGCGCGACAAGGCGATCTCGGAGCTCAACAAGCTGAAGCTCATGTCACCGATGTCGGCTGAAGCGACAGTGGTCCGCAATTACGTCGATTGGCTCGTGAAGTGTCCCTGGAAGAAAAAGAGCAAGGTGCTGAACGACATCGCGAATGCAGAGAAAGTGCTGGACGAGGACCACTATGGCCTCGAGAAGGTGAAGGAGCGCATCGTCGAATATCTGGCCGTGCAGCAGCGCGTTAAAACGCTGAAGGGTCCGATTCTCTGCCTGGTCGGTCCGCCAGGCGTGGGCAAAACCTCGCTCGGTCAATCGATCGCACGTTCAACCAATCGCAAGTTCGTTCGCATGTCGTTGGGCGGCGTGCGCGACGAGGCTGAAATCCGAGGCCATCGTCGTACTTACATTGGTTCGATGCCTGGCAAGATCATCCAGAACATGGTGAAGACCGGCGTTCACAATCCGCTCTTCCTGCTGGATGAAGTCGACAAGATGGCAATGGATTTTCGTGGCGATCCGTCTTCGGCATTGCTCGAAGTGCTCGACCCGGAGCAAAACGCCACGTTCAGTGATCACTATCTCGAAGTGGATTTCGATTTGTCGCAGGTCATGTTCGTCTGCACGGCGAACAGCTTGAATATTCCTGCGCCGCTGCTGGATCGAATGGAAGTGATTCGTCTTCCCGGCTACACCGAAGATGAGAAGAGCGCGATTGCTCGTCGTTATCTCGTGCCGAAGCAGATGAAGCAGAACGGACTCAAGAACAACGAGCTGAAAGTTGCTGATAGCGCAGTGCTCGACGTGATTCGTTACTACACGCGCGAAGCAGGCGTGCGAAACCTCGAGCGCGAAGTCTCGAAGATTTGCCGCAAGTCAGTGAAGCAGTTGCTCACGGACAAGGAAACGACTGCCGTCAGCGTCACACCCAAGAATCTCAGTAAGTTCCTGGGCGTGCGTCGCTTCCGCTACGGTCGTGCCGAGGAGCAGGATCACGTTGGTCAGGTCACTGGTCTCGCCTGGACCGAAGTGGGAGGTGAGTTGCTCACCATCGAAGCTGCGGTGGTTTCCGGCAAAGGCAAACTGACGCACACAGGTCAGCTCGGCGAAGTGATGCAGGAGTCCATTCAGGCGGCGATGACCGTCGTTCGCAGCCGCGCAAGCATCCTTGGACTGGACCCGGACTTCTATCAGAAGGCCGACGTGCATATTCACGTGCCAGAAGGTGCCACGCCGAAAGATGGTCCAAGCGCCGGCATCGGCATGTGCACAGCGCTGGTCTCCGCGTTGACCAAAGTACCCGTGCGCTCCGATGTTGCAATGACGGGCGAGATCACTCTGCGCGGCCAAGTGCTGCCGATCGGTGGATTGAAGGAAAAATTGCTCGCTGCTCATCGTGGCGGAATTCACACCGTCCTGATTCCCGATGAGAACACGAAGGATCTGGCGGAGATTCCGCAGAACATCAAGGATAATCTCGAGATCAAACCGGTGAAGTGGATCGACGAGGTGTTGCAGCTCGCACTCACTCATATGCCCGCACCGTTGGGTGCGACGCCGGAGCCGTCGCGCGGGAACGACAAGGGTCGGCCGCGTCGAGCTGGAAAGCGTGCAAATAAACAAGTGCGCGCGCACTGACGCCTAGCTTGTAAGTCCCTTTCTGTCCGCGTGTGCGGCGGTATGCCCTCGCACACGCGGAACTCTTTTCATTCGAACGTCACACATCGCGGGTTGATTCTTTCTTCCCGTCGCTGCTATAACGCGCCCCCGTCTGCACTGGCAGGCGTTGATACCGAACACAAGAAGGAAATGCACATGAACAAGGCCGAATTGATCGAAGCGGTGAGTGCGCAGGCAGGTTTGCAGAAAGCTGATGCCACGCGCGCTGTGGACGCCGTGTTCGAGACGATTACGTCGGCGCTCAAGTCGGGTGATTCTGTTGCGCTGCTCGGTTTCGGCACGTTCGTCGTCAAAGGCCGCGCGGCTCGCGCGGGTCGCAATCCACGCACGGGCGAGACGATTGAGATTGCTGCCAGCAATGTACCTGGCTTCAAGGCTGGCAAGGGCCTGAAGGATGCTGTAAATTAGCGCGCCTTCGAAAGGGCAGGGCACGCGCGCCCAGCCATTTCTTGTGTAATTAGATGAATTTGGCAAGCGAATTTCCGTCAAATCCTTGACCTGATTTGGCGGCAAATGTGGCGGCAACTAGGGTGCTTAGCTCAGCTGGTAGAGCGTCGCCCTTACAAGGCGAATGTCGGGGGTTCGATCCCCTCAGCACCCACCACGCCTCGCCCAAGTGTCTTCACGGTTAGCGCGGAGCGGTAGTTCAGCTGGTTAGAATATCGGCCTGTCACGCCGAGGGTCGCGGGTTCGAGTCCCGTCCGCTCCGCCATTTCGTCAATCACCAGCCGGTCGCGATGGGCTCACGGTGAGTCGCGTAGACCTCTCAAGTGGGAATCGCAAAACTGCGTGGGTGCAGCCTCGAGAGCCGGACGTCAGATGAGTGAACGGCAAACAATAAATCGAATTCGCTGTCATTCATTGCTCAGTCGGTGCGCAGTCCGCACGTTCGATCTCGCTCTTCGGATCTGAAGAGCTACTTACTTCATCCCGATTTCATCAGTCCTCATCAATGCTGCAAACAATACGCGACAAGGTCAGCGGCTGGTTCGCCACACTCTTCCTTGGCGCGATCACCGTCGTGTTCATCTTCTGGGGCATCGATTTCAAATCGAGCGCTGGCAATTTCGCTGCGAAGGTAAACGGCACCACCATCTCATCGGATGCGGTGCGAAAAGCATGGCAGCAACGGCAATCTCAATTGCAGCAGATGATGCGTGCGGAGTTGCCGCCCGATCTCGTGAAGTCGCAGCAGTCGCAACTGCTCGATGAGTTCGTTCGCAACAGCCTGTTGACGCAGCGCGCGGACAAGCTCGGCTATCGCGTCACGGATCAGGCACTCGCGGAGCGGATCACGACCATTCCACAGTTGCAGGTTGAGGGTAAGTTCGACCGCGATCGCTATGCGATGCTCCTGCGACAGCAGGGACAGACCGAGCCACAGTTTGAAACACAACTGCGTGCCGATATGTCGATCGGCCTCATGCAGACCGGCGTCATGGAATCAGCATTTGTGTTGCCGTATGAGCTCGACCGTCGCTATGCGTTGGACAAGCAGGAACGCGAGCTCGATTACGCATTGATCGCGACGAGCGAATTTGCTGACAAGATCAAAGTGACCGACGAACAGATCCAGGCCTGGTACGACAGTCACAAGGCTAATTATCTGCTGCCGGAAACGGTGGATTTGCAGTACGTCGAACTCACGCGCGCTAGCGCGGAGAGCGCGGTCACAGTGACTGAAGATGAATTGAAGGATTACTACGAACAGGTGAAGGAGCGTTTCGAGTCGCCAGAGCGACGTCGTGCCCGTCACATTCTGATTACTACGGGCGAAGGCGTCGATGATGCCGCTGCACAAAAGAAGGCCGATGAGATCGCTTCGCAGGTCAAGGGTGGCGGGGACTTCGCTGCACTAGCCAAACAGAATTCCAAAGATCCCGGCTCTGCGGCTCAGGGCGGAGAGCTGGGTTGGGCGCAGCGCGGAATGTTCGTGGGACCGTTTGAAGACGCCTTGTTCAGCATGAATCCCGGCGAGATTCGCGGCCCCATCAAGACTCAGTTCGGGTATCACATCATTCAGCTCGAAGAGGTCGAGAAGGGCAAGTTGCGATCTTTTGAAGACGTCCGCCCCGAGCTCGAAGCAGACTATCGAAAGGATCGCTCGCAAACGATTTTTTATGACGAGTCGCAGAAGCTCGCGGATCTGTCGTTCTCCAGCCTGACCGAGCTCGACTCAGTCGCGAAGCAATTGCATCTGCCGATCAAGACCGTCAAAGGTTTCACGAAAGAAGGTGGAGGCGAGCTCGGCGCCGACCCAGGTGTGATCGAAGCTGCGTTCAGCGAAGAAGTGTTGGAACAGGGACGCAATAGCCCCCTCGTCACGTTGGGCGAAGACAAAGCATTGGTGTTGCGAGTCTCCGATCACAAGCCGGCAGAACCGCGCCCCTTGGCTGAGGTGCGTGCGCAGATCGAAGCTCAGTTGCGAGTGCAGGCTGCTCGCGATGCGGCAACCGAAAAAGGTACGAAGGCGCTGGCGAAGCTGCAGCAAGGCACTCCCTGGACGGAAGTTGCTGGCGAATTCGCACTGAAGCCGGTGGGCAAGCGTTTCGTCGTACGACAAGACACGATCGCACCCGCTGCGATCGTTCGTGCCGCGTTTGCAGCGCCCTCAACTGCCGTTTCGGAAGAAAAGCCACACTACGGCAGCATCGCGACGGACGACGGCAACTATGCTGTGTTCGAGTTGACGGCTGTTCGTCAGGGGAATCCATCGGCTGAGCCTGCAGCGGATCGAAAGAGTCGTGCGCGGCGCGCAGAGCAGGAAACGGGCGGAGCCGAGTTCGCCGCTTACGTAGCGGAAGCGGAGCGCAACTCAAAAGTTGTGCGCAACGAGAAAGTTTTCGAGTAAGCGTGAGCTCTAGCGCGTTCGTCGCGCTAGAGCAGAAAAGCTGGGACGGGCGCGATTGTCTGTCCCGTGCAATGCGACGCTGCTAGCAACAAGAACATCATCCCCCAGCGCAGCTATTCGCCGGCTTTGTCATCGGGCAGCGCCATGCCGACAGTGCTGAACCCGCCGTCCACATAAAGAACCTCGCCTGTAATTCCTGCTGCCAGATCTGAGCAGAGGAACGCTGCTGCGTTGCCGACATCTTCCGGTGTCACGTTGCGACGTAACGGCGAAGTCGTTGCGACATGCTTCAGAATGCTACGGAAGCCACCGATGCCAGCAGCCGCGAGTGTCTTGATGGGTCCAGCCGAAATGGCATTGACGCGAATGCCCTCTGGACCGAGATCGGCGGCCAGGAAGCGCACACTTGCTTCAAGACTCGCCTTTGCCAGACCCATGACGTTGTAGCTCGGTAGCGAGCGCACGGCACCCAGGTAGCTCAGCGTGAGCAACGATCCTTGCCGATTGCGCATCATCGGATAAGCAGCCTTTGCGAGCGCGGTCAGGCTGTAGCTCGAAATGTCATGCGCGATTCGAAAGTATTCGCGCGTTGTGGATTCGACGAAGCCGCCGCGAATCGCCTCCGTCGGAGCGAACGCGACGGCATGAACCACGATGTCCAGCGCGTCCCATTGCTGCTTCAGCGTCTGGAAACCGGCATCGATGCTGGCATCGTTCGCGACGTCCATTTCGAACGTGATGGTCGAGCCGAAATCCGTCGCCATTCCGATGACGCGGTCCTTGAAGCGCTCCTGATAGCTGAAGGCCAGCTCTGCTCCCTCGCGACGCATCGCCGTGGCAATGCCGTGGGCGATCGAGCGCTCCGTTGCGAGACCTACGATCAACGCGCGCTTTCCTGCTAGAAATCCCATGAATGGCTCCAAACTGACTGGCCGAACGGGCGCGTAGTTTAGAGTCAGAACAGCAGGCCGCATAGCTGAGGCCCCTTCGCGGCTCGCGGGCAGTCGCATGGCAAGGCGCAACGCGAGCGAGCTGCGCAATCACTCAGCACAAGAAATGAGAGAGGAAGAGCGCAGGGCGCGGCCTTGAACGCCGCGCCCTGCGAGCGGTCAGATGCCGGCGCGACGCTCGCTGCGATACATGACGAGGCGCTGTCCAGGCTTGATCACGGCACTGGGCTTCAGACTGTTCCACCCGAGAAGATCGGCGATGGTGACGCGGAATTTGCTGGCGATGCGCGACAGGGTGTCGCCCTTGCGAACGACATAGGTGGTCGATTGAGCGGCGACTGCATCGGCGTTCGTCGATGCCAGCGTTGCGGTGCCCGGGATGTTCAACACCTGGCCCACCGACAATGTCGTGTCGCTGTTCAGGCCGTTGGTGGTCGCCAGACGATCCATCGACACACTGTGTTCACGAGCGATGCTCCAAAGCGTATCGCCACGACGCACCACATGCTTGCCAGAAACCGAGTTGCGCTTGCGTGCGACCGGCGCTGAGTCGTCCATCATCGCAACGCGAACCTCCATGCCTCGCGGTGCAGCAGTCACGAGCAGGTCCTGTCCCGGATGAATCATCGTGCCTTTGATCTTGTTGGCGGTTTTGATTGATGCAATCGACACGCCGTATCTGTCCGCGATTCCGCCCAGCGTGTCGCCCGGACGCACATGGTGATAAACGATTCGAACTCGTTTTTCAGGAGGCAGCGCCGCCACGGCCTCCGTCAACTTCATCTGATACGAAACGGGCACGAGCAGATGATGCGGGCCATCAGGATCCGTGACCCAGTGATTGAATGCGGGATTCAGCGCGAGCAGCTCTTCCTTGGGTAGCTCAGAGAGTTCCGCGGCCACCTGCAGATCGATCTGTCCAGCAACGTCGACCTTCGAGAAGTAAGGCTGATCTGCGATAGGCGCGAATGCGAGACCTTGGCTTGCTGGATCCGCAACGATGCGACGCATCGCCATCAGTTTCGGCACGTACGCCCGCGTTTCTTTCGGCAGCTTCAGGCTGAAAAAGTCAGTCGGCTTGCCGGCGGCTCGATTGCGATTAATGGCACGCTCGACCGCCATTTCGCCGCAGTTGTAGGCCGCGATCGCGAGCAGCCAGTCGCCATCGAACTCTTCGGCGAGAACTTGTAGGTAATCCAGAGCGGCGCTCGTCGCCGCGACCACATCGCGGCGACCGTCGTAGTACCAATTCTGCTTCAGCCCGTAACGACGACCGGTCGCGGGAATGAACTGCCACAAACCTGCGGCACGAGCCCGGGAATAGGCGACGGGATTGAACGCGCTCTCGACTACCGGCAGCAACGCTAATTCGAGAGGCATCTTGCGAGCCTCGAGTTCATTGACGATGTGATAGAGGTAACGCTCGCCACGTTTGAACGTGCGATCAAGATACTGAGGGTGTCTGACGTACCACGATTGTTCGACTTCGATTTCAGGCCGATCAAGATCGGCGATCAGGAACCCATTGCGAATGCGCTGGAACAGATCTCCCGGAGCGCCAGGAAGTTGATTGGCGCCATCGCCCAGAGCTCGAATGAGAGTCTGATCGCCCGCTTGAGCATCCAACGCTTCGATTGCGTCTTCGATCTGAGCGGGACCTGCGATGCCGATATCCGCCTCGTCCACTTTTGTGGGGGCGTCTGCCTCGTCTTGCTCCTGTTCCTGGTCGTCTGCGACGACCAGATCAGCGGTCTGTTGTGGGGGTTTAGGCGCGACATGACTACAACCGGCGCTCAGGAACGCGAATGCTGCGAGAAGGGCTGCTAGCAGCGCCGCCGGTGTGTTTCGAACCATGCCCATCATCCTCCGCTCTCGCAAAGCCGATGGGCTTGCGACTGGTGGGCCGAGTCGGCCCGAGTTGCCTTGATCTTCACCTCGCCTGCATACAAACAGGCGCAAATCTGTCTTGACGCATCAACCACGGAATCCGTCTTTCCATTCCCGGATGACGGCGAAAACCTCAACCGGATTCAACGCGTGACCGGCCCGACCTTCCGCGGCTTGTTTCACAGAATGTCGACGGAACCTCAGGAACGGATTCACATTCCTCTCACGCCTTACGGTTGAAGGCACCGTTGCCTCATCTCGAGCGCGGCGCTCGCGACATTCGTCCAGATATCGTGCCGATTCTTCGTTGTCCGGCTCGACGGCCAAACTGAACTTCAGATTGCTGACTGTGTACTCATGTCCGCAAAACACCTGAGTGGCCTCTGGAAGTTCCGCCATTTTGTCCAATGAGGCCGTCATTTGTTCCGCGGTGCCCTCGAAGAGTCGCCCGCACCCCGCGCTGAACAACGTATCTCCACAGAAAAGTGACCCGTGACCGACATAGGCCACATGGCCGGCCGTATGTCCTGGCACATCCAGGACTCGGAACGACAGGTCTAGGTCTTCGAAGTCAACTTGTTGATCCTCTCGAACGCGGATCGGATTTCCGGGAAGGCTTTCAGAGGCTGGCCCGAAGGCGGGAACAGGATGCTGATGTAGCAGCTCAGCGACGCCCCCGACGTGATCGCCATGATGATGGGTCATCAGAATGCCGCTCAGCTGAAGTTGCTGGTTGGCCAGAGCTTGCATCACCGGTGCTGCATCGCCCGGATCCACTGCAACCACTTTTTGTCGATCGCGCGGGGAATGAATCAGCCAGATGTAGTTATCTGTAAATGCCCGTACGGGGGTGACCTGCAGCATCATTCTTCCGTCGGATCTGGCCTGAAGCGCAATGCCGTATTAAACATGCCGGCTCCCGCAGCGGCAAGTCACTGAGCGCATCGAACTGGCTGTTTCCGCGCATTAAATCTTCGCGGAAACGATATGCTCGCGGCAGGCTAGCTTAGTTTGTCACTGGATCCCGCGCGCGCAGTAGAGAGTTACGCTTCGCGAGTTTTTTCCGATCTCGGCTATTCTTCTCACATGACCGTGACCAGTAACGAGCCGCTTCATACATGGCTTCGTTCGCCGCTAGGCGAGCGGCTGTATGCACTCGAGCGCAAGTTGTCAGCCGAGGCTCTCGCTCAAGTGTTCGGTTGGCAGTTGCTGCAGATCGGGCTTTGGGGTGATGACGATGGGCTGATCACCGAGGCCCGCACGCAGCGCAAATCCGTGCTTGGATGGCACGGTCCACGCTCTGCACAGGAGCCTGCGACAGCCATGATTCGCTCACGAACGGATTCGCTCGCCGTCGCTTCGGATTCAATCGATGCAGTCTTGTTACCGCACACGCTCGAGTACGAGCCTGAGCCTCACGAGATTCTGCGTGAAGTTGAAAGAATTCTTTCGGGTGAAGGCCATCTCGTCGTGTTTGGCTTTCGGCCGTTCTCGAGCTGGGGCATGCGGCATTTATTTGCTCGGCAAGGATTCCCGCCGGGTTTGCAGCGACTCATCAGCGAACGTCGCTTGCGCGACTGGCTGAAACTCTTAGGCTTCGAGATCGTCGATGCGCGCCGCTATTTGTTTGCGCTTCCCTGGACTGCAGCATCAACGCCTGAAGGATTTTTCGAACGCGCTGGCGAGCGTTTGTGGCCGCTATTTGCGAGCGGCTACATGTTGAAAGCACGCAAGCGTGTCTACGCGATCACACCGATCCGACCACGCTGGCGTCTGCGCCCGAAAGTCGTCGGTGGCCTGATCGAACCGACAACCAGAACGAGAACCTGAAAGTCGTGCGCTCGATGCTTGCGTACCTGCACCGTGAGGAATGCGACGCACAATTGCTTTATCAGAACGAACGGTTGATCCACGGACTCACACATTGACCACTGTCACTATCTACACGGACGGCGCTTGTCGTGGAAATCCTGGACCTGGAGGCTGGGGTGCTGTGCTCATGTTCGGCGAACATGAGAAGGATCTGAATGGCTCAGAGCCGCTGACGACCAACAACCGAATGGAATTGACGGCCGCGATTCGTGCGCTCGCCGCACTCAAGCGCGGATGCACGGTCGAGCTATTCACCGATTCAGAGTATGTGAGACGTGGGATCACCGAGTGGCTACCGCAATGGAAGCTTCGCGATTGGAAAACGGCCGATCGCAAGCCCGTGAAGAATGTCGATCTGTGGCAGGCGCTCGAGAAAGAGATCGAGCGTCATCGTGTCGATTGGCATTGGGTGAAAGGTCATGCGGGCATTCCGGGCAATGAGCGTGCAGACCAGCTTGCAAATCGCGCGATCGATGAAATGTTGAGCGGCACCTCGCAAGCCTGACCAGCCAGTACTGATGATGCTGGCGAGTCCCCGTCGGCACTTTCAAGAGAGTCGAGCGAGAGATGAATGGCGTACACTCCGCCGCGTGCGAGCCGCCGTGCTCGTGATTGCTGAACTCCCGCTACACGCATGAACTTCATCGATCTCAAGGCTCAATACGAGCGCATCCGTGAGCCGCTGAATGCGCGCATTCAGAAAGTCCTGGAACATGGGCAATACATTCTCGGCCCGGAAACAGTCGAGCTCGAACGGCAGCTCGCAGAATTCGTCGGCGCGAAGCATTGCATCGCTGCATCGAGCGGCACGGACACATTACTCATCGCGCTCATGGCATTGGATATCGGTGCCGGCGATGAAGTTATCACGTCACCATTCACGTTCATTGCTACTGGGGAAATGATTGCGTTGTCTGGAGCGACACCTGTATTCGTAGATATCGATCGCCGCACGTACAACATCGACCCAGCCAAAATAGAACGAGCGATCACATCGCGCACGAAAGCGATCATGCCAGTGTCGCTCTATGGTCAGTGCGCAGACTTCGATGCGATCAATGCGATCGCTCGCAAACATAAGTTGCCTGTCATCGAAGACGCAGCTCAAAGCTTCGGGGCCTATTACAAGGGCAAAGCGTCTTGTGCGGTCAGCGACATTGGTTCGACGTCATTTTTCCCTTCCAAACCGTTAGGTGCTTACGGCGATGGTGGCGCCTTGTTCACCGATGACGATCATCTCGCAAAACTCATGGGCGAAATTCGTGTTCATGGACAGGATCGTCGCTATCACCATCCGCGTCTTGGCATCAACGGTCGGCTCGACACACTTCAGGCCGCTGTATTGCTCGCGAAGATGGAGATTTTCGAAGAAGAAGTCGCGGCGAGGTCTCGTATTGGCGAGCGGTACAGCGCTTTGATTGGTGAGGCTTTCGCGAAAGTTTCTGATGATCGACGTCAAGTGTCGACGCCGGTGATTTCTCCGGGGTGCACCAGTGTCTACGCCCAGTACACGATCGAGGTTGCGGATCGGCCCAAGATCGAACAACAAATGAAGAGCCGCGGTATTCCCACCGCCGTGCATTATCCGGTACCTTTGCATCTGCAGCCTGTCTTCGCGAATCTGAAGCAAGCCAAAGGGACCTTCCCATTGGCGGAGGAGGCTGCGGATCGCGTGATCAGCTTACCGATGCATCCTTATCTCACCGAAGATCAGCAGGTCACGGTGGTGAAGGCGCTTAAGGAATCTGTTCTCGCCGATTGACCGGTCGGTTCGGCGATTTGCTGAACGTGCAAGCCTCGTGTTTACGGAAGTGGCGTCGGACACAATCAATACAATGCGCCAGATCGTACTCGACACGGAAACCACAGGACTCGAGCCCGAGCAGGGCCATCGCATCATCGAAATCGGATGTGTCGAAGTCATCCGTCGTCGCAAGACCGGCAGAACTTTTCACCGATACATCCGTCCCGATCGCGAAGTCGATCGCGGTGCGCTCGAAGTTCACGGCATCACGAATGAATTTTTGGCACAACAACCGCGCTTTGAGGAGATTGCTGAAGAACTGATCGAGTTCATCGGTGGCGCAGAACTGGTCATTCACAATGCTGCGTTCGACGTCGCGTTTCTGAACGCAGAATTCAAGCGTCTGCCTCATCGCAAGCAAGTGCACAATGTTTGCACTGTGCTTGATACGTTGCTGCTTGCGCGTCAGATGCATCCAGGACAGCGCAACAGCCTCGATGCACTTTGCAAACGGTACTCGGTCGATAATTCGCACCGAGAGTTGCACGGCGCGTTGCTGGACGCGCAGATCCTGCTCGACGTTTATCTGGCGATGACCGGCGGCCAGACCGCGCTGATCCTCACCGAAGCCCCGCTCGAGCAGACATCCATCGTGATCGAGCGCGAAGTCACGGTTCGGCCGCTCGGTGAACTGCGCATCGTGCTCGCATCGGATGATGAGATCGCTGCGCACGAACGCGTTCTCGCAGCCATTGACAAGGCGAGTGGCAAGAAAACGTTGTGGCGCGCACTGGATGCTCCGCCGGCGCTCGTCGCGAACATGAACTGAGCGGCAGATTCGACTTCAGCCGTCCCGCAAGCGAACTACCGCGCCGATGCCTCAAACGCTTGCCTCCGCTCTCCTGCGCAACTTTCTGGGAAATGCGCCGACCTGGTACAAGGTCGCGATCGTCGGATTTCTGATCGTCAATCCACTGGTCTTTTTTGCTGATCCGCAAGGGCCGGTCATCGCCGGTTGGTTGCTGCTGATCGAGTTCATCTTCACGCTAGTTATGGCGCTGAAATGCTATCCGCTGCAGCCGGGTGGTCTGCTCATCATCGAAGCGGTGCTGATCGGACTGACAACGCCGAAGTCTGTCTATGCAGAAACGGTGAATGCGCTGCCAGTGCTGCTTTTGTTGATCTTCATGGTGGCGGCGATCTTCTTTATGAAGGAGCTGCTGCTGTATGCCTTCACCAAGATCCTGCTTACGGTTCGTTCACAGCTCGCGCTTTCTTTGAGCATTTGTGCTGCGACAGCACTGCTCTCAGCATTTCTCGATGCACTGACCGTTGTAGCTGTCGTGATCACAGTGGGGGCGGGGTTCTATCAGGTCTTTCATCGATTCGCATCGGGCAAAGCATTCGATGCTGAACATGACGTGGGCCTCGATGAAGATGTGACGGACCTGCACCGATCGGATCTCGATGAGTTTCGGGGCTTCCTGCGCGGACTGATGATGCACGCGAGCGTAGGTACAGCGCTCGGCGGTGTCACGACGCAGGTTGGCGAGCCGCAGAACCTTCTGATCGCGAGTCACGCAGGATGGAATTTCGTCGAGTTCTTCCATCATGTCGCGCCGGTATCGATGCCTGTCTTGCTGGCAGGACTGCTGACCTGTGCGTTGGTGGAAAAGCTTCGATGGTGCGGGTATGGCACGGGCTTACCGCAGAGCGTGCGATGTGTTCTGGAAGAACATCATCGTGTTCAGGCTGCCCAATTGACTGCGCGTGATCGAGCCATGATGACCGTGCAAGCCGTTGCGGCTTTGATTTTGGTCTGTGCGCTTGGATTCCATGTGGCGGAGGTCGGTCTGATCGGCCTTACCATCATCGTGCTGACGACAGCCTTCAACGGAATCACCGACGAAAATCGCTTAGGCAAAGCTTTCGAAGCTGCGTTGCCCTTCACTGCACTGCTCGTTGTGTTCTTCGCGGTAGTCGCAGTGCTTCATGACCAGCATCTGTTCGAGCCGCTGATCAGCTACGTGTTGCAGCACGAAGGCAAAACCCAGATCGCACTGTTCTACATGGCAAACGGCCTGCTTTCCTCAATCAGCGACAACGTCTTCGTGGCCACCATTTACATCACCGAGGTCAAAGCAGCATTGCTGGAAGGCACGATCTCGCATGAGCAGTTCAATGCATTGGCCGTCGCTGTGAACACCGGCACCAACATCCCCAGCGTGGCGACGCCGAATGGTCAGGCTGCGTTTCTGTTCTTGCTCACCTCAGCGCTGGCGCCTTTGATCCGCCTCTCGTACGGACGCATGCTCTGGATGGCCTTGCCGTATACGCTCTCGATGACGCTGACGGGACTATGGGCGGTCGTCTACTTGCTGTAGTTCGGGACGACATCAGCGTGGCACTTCTGTGATGCGGCGAGCGGGAAGGGCGCTGATCTCGAGTGCACACGATCTCGCGTGGGCTTGCCGGGTTGTGTCCGCGAGCCGTCGCATCAGAGCATTCAGAAGCTTTTCCAGCTCTGAGATGTCATCGAGCAGGGGCGCGCTCTGTGCTGCAAGCCCGTGATGTTTTGCAATCAACACGCGCGTTTCCATCTCAATCAGTGAGCTTCGGGCGACCTGCAGGAACTTCAGGAACTCCCCGCGCCTTCTGCAGGCCGCGCCCTCCGCGATGCTGCTGGCAACTTCGACTGCGCTTTGCCGCAATTGCTGCTGCAGGGCGTCGTGCTCGGTGCTGGGCAGCCCAGCGGTGGCCGCGTAGACTTTGCTTGCGAGCTCCACGGACTTCTGCCAGACGATCAGGTCTTTGTGCGTAGAGATAGGATCCATCGTTTCTCCTCCTTGAGCGCTGTTCGGCGAATGTCTGCTGGCTCCTTCTTACGTCAAAGCCAGACGATCGTTGTCACGCCAATGTCGTCGTCCGCACAGATATCGATGTTTCTCTCATTCACGACTCCTAAGACATGAAAATCCTCGTCACAGGTGCTGCTGGCTTTATCGGTTTTCACACGGCTCGGCTGCTGCTGGAGCGCGGCGATGAAGTGGTCGGTCTGGATAATCTGAACGACTACTACGATGTCTCGCTGAAGCAAGCCCGATTGGACGTACTCAGCCGCTCTGCCGCATTCCGATTCGTGAAGATCGATCTTGCCGATCGCGCACAAATGGCAGTCCTGTTCGCACAGGAGAAGTTCAACCGCGTCATCAACCTCGGTGCGCAGGCGGGTGTTCGGTATTCGATCAAGAACCCGATGGCGTATATCGATAGCAACGTCGTTGGTTTCGCTAATGTGCTCGAAGGCTGTCGTCACAATGGCGTTGAGCATCTTGTCTATGCATCGACCAGCTCGGTCTATGGTGCGAACACAGCGATGCCGTTCTCAGTGCATCAGAACGTGGATCACCCGCTATCGTTCTACGCAGCGACCAAGAAGGCGAACGAACTGATGGCGCACACGTATGCGCATCTGTATCAGCTGCCTGTGACCGGTCTGCGCTTTTTTACGGTCTATGGACCATGGGGTCGTCCCGACATGGCGCTCTTTCTTTTCACAAGGAACATTCTCGAAGGCAAACCGATCGACGTGTTCAATTACGGCAACCATCGGCGCGACTTCACGTACATCGACGACATCGTGCAAGGCGTCGTTCGCGCGACAGATCGCGTTGCGACTGGGAATGCGGAGTGGGATAGCAACCATCCAGATCCAGGTTCGAGCAAAGCGCCATATCGGCTCTACAACATCGGCAATAATCAACCCGTCGAGTTGTTGCGTTACATCGAATGCATCGAACAGTCGCTCGGCAAGAAGGCTCAGAAGAATTTACTGCCGATGCAGCCGGGTGACGTCCCAGACACGTTTGCCGACGTTGACGATCTCGTTCGCGATGTCGGATACAAACCTGCAACGCCGGTCCAGGAGGGCGTCGCGAAGTTCGTTGCCTGGTATCTGGATTACTACAGCCAGCGCTGAGCGCCCGCTCAATTCGATCCGCCAGGTCAATCATTGCCCTGCCGCGGGAAAATCGCGTAAGGTCGATGCATCTATTGGCCGCGGTGCCCACCCATGTCTTCTCTGACCCAACTGCCGCAATGGCAGTCGCTGCAAAAGCACGCTGAAAAGAATCGCAGTGTTCATGTTCGCGAACTTTTCGCGACGGATCCTGCTCGCTTCGACAAGTTCTCGCGCACGGATCTGAATCTGCTATTCGATTTCTCGCGGCAGCGAGTGAACGAAGAGACGCTCAGCTTGCTGTTGGCACTGGCTGATGCTCGCGGGTTGCGATCGAGAATCGATGCAATGTTTGCTGGTGAGAAGATCAATGTCACTGAAAATCGCGCAGTGCTGCATACGGCTCTGCGCAATCGGTCAGAGCG
>JBJMWN010000305.1:0-15589 GCA_045810085.1 Povalibacter sp. | reverse complement strand
GTAATCGCAGTTGTCGTCGATCGCCGCTTTCAGGTCTCGATAGATGGCTCGTGCGCCGACGTTCTGATGGTCGGTGATTGCCATCTGACCGCCGAGGATGAACTCATCCTGATACATCGGATCCAGATTCTTGGATGCAATGGTCTCCGGATTCTTCGGCTCACCGAATTCACCGTTGATGTACTGCAAACCGGCAGCAGTTCTACCCGGCAACGGGGTAGTAGTTCCCGGAAGAAATCGTGGTGGATCCGAAAGACCGATGGGAGCGCCAGTAGCCGGATCAACTCCAGTAAAGACGTAATTCTGCCGGGTAAAGAGTGATGCACTCGCCCCTCGAATAGCGACGCTGGGCGTAAGCGGCAACGCGTACCGACCAGCATTCGCATAGATCTTGAGCGTGGAGTCGCCCTTCACGTCCCATGACATGCCCAGTCGTGGTCCGAACTGGTTGTCGATCTTGACGTAAGTCTCGCCGTCTCCATTCAGATTCTCGAAGCTATCCCAACGCAAGCCTGCGGACACAAGGAAGGTGTCTGTGATGTTCCAGTTGTCTTCCACATAGAACGCGCGCTGCTTCACTTCGACCGTGGCACCTTGGTTCACAATCTGTTCGCGCACCACATCGTAGTCATCCGCAGTATTGAGCACACCGTCGGCGCCTCTATTCGTCGAGTATCGCCAGATGCGACCGCCTTCGATCGAGGTCCCCGCGATAGATTCATAGTTATCGACGTCGTACCCGCCACGCAGAAGGTGCGAGCCCAACTGCCATTCCAGATCGACGCGGCCCTGATCGCGACTATCCGCAGCATCCTCGCGCTCAATAGACCCTGCGTTCACCAAGCTTGCTGTGATGTTGCACGTGCTGGCATAAGCGCCGGTCGCGGCAATCCGAGCAGCTGATCGCGAGTCAGTGATCACGGGACATCCAGTCGCGGGAACGGTGAGGTCTCCGCTATATGCGACGCGCAGTCCATTCGCAGTCTTGAGATGCACTCCGCGCGAAAACTCGCCGTGTCCATAGAGCGCTGAAAGCGTGAGATTGTCCGTTAGATAGCTCGTCCACTTGCCAACGAAGTTCTGACCGCCGCTCTCATTGAATTGAGTGCCGACCAATCCGAGACGATCCGCCGCGCCGACGCTGTTCAAATAGACTTCGCTGGTGGTCTCGTCTTTATCGGAAAAGGCTGTCAGTTCGAAGTGATTGGCGTCATTTACGTTCCAGTCGACCTTGACCAGCCAGTTGGGAGTCTCTGTCACGGAGTTCGTGTTATTGCGCTGCGTGACGTTGCCCCATCGATCCTCTTCATGTTCGGTGTAACCGATGATCGCGTAAGCGAACAGCTTGACCTGCACGATCGGTCCGCCGGCCCAGAAGTTGGCCTGCCACTCACCTGTCTCTTCCTCAGAGTTGATGGATCGCACGTTCCCGAAGCTGTCCGCACTCAGCGGGTTTGAATAGTTCGCGTTGCGCGTCTTAGCTCGCAGGCTAGAGGGCTGCCAGTAGACACTGGAGCCGGATTCGAACTCGTTCGTGCCGCGCTTCGTGGTCTGGTTGACGACGCCACCCAGCGAGCGGCCGAATTCCGCGCCGTAGCCACCGGTCTTCACTTGCTGCTCGGAAACGGCCTCGAACGGGATCTTCGAGAAGTTCAGGCTGCGGAATGAATTAGTAACGTTGAAACCATTGACGTAGTACTGATTCTCGGAAACGGAAGAGCCGCCGAAGGAGGCGAGTTTTCCGTCGGCAAACGCGACGTCGCCCCGAACGGTGCCTGGAGCGAGAAGAGCTGCTGAAGTCAAATCGCGCGCGACTGGAATCTTCGCGAGCGTCTCAGCCGAAAGAACGGTGACCGATTCGGTCGACGAGACGTCAATCGGGTTCACCACGCGCGCCCCGGTAACGACGACGTTCTCAATCGACGCCGCTGCGGTGGAGACAAAGTTAACCGCCGTACCCGTTCCGGCGCTCACAACGATGCCTTCACGGGCTGCTGTGGTGCCATCAGCGTGTTTCACCGTCACGGTGTATGCGCCGGGTTGCAGAGCTGGGACTCGATACGAGCCGTCTGCGCCAGTGGTAACTTCTCGCTTGATTCCGGTGGCCGGACTTTCAACAGTGACCGTCTCACCTGCAGCCGCCTGCCCGAATACTGCACCGCTGGTGCTTTGACCGAACGCGGCTGGACTCGCCGCAATCAGCGTTGTTGCAACTGCTCCCGCTACGCGACCCGTCCGACGGGCGGCGAGCGACAGATCGTCGCTACCTTGCGTAGATCCCGTAATAAGCGCGCGCTTCACCGCGTGCGCGAGTGTGGTTCTCGTCGACATTAAAGCAACCCTCCTGCGAGAGGTTATTTGTGATGGCCAGGCACCACTGCCGTGCGCAGCTGGTGATCCCTTGTTACTCGTTCTCTTGTTCCTGAGTCCCGGGCGAGCGTTTGTCTCGTTCCGGCCTCAAGCGTGGTCTCGAGAATACAACTCAAATTTTGGCAATGAAAGCGAGGTTGCTAAACCAAGTGCAGACAAGGTGTGGCGAAAGCCCGCGAAAAGCTGGGCTTTTGACCAGCTTGAGAACCAGTCTGAGTCCAACGCGACAACCACAATGTATACACGTGGCAGGAGAACCACAGAACGCCTGCCTGATGCCGCAGCAGTCGCTCGCAATGTATGCCACACGAAAGAGCATCTGCTTGCGATGTATCGTGGCCAATCCGTCATGGGCACGGCTTCTGAAGACGCGCGGTGCATCGTTGATGCCAGCGATTTGCTTGTAATGGATGTATCCACCGCGAGCGCACTCACCAGCTTGGGCCGCGGCTTTCGGCGGACGCGCTGCAGCAAGATTATCGGCAATAAATATTTTCTGGCGCCGCACATTTCAGGCGAGACGGCGCGCTATAGAACCTCGAGTGCGCGATTACGCACCTGCATCGCCGCACGAAGCGAACAAAGGTCGACCTCGCCTGCGTTCTACGCACTCATCTTCTGGCGCCGATCGCGCAAGAACTCCCCGAGGATGCGCGCGGTGTGCGATTTGCTCTTGTTCCGAACGATCTCGTCAGGCGGGCCCTGCGCGACCACTCGACCGCCACCCTCCCCGCCTTCTGGTCCCATGTCGATGAGCCAATCGGCTTCAGCCATGACATCGAGGTTGTGCTCGATCACGACCACCGAGTTGCCTGCATCGACCAGACGATGCAGAACCAGAACGAGTTTCTCGACATCGGCCATGTGCAGGCCAACGGTGGGCTCATCCAGCACGTAGAGTGTTCCCGTGTTCTGGCCCGGTTGCTTGTCGGTGGAACGCACTTTCGACAACTCAGTGACGAGCTTGATGCGCTGAGCTTCGCCTCCCGACAGCGTCGGACTTTGTTGCCCTAAGGTCAGATAGCCCAGGCCTACGTCCTGCAACAGACGTAAGCAATGATGGATCCGCGGGTGACTGGAGAAGAACTCGACGGCTTCGTCCACGCTCATCATCAACACATCGCCGATGCTCTTGGCCTTGTAAGTCACAGCCAGCGTCTCGCGATTGAATCTGCGACCACCGCACGAATCGCACAGCACTCGAACGTCCGGGAGGAAGTTCATCTCGATCTTCTGCATGCCCTGGCCTTCGCACGCTTCGCATCGACCACCCGCCGTATTGAACGAAAATCGCGATGACGTGTATCCACGCATGCGTGCTTCGGTGGTCTCGGCGAACAGATTGCGAATCGCGTCCCAGAATCCGACGTAGGTAGCGGGGCACGAGCGCGGCGTCTTGCCAACTGGCGTTTGATCAACCTCCAGAATTCGCTGCAACTGATCCCAGCCTGCGATCTCCTTACAGCCGCGCCATTCAGGCTGCTTGCGCGTGTCGATGAGAGCTGCACGCAGGTTGTCGTGCAGAACATCGCGAGCCAGCGTCGATTTGCCTGATCCAGATACGCCGGTAATCACGACCAGCCGACCCAAGGGTATCCGCACGCTTTGCTTCTGCAGATTGTGAAGAGAGGTGTCCTTGATCAGCAGCGAGGGCTGGCGTGCGCCCACCAGCCGATGCGGTACGAGCGGGTGGAGTAAGGGCTGCAGCAGCAATCGTCCCGTCAGCGAGTGTGGTGAACGCTCCAGCTCTGCTGCAGTGCCCGCTGCTACGACCTGGCCACCTCGCGAGCCTGCGCCGGGGCCGAGATCCACAACGTAATCGGCGCGACGGATCGTTTCTTCATCATGCTCGACTACGAGCAGCGAATTGCCTTTGGCAGCGAGCCGCTCCAGCGTATCGAGCAATATCGTGTTATCGCGCGGGTGCAGGCCGATGGTCGGTTCATCGAGGATGTAGCAGACGCCCTGCAAGTTGGATCCCAATTGCGCGGCGAGACGAATGCGTTGTGCCTCGCCACCCGACAGGGTGGGAGCAGAACGCGAAAGCTGGAGATAGCCGAGTCCTACATCTTCCAGGAATGTCAGTCGCGAGCTGATTTCGCTCATCACATCGCGCGCGATCTCGAGGTCGCGTCCTTGCAGCTTTAAGCTGGCGAAACGTCGTCGCATGTCGGAAACCGAGCGCTCAGTCGCGGCCGTAATTGACTCGTCGTTGAAACGCACGTTGCGGGCGACTGGATTGAGTCGATGACCTTCGCACTCACCGCACGGGCCGGTCGAATCAGGTTCCACTTCCGTCCACACGCCTTCTTCGCCGCTTTGCTCGGCATCGAAACCCGCAAGGGACATACCAGTGCCAAAGCAACCTTCGCACCAGCCGAGCTTGGAGTTGAACGAAAACAGTCGAGGATCGAGCTCAGAGAAACTCGTGCCGCACGAAGGACACGCACGACGTGTCGAGAACACGATGGACTGCGAGCCTCTTCCATCATTGCGCAGAACACGAACGATGCCTTTGCCGTGATCCATTGCAGTCGTGAGCAAGGATCGCAGTTCCTGCTCGGCTTTGGCGCTGACGCCTATCGTGCCGACCGGCAACTCGATCGTGTGTTCCTTGAAACGATCGAGCTTGGGCCATTTGCGCGTCGACAAAAGCTCTCCGTCGACTCGCAACTCGGCGAACCCTTTCTTGTTCGCCCAGGCGGCGAGATCCTTGTAGATACCCTTGCGAGCAGTGATGAGCGGAGCGAGCAGCGTCACGTTCGCACCTTTGAAATCCTTGAGTACGCGCGCGGCGATTGCATCGAAGCTCTGCGGTTCGATCGCAACATCGCAGGTCGGACAGAACTGCGTTCCGAGCTTCACATAGAGCAGTCGCAGGAAGTGATAGATCTCAGTGAGTGTCGCGACGGTACTCTTGCGACCGCCACGACTCGTACGCTGCTCGATGGCGACTGTCGGTGGAATGCCGAAAATCGCATCGACATCTGGACGCGAAGAAGGCTGCACGAATTGCCTGGCATAGGCATTCAGCGATTCCAGATAACGGCGCTGGCCTTCGCCAAAGACGATGTCGAATGCCAAGGTCGATTTGCCGGAGCCGGAAACACCCGTCACCACAGTGAATCGATCGCGTGGCAACACCACATCGATGTTTTTCAGATTGTGCTCACGTGCTCCGTGAATACTGATGACTTCAGCGCGCCGCTCTTTCGTTGGCAGCTTCGTGATCTGGGCTGACGCGCGATCTGCAACGGCGGGCCGCCACTGACCCGCTTGCTCCAGGTACTCACGCATGGCCTTGCCTGTGTGAGATGTCGCGTGCTTCATCAGCTGCGCAGGTGTTCCCAACGCCACCACTTGGCCGCCTGCGTCACCGCCTTCCGGACCCAGATCGATCAGCCAATCGGAGGCGGACATCACATCGAGATTGTGCTCGATCACCAGAACCGAATGACCTGCAGCGAGAAGCTGACGGAACGCTCGCAACAATTTCGCGATGTCATCGAAGTGCAGACCGGTCGTTGGCTCGTCGAACAGGAACAAGGTGCCCTTCTGAGACTTGACTGCCTTGCTCGAACGACTTGCCTTCACGCTCTTCCCATCAACCTCCGCTGACATCGCAAGATGACCCGCGAGTTTCAGGCGTTGAGCTTCGCCGCCCGAAAGTGTCGGCACCGGCTGCCCGAGTTTCAGATAGTCGAGACCCACATCAGCGAGCGGCTTGAGTTTCTCCAGCACGGCAGGTTCTTCAGCGAAGAATTCCACAGCATCGGCCACGGTCATATCGAGAACATCGGCAATGCTCGGAGCCTCAGCCTTCTGGTTCACGCCGCGCGTGAGCTTCACTTCCAGAATCTCACCTCGGTAACGGCGGCCATCGCAATCCGGGCATCGCAGATACACATCGGACAGAAACTGCATTTCGACGTGTTCGAAACCGTTGCCGCCGCACGTCGGACAACGACCATTGCCGCTGTTGAAGCTGAAGGTACCGATCGTGTAATTGCGCTCCTTCGAAACAGGCTCGGCTGCAAACAGTTTGCGGATCGTATCGAACGCGCCGACATAGCTGGCTGGATTGGAGCGTGTCGTACGGCCGATCTGCGATTGATCCACCATGACGACATCGCCAATGTGTTCTGCACCTTCAATACGATCGACCGCGCCGGGCGCTTCCGAGGGCTTACCAAAATGCTTGCGCAACGCTGGATAGAGAATGTCCTGGATCAGCGTCGATTTGCCTGAGCCAGAAACACCCGTCACGCAGACCAGACGCTGCAATGGGATCTCGACGTCAACGCTCTTCAGGTTGTGTTCGGCTGCGCCAAAGATTCGGACCGAACTGAGACTTGCCTCAGACGACAAAGGCGCTCGCAATTCGTCGACGCGTCGACGCCCCATTAAATAGTCAGCCGTCAACGAGCGCTCGGCCTCATGCAGTTGACCCGGTGCGCCGTAGAACACCACTTCTCCTCCACGCGTTCCTGGGCCCGGACCGATGTCGAGAATGCGGTCGGCAGCCTGCATCACTTGTGGATCGTGTTCGACGACGACCAAAGAGTTGCCTGCCTCCTTCAACCGATGCATCACACCGATCACGCGGCCCATATCGCGCGGATGCAAACCGATCGAGGGCTCATCGAGTACGAACAAAGTATTGACGAGCGATGTGCCCAGCGCAGTCGTCAGATTGATTCGCTGAACTTCGCCGCCAGACAGAGTGCGCGACTGACGATCGAGCGTGAGATAGCTCAAACCAACATCCATCAGAAAGCCGAGACGGCTGCGGACTTCGCGGAGGACGAGATCTGCGGCCTCATCGAGTGGACCTGCCAACGTCAGTGACTTGAAGAATTCGCTGCAGCGCTCGATCGGCAACAGCATGAGTTCATGGATGCTCAGACCTGGCAGGGTCGCGAGCACTTCCTCGCTCCATTTCGCACCTTTCGGACGGAAGCGCTCTGCTCTTCTCACTTGGTGGGACCCAAGTCGCCACAGCAGCGCATCGGTCTTCAGCCGCGCACCCTCGCAAACGGTGCATGGTGTGTACGCTCGATATTTCGAGAGCAGTACACGAATGTGCATCTTGTACGCCTTGGTCTCGAGCCACTGGAAAAAGCGACGCACGCCGTACCACACGTTCTTCGACCAGTCGCCCTCGCCTTCGAGAACCCATGATTGCTGTTCGGCCGTGAGATCTGCCCACGGCGTATCAAGAGGAATGTCGCGCTTGCGGGCGAACTTGATCAGATCGTCCTGGCACTCTTTGTATGACTCGGTTTGCCACGGTCGAATTGCTCCGCCGCGCAAGGTCTTGGAACCATCAGGAACGATCAGCCCGAAGTCGATGCCGATGATGCGACCGAATCCGCGGCAGCTTTCGCAGGCACCGAGCGGTGAGTTGAACGAGAACAGACTCGGAACGGGTTCCTGATAATGAATGTCGCACTCGGCGCAATGCAGATCGGACGAGAAGCGCCACGACGCTTTGATCGAGGCGGGATCTACGACTTCCGCCCGCGACGCCGCAGCATCAACGACATGAACAGTGGCGCGCCCCTGACCCACGCGCTTCGCTGCCTCGACGGCTTCACTCAATCGCGCACACTCTTGCGGATCGAAACGCAGCCGGTCCTGGATCATCTCCAGCGTGACTTGCTCAATCACACGCACAGCTTTCTTGCTGGTCTTCTTCTTCGGTGACGCAGCCTCAGGGCCACTCGTCACTTTGCGGGTGAACACACGCGTGTAGCCCTGCTTCTCGAGCAAGCCGAGCACTTCCTGTTCACTGAAATTGTGCGGGACTGAAACCGGAAACGTCACGACGAGCCGGGCATCCGTCTCTTTCCGTTCATCGAGTCGCGCCGTGACCTGATCGCAAATACTCTGCGCGCTGTCGCGCTTCACGTGTTCGCCGCAGTGACGGCAGTAGAGCTGCGCGGCGCGCGAGTACAGCAACTTCACATGGTCATTGAGCTCCGTCATCGTACCGACGGTGGAACGAGACGTGCGAACGGGATTGGTCTGGTCGATGGCAATCGCGGGCGGAATGCCTTCGATCCGATCGACCTGCGGCTTGTCCATGCGATCGAGGAACTGCCGCGCATAAGGCGAGAACGTTTCGACGTAGCGTCGCTGGCCTTCTGCATAAAGCGTATCGAAGACAAGCGACGATTTGCCTGAGCCCGACACGCCCGTCACCACGATCAACTCGTGGGTGGGCAGCTCCACATCGACGTTCTTGAGATTGTTCTGGCGCGCGCCACGAATGACGATGGAATGAGACATGCTACCTGCAGCGAATTGCCGCTCGTGGAATCGGTGAGGGGAATGCCGACGAGGCCGCCGGACGCGAACGAAAATTCTAACCCCGACGTCAAGTCGGGAGACTGAGCATTGGACCGCGAAACCCTGTCAGGGAATGGCAGGTATCAGCTCGCAATTGCACCCGCAGTCTCAATGAGGGGTGGCAACGGACAATGCAAGGCCGCGCAGATGGCTCGCAGCAACTCGGCCTCAGCGAGAGTGAGGCGCTGATCGTGGCTGATCGTTCTCACCAATGCTTCCACGAGCTGTTCCTTCGCCAGCGGCACCAGCCGGTCGAGCTTGCTCAACGCCACATCGAGCTGCGCCGGCCAGTTCGCAGCACCCGCATAGTCCGGGCGCTCACGCGGCAACAGCAGGTGCATGCCGGCCTCATACGCGCGACGTGCTTCGATTTCATTTTCATGCCCGTGCTGCGCGAGCACTGAAAACAACACCTGCAGCTCTGCAGTCACCGATCTCAATGGCAATGTGTTCGCCCGTCCGACCGGATCGAGATCATCGCGCAGATGCACCTGCGCAAGCTTGCGCACCACATAGGAGTGCAGCGACATTCGACCTTCGCGCATCCACATGCCGTTGAGGCACGCCATGAGCTTGGTGCGTTCATCTCGCGTGAGCTGTCGCAGTGCTGGAAACGCGTGCATGAGCACGGGCAAGGTCTGCTGTGGTTGCAACGTATCCACTTCGGGAAGGAGCGCAGTCATCTCATCTGTAATGGCGGAGCCCAGCTGACGTGCGATGAAAGCCAATTGCCGTTCTCTCACATCAGGAGCCGCATCCAGTGCCAACGCTAGAAACAACGCCCGCGCCGAGGATGCGTTGCGACCCGCAGCGCTCAACGCCTCAGGAAGCGCACGACGAATTTCCTGTGCACGCTCGATATGTGCGGTGCCCGGATTGCCAACGAGCTGAGCAACTCCCCCCGCCGTCGGCACGGCGATCAGATCATTCAGTCGATCCAATCCAGAACGCGTGGATACTCGGTCCGGCTCAGTCGGCGCAGCCGCTAAACGTTCACGCGTCTTCTCAAACTCACTCCTGTCGAAGTGCGGATCGATGGCCTTGAGCCGTTCCTCGAGCGAAGGATGAGTCGCAAACAGGCGGCTGATGCCTGGCGCGAACAGCATATGAGCGACTTCTTCCGCATCAGGACTTGCGATGCGCGAACCCTCGACCGCCGCCCCGATCTTCAACAGCGCACCACGTAATCCTGACGGGTCTCGCGTGAACTGAACGGCAGAGGCGTCGGCCAATGATTCTCGGGATCTCGAAACGGCCGCCTGGATCAGACGACCAAAGAACAACCCGACATAGCCAACGACCAGAATGACGACTGCCGCCATCAGAATGAAAGCGATGCCCCCATCCTTCTTGCCACTGCGTCCCCGAGGAGCGAATCGCAACACCGTTCGGGCGAGCACCGCGATCACGAGCAAGCCGAAGAGCAAGCCCATGAGCCGAATGTTCAGCCGCATATCACCATTCAGAACATGGCTGAACTCGTGAGCAATCACGCCCTGCAACTCAGCGCGATTAAGCGTGGTCAATGCGCCACGCGTCACTGCAATTGCGGCATTCGCCGCATTGTGGCCCGCTGCGAACGCATTGATGCCGGACTCCTGCTCGAGCAGGTAGACCTCAGGCATCGGCACGCCCGAGGCGATGGACATCTCTTCAACCACATTCAGCAGACGCTTCTGCAAAGGGTCGGTTGTGTCAGCTGAAACTCGCACACCGCCAAGCGATCGCGCCACGACGCCACCACCTCCGTTCAACATCGCGGTCTTGTACAAGCTGGACAAGCCGATGACGCCGAGCACGCTGAGCGTTGTGACGAGGACGACACCCGAGTGCGCACTCATCCATTGAGTCGAAGGCAGGACGATGCCAGGGGAATCAGGCTGCAGTGACGCCAGCACGGTGAACAGCACCGCGTCGACCGCAACGATGACGGCGATCACGGCAACGACGAACAGCCACACCAGACGGCGCGATAGACGCCGCGTCTCAGTTTGACGCTGAAAGAAGTTCATGACGTTTCGAGTCAAACATGGCTGCCGGGACAAACCACAGTCAGAGATGCGATCGCGAGCACGTCGGTCACGTGCTCAGCGATCTCTTCTGCGGGCGCCGCCTGAAGCCTGCTTCAGAACGACACCTTCGGCGCGACGCGCTTTTCGGCAGACTCGATTTCCAGCAGCTGAGCGGGCCAGAAAGCAAACATGCCCGCGACGATGCTGTTCGGGAACGTCTCACGCCTGTTGTTGTAGTTCATCACCGCGTCGTTGAAAGCCTGGCGTGCGAACGCCACTTTGTTTTCCGTTGAGGTGAGCTCTTCCGACAACTGCATCATGTTCTGATTGGCTTTGAGATCCGGATAGGCCTCGGCGACTGCGAACAATCGACCCAGCGCTCCCGTCAACGCGTTTTCAGCGCCCGCAAGCTGCTGTACAGCGGCCGGATTGCCTGGATTGGCGGAAGCATTGCGCAGGCCATTCATGGCGGCATTGCGAGCGGCAATCACCGCTTCCAATGTTTCGCGCTCGTGCTTCAGATAGCCCTTCGCTGTTTCGACCAGATTCGGAATCAGGTCGTAACGACGAGTGAGCTGCACATCGATCTGCGCAAAGGCGTTCTTGTAGCCGTTGCGCGAAGCAACCAACCCGTTGTAGATCGAAACGAAGAACAGGAGCACCAGGACAACGACGATCAGAATCACCCAGCCCATGTCGAACCTCCCGTGATTTGAGCGCGGCAAGCATACCGGAGTCGCGTGTGGAACGAAGCTCACGTCGGCCAATCGCCTCCGTCTGCCGGTGAGCGATTCGCGAGGGCTATGCCATCAGGGCGCGGGCTCTCGAATGGCCGTGTCGATCGCGCGACGGACCTCGCCCGAATCGAGTTGGGTTTTCAGCCATGCATCGACCGATTGCTTCAACAGCGGATCCTTGCTGAGCAATATCGCCTTGTCGCTGTGAGTGAATGTGTCTGCGGTAGCGCGGCAGAGTTGCTTGAGCCGATGCGTTTGCAGATCGACTTCGAGATCATCTGTGATCATCACGTCTGCCCGGTCCTGTGCAATCTCCTGGAAGATAGTGCGATTGTCTGGATGCACCCTGAGTTGTGCATGCGTGAAATGCTCGCGCGCGAAAGCTTCGTTGGTCCCACCCGGATTTACGATGACACGAGTCTTTGGCCGGTCGATTTCAGCGAGCGTATCGAAGCGCGCTTCAGTGCCACAGCGAACGATAGGAGTCTTTCCACCTTGGTGATAGGGAATCGAGAATGAAGCTTCGCGTGACCGATCGTCTGTCACGCTGATCCCGCTCATGGCGATGTCGAAATCATTCTCGCGATAGTCCTGCATCAGCGTCGGCCAGGAGGTCCGGACGAAACGCACTCTCACGCCAAGGGTCTGCGCCAACGAAACTGCAAGTGCGATGTCTGCACCAGTCAGCTGTCCCTGAGTATCTGCACTGAATGGCGCGTAATCGCCGGTCGTGCCCACGCGCAAGACACCCGAAGTTCTGATCTGATCGAGCGAGGGAGCTCCTGATCTGCGGACCTGAGCGAGCTTGGCGATCAATGCTCGCGCGTCCTCGTCGGTCAGAAAGGAAGCATCGCTATCGCGCCTCAACGCTTTCGCCTGAGAAGCGAAACGATCAGGGAAGTCGGCACGCTGCAGCTCGGGCAAGGCCAGATAGATCTGCACGAGGAGTTGCTTGCCGATGCGATCCAGCTCAGGCCGCAACTCCTGTTGGAGATCGCGAACCACGGAGGGATGCGTTTGAGTCGCGCGCCATTGAGCGATCGCTTGCTCCTGGATACGACTGGCTAGTTGAATCTGCAGTTCGAAAAGTCCACGCGCGGATGCGGCATAGATGCCGAGCGCCTGAGCTTGTGCAATGGTCGCGCTCAGCACTTGCGCCTCGCGGGCGGCATCGGTAATCGGTTTGTTATTCGCGTACTTCCATGCAGCGACGTCCGGCATCAGAGCCAGACGTTGTGCCATCAGGTCGATGAGGGCACTGACATCGTCCTGCGGATCAGAGAAATACAGCGACTCAGCACGAACGCTGTATGCGCCCGCGAAACAGAAGAGGAGAACGAACGAGAAGATTCGGCGGAGGAGCTTCAATCGCATCCGGCTACCTTGCCTGCATTCTCATGAAGCAGGCAAGGTCCCGGGAGAGTGACTAACCTTTGATCGGCGCGACCATGTCCAGCAGGCGACTAAGGAGCGAAGGTTTCAAACCTTCGACATCAAGCGTTTGCTGCTGACGTGGAATGTCATTCAGATGCAGCTTGAACTCATCATCCACTTCGGAGGAGACGAACGCATACATCGCACCCGTACGTGCAGCAGAGCGCGGCGCAGACTGACCTTCGGGTCGAGCGGTCGGAGCAGGATTGCGGCGCACCTGAGGGTTCGCGGAAGTAGCTGCACTCATCAAGGATCTCCAGGGCGTTAATTGAACGTCGAGCAGACTAGAGGAATCAGCTGCCCGCGCGCGTGAGCTGGATCACGTTCGCAACCCGGAGAACGAAGGCGGCTCTATACCTGTTGTGGTATGCGATGCAGACTGGTGCGCGGCGCCCAAACGAATGCCCTACAAGCACGCGTAGCAACCGCGAGTCCCCATACAGGTTTGAGCACACACGATTATGTTTAGCGCTTGTCGCAATCAGCAGACCACGTCTATGACTCACTCAGCTCGGCAGGTTTCGATACTCATCGCACTTCTCGTTGCCGCAACACTCGTGGCGAGTTGCTCAAAACGGTCCACGCCTGAAGTTCAAGAGCCCTGGGTGACCGAGGGTCAGGTTGTGCGTGGCGAAACCAACGCGGGTGGCATCGCGACCGACTACGCCGCGTACTTCGATGACGCTCAGCTCACGAAGATCATCGAGACCCGAAAGACCGCACGCGCAAGTCACGGTGAATACTCGTTCACCGGCGCACGACTCGTTGGGTATCGAGGCGACGCGATCGCAAGCGATGCGCGCATTGAGCTGAGCTTCGATATGAAGGGAGTGCTCACCTCTTCTTCGGGAAACCCACCAACACAAGAAATCGCCGCGTTGCGTAATCGCGCGCAGCTATTGCGAAGTCTCGTATTGGCGCGACGCTCGAGCACGGACCACTCCGAAAGTTCCACTGCGAAGGCCGGCCCGCGTCAGTAGCGAGCGCGAAGCAAACGTCGCGTTTTCCTGACCGCTGATCTGCCTCGCGCCCCCCCCGGATCGGAACTGGCAGAACGCTCTCGGCGTTCGATCCGCGAGTGCTCACAACCCCTACTGGCTCGAGAGTGGGCGTTGCTGTCACTGCAAAGTGTTGCGCTCGAGCCAGCACTTGGCCCGACTACCTACCGGAGAGCCATCATGATCAAGCCCGTGCTCAAGACTGTGGCGACTGTTGTCATTGCAACGCTGCTCTCAACAGCGGCCTTCGCTCAAGACGATGCCGCTCAGAAGACATCTGCGACTTTCGAGGCAATGGACAAAAACGGTGACCAGCAGATCAGCAAGAGCGAAGCTGCCGCCGACAAATCGGTGTCAGACAATTTCGCGTCGATGGACAGTAATGGCGACGGCTATCTGAGCAAGTCGGAATTCATGGCGAAGTCGCAATCCGATCAGACTTAGCGAATTGGGTTCAATGCTGAAAGCCTCGACGCAGCGGCGTGCGTCGAGGCTTTTTTTCTGCTCGCGTCACAGGCGATCAACGATTGAAGAAGGAACCTTTCGCCATCATTAACCGATGTTAATGTGCCCGTGGCCCAAGCTGCGGGCCTGCTTTGTCTCGACACTGGAGTTCACATGCCGGTTCCATGGCTGCAGATCGTTCAATGGGTTCCTTCGATCTTGGACGTGTCCCGCGAGCTTTTGCGTAAGCAACGCAGCATGCCGCCGCTGCCCGCACCCGTGAACGGCAATGATGTCGATGAAGTGGCACGACGGATCGTGCAGCTGGAAGACAATGAACGCAGGCAGGCCGAGCTGGTGAATCAAATGGCCGAGCAGATCGCGCAGCTTGCACGCGCGGTAACGGTGCTTTATCGCAGAACGCTATGGCTCACGGGCTGTTTGAGCCTGGCGATCATTCTTGCGGTCATCGGCATCGTGCGCTGAACCGCAGAGACACTGTTACTGTTGCTTCGCCTGCTGATAGAAACCAACCACCTTCGGCACATTTGCCTGCAAGTCGCGAATGCGCGATTCACTCGAAGGATGCGTGCTGAAGAATTCCGCGCGACTGCCGCCGAGCTTATCCATCTTCTGCCATAGCGAGACTGCAGCGTTTGGGTCATAACCGGCACGCGCCATGAGTTCGAGGCCAATACGATCAGCTTCGGCTTCCTGCTCGCGGCTATGCGGCAACGTGAACGTAACAGCGGCCACTTGATTGGCCAGCTGCATCGTCGCATCACCCGCACCGGTTGCAACGGCAATTCCCGCCAACGCGAGCTGCTGCGCGTATTCCTGCGACATGCGCTCGCGCGAATGCTCACGCAGTGCGTGCGCTATTTCATGGCCGATCACCGCGGCCAATTCGGCATCGGTCGCGTGCAACTGGTCGATCAATCCTGTGTACACCATGATCTTTCCGCCGGGCATGCAGTAGGCGTTCACATCGTCGGTGGTCTGCACATTCACTTCCCATTTCCACTGACCCGCATCAGGACGGAAGACAGTGGTCTGCGGGATCAGGCGGCGCGAGATGGCCTGGACGCGATCGTAGGTTGCCCGTTCCTTGTTGAGTGCGTTCTCTTTGCGAGCCTTGCCCAATTCATCCTGATAGGCAGCCTCGGCACCCTTCTCGACTTCTGCCTCAGACACAAGCATGTGTTGCTTGCGTTGCACGCCGACAGCACCCGGCTGCGTTGTT
>JBJMWN010000304.1:0-8842 GCA_045810085.1 Povalibacter sp. | reverse complement strand
CAGCTGGTGGACCCGCAGATCGCTGCTATGGATTGGGAGACCCTGGTCGGCAGCGTAGCCTCGTGCACACGCTGTGCGCTGCATACGACGCGTACCCAGTCCGTCTTTGGCGTGGGGAATCGAAATGCGTCCTGGATGGTGATCGGTGAAGCGCCTGGCGCGGAAGAAGATCGACAAGGCGAGCCTTTTGTAGGGAAGGCCGGACAGCTTCTCAATCAAATGCTTCGGGCGATCGGTCTCGAACGCGAGCAGGTGTTCATTGCGAACATCCTCAAGTCGCGTCCGCCTTCCAATCGCGACCCTCGGCCTGAAGAAGCTCGTGCATGTATTCCTTACCTGTTTCGCCAGATCGAGCTGGTCAATCCGACGCTGCTGCTGTGCGTGGGGCGAATTGCAGCGCAAACCCTGCTCGAAACAGACACGCCGATCGGTAAACTGCGTGGCAGGCTGCATCGTGTGGGACCTGGCCGGCCGATGATCGTCACCTATCATCCCGCCTATCTGCTGCGCAGCCCCGGTGAGAAACGCAAGGCTTGGGCGGATCTGGTGTTGGCCATGCAAACCTACGAACGCTTGGCGCAAGAGGCAGGACAGTCCTCGTGAGCGCCGAAATCGACCGGAAGGCCGGACTCAGGGATGTCCGCTTCCGTCCCATGACGATTCCCGATGTCGCTGCAGTGGCATCGGTCGAGCGCGCTTCCTATCAGTTTCCCTGGAGCGAAGGCGTGTTTCGCGACTGCGTACGCGTGGGCTATCTATGCCGCGTCGTTGAGTATCGCAACGAAATCTCCGGCTACGGGATCATGTCCTTCGGCGCAGGCGAGGCACACGTGCTGAACATCTGTGTTCGCCACGAGCTGCGCGGAATGAGCGTGGGTCGGCGATTGATGGAGTACCTGCTGGATCGGGCTCGCGAGGAATACATGCAGGATGTTTTTCTCGAAGTCAGGCCGTCGAACACGGTTGCGATCCGCCTTTACGAATCGATGGGTTTCCAGCGCATCGGCCTGCGCAAGGGCTACTACCAGGCAGTGGGCGGTCGCGAGGACGCGCTCGTCTACAAGCTGCCGCTCGAACCGAAAAAGCCTGAAGCGAAGTAGCGCCGCAGAGATTTTGCTAGCTGGCAGCTTCCCGGCCATTCTCTAAACGGAATGGCCCCGATTCAGGGTTCTGCCCGTCGCGTGTGCCAGCAACGCTTCGCGCTACCGTCTACAATTCGCGCCCTCGCTCAAGTCTGGTCATCCATGCCTTTGCTTCAAGACGAAATCGCCCGTCGGCGCACCTTTGCCATCATTTCCCATCCAGACGCCGGCAAGACGACGCTCACCGAAAAGCTGCTGTTGTTCGGCGGTGCTATTCAGCTCGCCGGCACAGTGAAGGGTCGCAAGGCAGCTCGTCACGCCACTTCGGACTGGATGGCGCTCGAGCAGCAGCGCGGAATCTCCGTGACCTCTTCTGTCATGCAGTTTCCCTACGATGGCCGAATGGTGAATTTGCTCGACACACCAGGCCACGAAGACTTCTCTGAAGACACGTACCGAACACTCACGGCCGTCGACTCCGCGTTGATGGTGATCGACTGTGCGAAGGGCGTTGAGAATCGAACGATCAAACTGATGGAAGTGTGTCGATTGCGTGACACGCCGATCATGACTTTCATCAACAAGCTCGACCGCGAAGGTCGCGAGCCGATGGAATTGCTGGATGAGATCGAGAAGATTCTGAAGATTTCCTGCGCGCCGGTGACATGGCCCATCGGCATGGGACGCGAGTTACGCGGCATCTACCATCTGCTCGAGGATCGGATCTATATCTATCAGGCAGGCGAAAAAGGACGCGCCGGCACGACTGCCACCATCGACAAACTTTCAAGCGACGAAGCGAGCGAGTTTCTCGGCGATCGCGCACAGGCATTCCGCGATGAAGTGGAACTGGTGCAAGGAGCTGCTCCGGAGTTCTCACGCGAAGAATATCTCGCAGGACGCCAGACGCCGGTGATGTTCGGTTCGGCCATCAACAACTTCGGTGTCACCGAACTGCTGAATATGTTCGTGAACCATGCGCCTGGCCCATTGCCGCGCGGGACGACTTCACGCGACGTCGATTCGTTCGAAGAGAAGCTCACCGGCTTCGTCTTCAAAATCCAGGCGAACATGGATCCGGGTCACCGCGATCGCATTGCATTCATGCGCATCTGTTCTGGGAGCTTCAACAAAGGCATGCGTTTGTTCCATGTGCGGCTCGGCAAAGAGATGCGGATCAACGATGCGTTGACCTTCCTCGCTGCCGACCGTCAACACACCGACGAAGCGTACGCCGGCGACATCCTGGGGCTGCACAATCACGGCACGATCAACATCGGTGACACGTTCACTGAAGGTGAGCCTTTGACCTTCACTGGCATTCCAAACTTCGCGCCAGAAATGTTCAAACGCGTCGTTCTGCGTGATCCGCTACGAATGAAAGCGCTGCAGAAAGGGTTGGACCAGCTCTGCGAAGAAGGCGCGACTCAGGTGTTTCGTCCCATGCGCAACAACGATCTGATTCTCGGCGCCGTGGGGCCGCTGCAATTTGATGTCGTAGCGTTTCGATTGCAGGACGAATACGGGGTGCAGGCGACCTTCGATAACGTGAATGTCTATACGGCGCGTTGGGTCTACTGCAACGATCCCAAGAAGCTGGAAGAATTCCGCGTCAAGGCTTACGACAATCTTGCAGTCGACCATTCAGGTGCGTTGGTCTACCTCGCGCCGACACGGGTCAATCTGCAACTCACGCTCGAGCGCTGGCCAGGCATCACGTTCCGCGAAACGCGTGAGCATCTGGCCGAAGCGGCTTGAGACCTAAAGCAAACCATAAAGAACACAAAGTCAGAGAACACAAAGAACGCAAGGTCTGACCGACAAGGCGAAAGGGCGGTCGAATAGAGCTGTACGCTTTCGTGTCTGTGATCTGGTTAAGTCATCGTTTTGTGATTTTTGTGCTCGATGTGGTTACTCCTATCTCTCGTGTCCGGAGTTCCAGGTGACGACAGTCCTGCTCAAAAAGAATGTTGTTTCCTGGGCGCTCGTCGATTGGGCGAACTCCGCATTTGCCACCACTGTGATGGCGGGCTTCTTTCCCCTCTATTTCAAGCAGTACTGGAACGCCGGCATCCCTGCGACTGAAAGTACTTTTCGACTCGGGCTCACGAGCGGCATCTCGAGTCTCGTGATCGCACTCATTGCGCCTTTGGTCGGTGCCATTGCAGATAAGTCGGGTGCACGCGTTCGTCTGCTCGCGCTGTTCACTCTGCTGGGTTCGGCAATGACATGCGCGCTTTATCTGGTCGCGAAAGGTGACTGGCTTTCTGCGGCTTTGCTGTACGGCGCTGCGTCGGTGGGATTCTGGAGCGGCAATCAGTTTTACGACTCGCTGATCACTGATGTGGCCGAAGAGCGCGACTACGACCTGGTCTCCGGATATGGATACGCATTGGGCTATCTGGGCGGCGGCCTGTTGTTCGTGATCAATAGCTTGATGGTTACAAAACCCGAGATGTTTGGCCTCGCCGATGCCAGCACCGCAGTGAAGGTTTCGTTCCTGAGCGTCGGCGTGTGGTGGGTTTTGTTCACTATTCCAGCCTTGCTCTACGTCAAAGAGAAAACCTCGGCTGCACCTTTGCCGTACGCCGCCGCTATTCGCGCGGGCTGGCATGAGTTGGCCACGACGGTGCGGCATTTGCGTGGTGACAAAACGCTGCTGTGGTTCCTGCTGGCGTACTGGTTCTACATCGATGGCGTGAACACCATTATCAAGATGGCTGTCGACTATGGCCTCTCACTGGGATTGCAGCAGGCGAGCCTGATCAAAGCATTGCTCGTCGTGCAGTTCGTCGGGTTTCCTGCGGCTTTAGCGTTCGGGTGGCTGGGCAAGCGCATCGGTCCGCGAGCAGGAATCTTCATCTCGATCGCTGTGTATGCGGGAAGCGCGTGCTATGCGTACTTCATCAAAACCGAGCAGGATTTTTTCACGCTCGCGATCATCATCGGCTTGGTGCAGGGAGGCATTCAGTCGTTATCGCGCTCGCTGTTCGGTCGTCTCGTGCCGCCCAACAAGGCCGGTGAGTTTTTTGGTTTCTACAATCTGATGGGCAAAGCGGCCGCCATTCTGGGTCCGGTGCTGACGGGAACCGTCGCTTACACGACCGGTGATCCACGATTGGGAATCGTGTCCGTCACTTTCCTGTTTGTGATCGGCGCGATCTTCCTGACGAAAGTACCGCGCACCGTCGGCCGCTGAGACTCAAGCGTCTGCCGTCATCGGCTCAGGCACGTCCCAGCGCGAAGGATCCAGCCGGTAGTACTTGCGTAGTTGCGCATAGAGCAGTGGATGCTGCATCTCGAGTTCGCGCGGCTGCCCGAAAAACGTTTCTGTAACGACAGCAAAGAATTCCGCTGGTGCAGTCGCGCCGTATGGATCGATCAGTGTCGGCATGCCTGCGCCGAGCGTCGCGCGCAATTGACCGTACTCGTGCCAGAAAATTCGTGCCCACTCCTGATGAGCAGCGCGCGTGCCAAGTCCCGGTGCGCCGTCCATGGTTTCATCTTCCATGTCGAGGTAGTGCGCGAACTCATGCAGCACCACGTTGTGACCTCCACCCGGTGCGTACTCGATGTCTTCCCAGGAAAGAATAATTCGGCGTGAGTCCCACGCCTGACCTGAAAGAACGCGGCGACCTTCGCTGACCAATCCGCTTTCGAGTCGAACTGTTTCGGGAACGATGAATGCGGTGGGGTAGACCAGAATCGAGAGAAGGTCGTCGTACAGACCTTCGGCTGGTACGCCGGGCCGATTCATGACGAGCAAGCAAGCGTTCGCCGCGATCACGACTTTCATGCGGTCGGTCACGCTCAGGCCGTTGCAACCGACAAACGATTTCTGCGTGGCAAAGATCTGAATCAGCCCATGCAGACGTTTGCGCAGCGTTTCGGGCAAGCGGCGATACAGAGGCACATCGCTCCAGAGCCACTGCGTCCATTGAGTCGGCAAAGGCTGCTGACTCAGCAGCACTCGGCGCCGCTTGCGCAAAGCAGGAATGCCGAGCCCCCAGAACAAGGCTGAGACAGCGATCACCACCGCGAGAATGAGTGCAGGCATGTTGAATCGTCAGCGCTCGAAGGAACCATCATTCCCCGCGTCGGGGCAATTCTCAGACTTTCAACTGACTGACCAGAAATTTGAGACGACTCAGCTGCGAAGGCAGGGGAGCAGGACCGTAGCGCAAGCTGACATAAAGCTGCTGAATCTCGCCGAGTGATGGTGCGAGTTCGGGCCTCGCCTGCGCGACTCGGCTCAGATAGTCACGCGGACCTTCATGGGTGGCTCGAGGCAGTTGCTTGCGTGCGAGTCGCAGGCAGAGCTGCAAGTAGGTTTGTGTCACCGGATCTTTGGCGCGAGGGCTGTAGCGCCAGGCAAGCCACAGTGTCAGCGCAGCGAAGAAACCGCCCAGCGCGAGCACGAGCCCCAAGCCGAGTGCGCGCCAGTCCGCATCCTGCAAACCGAGTTTTGCCAGAAGCGATCGCTGATGCTGCTCTCCGAACTCGATCACCTGATCGTTCCAGAATGTATTGAGAGCGTCCCAAGCGAATCGCATTTGCGCGAACAGATTCACGCGATTGAACATGCGACCGGGAACGGGTTCATCTTCACCCAACGCGCCTTCGATGCCACTCTCAATACGCTCGGGCGCCACCGCCGCGGTTGGGTCCACGCGAACCCAGCCTTTGCCGTCGACCCAGATTTCCGACCATGCGTGTGCGTCCGACTGCCGCACGATCAGGTAGCCGCCCAGCGTGTTGTATTCGCCACCTTGATAACCGAGCACTACGTGGGCCGGGATTCCGGCGGCACGCGCCATGAAGGTGAAGGCGGATGCGAAGTGTTCGCAAAATCCGCGTCGAGTGTTGAAGACGAAATCATCGACCGAATCTGCTTCGAGACGCGGCGGCTCGAGCGTGTAATAAAACTCCTCCTCGCGAAATTTCTGCAGTACCGCTCGCGTGAATGATTCCGCATCGCCCGTGCGAGCGTAAATTTCCTGAGCGAGCAAACGCGCGCGCGGATTGCGCTGTCCCAATTCCGTATCGGCCTTCCGTGTGGAGGTGGCGAGTGGACCTTCAGCGCGGTACTGCGTTCGGGACTCGAGATTGAAACTGCTCAGTGTGCTGAGCTGCCGGTTCGAGAGGATCTGGCCATCGAAGGAACGACTGGTGCGGTCGCGCGGCCAGTCGGTCACCGTGTCCAGCCCGAAGACCCATCGACGATTGTGCGGTTCGAGCGTCAGCGTGTAGCGATAAACAGGTCCGGTTCCGACGACGCGTTGTTCGGGAAAGAACTGTTGCAATCGTCGCCAGGTGCGGCCGTCGAAGTCGTGCAACACCGTGCCACGCCAGTAACGTTCTCGCGCCGCGGGCATGTCGCCTTCGAAACGTGCGCGAAAGGAAATCGCGGATGAAATGCTGAGATCGGAAATATCGCCAGGCGACATCTCATCATTCAGCCCGGTCATGGCCGAACTTCGCGCGGGTACCGCCCAGAATTGTCCTGGCAAGCGCGGAAAGAGCACGAACAGGAGAATCGCCAGGGGCAGCGCTTGCAGCACCATCTTCCCCGTGAGCCCGAGCGATTCTCGCATCGATATCGGCACGCTCTGATGCACTCGCATCAGAGTCGCCGTGAGGAGCCATGCAGTAATCAACATCCACGGCAAGCGCAACAGTGACTGGTCGTATAGGAACCCAGCGAACAACAGAAAGTAAGCGACGAACACGAGAATCGTGAGATCGCGTTGATTGCGCGTTTCGAGCAGTTTCATCCCGGCCATCAACACCAGGAACGCGCTGCCCGCCTCGAGCCCGTTGAGCGTGCGATACGTGGCCAGCACGCCAGCCATTGCCGCCATCGCGATGACGATGCGTACGAGCTTCGGCGGCAACGACCACTCGCGCCATTCGATAGTCAGTCGCAGCGCGATGGCGGCCAGCGCCAGCAGCACGATCCAGACGTGAAGGTTCGAGACATTGGGAATGACGGCCAGCAGCAAACCTGCACTGACCCATAACAATTGCTGACTGAAGCTCGGTAACGATTCGAGTCGGCTGATCATGCGGCAGCCTCTTCGGTGCCGAACAAAGCCAGCGCAGTCAAACATCGTTGCCGGTGTGCAGCGCCGATGTTGGCGGGCAGTTCGAGCTGCGGCAGCTTCAGACCAAACGCATGTCCTTGCGCATAGGCGTCCTCGATCCAGCGGCAGAGCTGGGACAAGCGCGCTTCGACGCCGAGACCGGGTAACGCATCCCAATCGAATCGATGTGAGGTGACCGCAGTGCCTGCGTAGAGCTTCACGTGCAGTCCCTGCTCGCGTGCGAATGCCTTCCATGCAATGCGGCTGGGCGAATCGCCGGGATGAAAGCTGCGCAGTCCCGCGAAATCTTCATCGCCACGACTGGAGTCCTGCGCACCGCCCGTGTCGGTCTCGACCGGTGGCGCTGGGATGCCTCGCGGAGCAGGTCGCGGATAGACGATGCATCGCAGATCCATGTGCACGTAGGCCCACGCACGGAACAGTCCGAACGGATGTCGCGTGGAGATCTCGAAACGATCGAGCGTGAGATGACCACGCTGTGCCGCGGGCAGCTTCACGCTCAGTACCGATCGCGCGCCCGGATCAAGACGCACGGGCTTGGCTCGTCCGTGATCGTTGCCGATCGTGAGTTCATGTCGCGCAAGCGGGGCATCGTTCTCGAGTGAAATGCGAAATTTTGCGAGCTCGCCGGCAAAGACCGGCTCTGTAGCTCCTGCTGAAATCCGCAGGCTCGCCAGATTGCGATGCGCGTAATGCATCGCTGTGAGTCCGAGCGCGCCCAGCATGAAGGTCAGTCCGAGCGCGAGGTTATTGCCATAGTTCATCGCGCCGAGAAACATCGCGAAGACCATGAAGGCGAACGCGAGTCCGAGACCCGTCGGCAGAATGTAGATCCGCCGGTTGCTGAGCGTGAGTGGATCGGAATCGCGTCCGTGACGTTTACGCACCCAGCGGCGCAGACGGTTCTGCAGAAAGTTCGTGAGGATGCTAGACATGCAACGGGAAATTCATCTCACGATCGTGAGCACGTGACGAGTCGGACGGCTACATCACATCGACGGATTTGAGTACGAGCTCACCGATCTCCTTCGGCGATCGTAGTGCCGCAGTGTCGCGCGGCTTCAGGCGATGTCCCGCCACACCTGGAAGGATCGCTTGTACGTCTTCAGGCAACACACCCTCGTGTCCGTGAATCATTGCCCACGCCTGAGCTGCCCGGAGCAGCGCAATTGCGGCGCGTGGCGAAAGACCCGCTTCGAAATGAGGAGATTCGCGAGTGAACCGCACGATCGACTGCACATAGTCGAGCAGAGCATCGGAGGCGTGAACGCCGGGGACCATTGTTTGCATCAGAAGCAACTGCTGCGGCGAGAGTACGGGAGCCACGGTCGCCAGCAAGTCACGACGATCCTGTCCCGTCAGCAGTTCGCGTTCGAGCGTTGCATCTGGATAGCCGAGCTCGATGCGCAGCAGAAAGCGATCGAGTTGGGATTCAGGCAACGGGAAAGTGCCGATCTGATAGATCGGATTCTGTGTGGCGATGACAAAGAATGGTGCGGCGAGCGGATAGGTATGTCCGTCGACTGTCACCTGATGCTCTTCCATTGCCTCGAGGAGCGCGCTTTGCGCCTTCGGCGTGGCGCGATTCACTTCATCGGCCAGAACGAGCTGCGAAAAGATCGGACCGCGATGAAAGCGAAACTCACTCGTCTCGCG
>JBJMWN010000303.1:0-11800 GCA_045810085.1 Povalibacter sp. | reverse complement strand
CGCGATGAATTCCTGGCGGATTTCGGAATGCTCGGCGAAGCGGTGCTCCAGGTGACAGGTGCTCTGCGAATCAACTATGCGATGTTCGGTAATGTGGAGCCGGCGCTGCATGGCCACGTTCATCCGCGTTATGTCGATGAGCCCGAAGCCTTGCGAACTGCGAATCCATGGGGATACGACTGGGCTGCTGCGCGAGCGTTTGACGAAACTCTCGATGCGCCTTTGCGCGACGCCATCCGAGAACGCCTGTTCGAGCTTCAGGCGAACAAACGCAGCGCTTCTAGTCAGGGTCGGATTCACCATATTGATCTGAGCGCCTCAGATCTCAGCGCGTCGATGGCCTTCTATGACCGGTGGTTGCCACGCATGGGGTTTCAGCGGGTTGCCGACTGTGCCGACGGACCCCTGTGGCGGGGTGATCAGCTTGAGATTGGCCTGCAGCAGTCGCGAACCCACACGTCGCACGATCGATACGCACCGGGGCTGCATCACCTGGCATTCCGTGCGACTTCCCGCGACTCGGTGACAGAGCTCTATCAGGCGCTGCAGAACGCGAATGCAAGGATCCTGGATGCGCCGGCCGAGTATCCGAACTACGCGCCCGGCTACTTCGCATTCTTTTTCGCCGATCCGGATGGCATCAAGCTCGAGTACGTATTCACTCCTTGAAAATCGCGCTGATTCGTCGAGCGTGTCGCCTCTGCGTATGAAGTGATGGGTTTACACCCCGGCCCCGCGGGGTAGAATTTAGCCGGGGATGGGGAAGGCGCTGCGCGCGTACAACGGAACATGCTGCAGTGGATTGCAGAGCGTCGACGCAGAAAAAATGATCATGCACGTACGGCCACTCTGCGTGCACAAGAATAGAGAGTCGCTCGATATGCGGATCGAATCGAGCCTTGCCAGCTATGTGACCGAGCAATTAGCGTTTCTCGGCCCGATCTCCAATCGTTCCATCTTTGGAGCCGTGGGAATCTTCATCGAAGAACGCCTGCTTGGGATCGTCGCTGATGACGTCCTGTATCTGCACACCGGACCGACCAATCGCGATGACTATCTGTCGCGCGGCTGTCGCCAGTTCAAGCCTTATCCGAACGCGTTCGATCTCACGACGGATCACCATGAGGTGCCGCAGGAGATCGTGACCGATCCGCAGTCACTGAAGCATTGGGGCGAGCGCGCGCTGCAGGCCGCGGTCGAAGCAGCGAAAGCCAAACAACTTGCTGGAATCGAACGTTCGCGCGAGGCCAAGCGCGCGAAGAAAAAAGGCAAGCCGACCGATTGATGCGGGCTCCTGAGCTTCGGAGCTCAGATTGCCAGTGCGGTCAGCGCTTCCAGCGATTGCAACGGTGCTGAGCACGTCATACCGGTGCAGAGATAGGCCACGGTGTTTCCCACAAGCTTTTTATCCGCGATGGCAGCGGGTAGATCTTTCACGTCGGCAGGAATTGCGAAGATCAGGCGTCGCGGCGCATAGATCTTGTCTAGCTCCCGCTGCCAATGAGTCGCCTCGGAACCGCGGATGATGACTATCTGCGGTGGATCGAGATGCTCTTCGAGTGCAACCAGCATCGCGGCGTGTCCATGCGGATAACGCTCGAGTTGTGACCAGCTCGCTCGCAGCGTGCGGGCCCCCGCATCGAGATACCGGAGTTCTCCAAGCAGAAGGCCCAGTCGCGTCAAGGCTTGTGCCGCGATCGCATTCCCCGACGGCACAGCTTCATCGGAGAAAGTTCGCGAGCGGTGCATCAGGGCTTCATGATCGTCTGCTGTAAAGTAGAAACCGCCGTGCTCTTTATCTTCAAAGTGGTCGAGCAGTGCCTGCGCAAGATCGGTTGCGAAGGTGAGATCCTCGCTCCGCCAGCGCGTTTGTAGCTGCTCGATGAGCGCATCAAGCAGGAAGGCATGGTCGTCCAGATACGCTGGAAAACGCGATCGGCCATCCTTGTGCACCGCGAGCAATCGGCCGTTCTCCCATAGATGCTCGCGAATGAAATCGATTGCTTGCATCGCCGATTGCTGCAGATCCGTGCGCTGCAACACTCGAGAGGCTCTCGCCATCCCTGAGATCGCGAGCCCATTCCAGGACGTCAGTATTTTTTCATCGCGGCCAGGCCAGACTCGCTGATTGCGCACCGCCAGCAATTTCTTGCGTGCACCGTCCAGCGTTTTCTGCGCGTGCTGCGGATCGAGAGAGAGTTCAGTGGAGATGTCCTCGATGGAACGATACACATGCAGGTGCCAGTGACCCTCAAAATTGGCGGGTTGGTCGAGCCCGAAGCGTCGCGCAAAAATCTCGTACTCAGGTCCATCCAGAATTTGGCGGACTTGAGCTGGATCCCATACATAGAAGAGTCCCTCATGGCCTTCCGAGTCTGCATCGAGCGTGGACCAGTAGCCGCCATCCGGCGATTGCATATCACGGATGATCCAGTCGGCGGTTTCAGTGGCGGCGCGTCTGAACAGTTCATCGCCGGTCGCCGAAGCTGCTTGGGCCAGCGTACTCAGCAGTTGGCCATTGTCGTAGAGCATCTTTTCGAAATGCGGAATCATCCAGAACTCATCGACCGAATAGCGCGAAAACCCTCCGCCGAGCTGATCGTAAATGCCACCTTCACACATGCGCGTCAGCGTGAGCGTCGCCATGTACAAGGCATGCAAGTCAGGCTCTTCATTGCCTGCGCTGGCGCGCCAGGTGCGCAACAGAAAATTCAGAGTAGCGGGATGCGGAAATTTTGGTGCTTGCCCGAAACCGCCGAAACGGCTGTCGAACTCGCGGGCCAGCATTTCGCGTGCGACCGTCATTGGCTCTTCTGTGAGCACGAGCGCAGCATCGGCAGCAGGCGGCGATATCTCCTGAAAGGCTTGTTTCAGAGCTTCACTCTGCTGCGCGATGTCGGTCGAGCGAGTCGCATAGAACTCCGCCACCCGACGTAGCAGATCAGCGAATGCAGGCATGCCATAGCGAGAATCTTTTGGAAAATAGGTGCCGCCAAAAAACGGGCGATGGTCGATCGGCGAGAGAAACATGGTCAATGGCCAACCACCACCGCGCTGGATCAGCATCTGATGCGCAAGCTGGTAAATGCGATCGAGATCGGGACGCTCTTCGCGATCCACTTTGATGTTGACGAACAGTTCGTTCATCACTTCGGCCGTCGGCGCATCTTCGAACGATTCGTGGGCCATCACATGACACCAGTGACAGGCCGAATAACCGATCGATAGCAGAATGGGCTTGTTTTCTACGCGCGCACGTTCCAGAGCTTCGGGGCCCCACGGATACCAATCCACTGGATTGTTGGCATGCTGCAGAAGGTAAGGGCTGGTCTCATGCGCAAGCCGATTGTGCGCGCGAGCTGCGTCCCCTGAGTGCGAGCGCTCGCTGCTATGTGGATCCGAAGAATGCATGGGACGCCGGCCGGTAAGTTAGAATTCCGCGCACTATAACGATGAACACTCCTAACGACACATCCGTAGCCGCAGCGTCGGCCATTCCCGAGCTGCGCTTGAAGCACGGCGAGGATCGCCGTCTCACCGCAGGTCATTTGTGGGTCTTCTCCAACGAGGTCGACACCGCACGCACGCCATTGACGGCGTTTGAACCGGGCGCTCTATGCCGAGTGATCAGTGACCGCGAGAAGTTCCTCGGCTATGCCTACGTGAACCCGCGATCACTCATCAGTGCGCGAATTCTCGGTCGCGAGGCTGATTTTCTCCCCGGAAAATCACTGATCGTGCATCGGTTGCAAGTCGCTCTGGCATTGCGGCGCGCTCTGTACCAGCAACCGTACTATCGGCTGGTGTACGGCGAATCTGACGGGTTGCCCGGCCTGGTGCTCGACCGTTTCGGCGATGTGATCATCGGGCAGATTGCAACGGCTGGCATGGAAGCGCTCAAAGGCGCGATCGAAGAGGCCGTACGAAAAGTGATCGCTCCGGCGGCCATGCTGTGGAAGAACGACTCGGGTGCGCGTGAGCTCGAAGGTTTATCGGCCTACGTGGAGCCTGCGTTCGGTGAGGTTCCTGCCAGCATGATCGTGGAAGAAGGTGGCCTCACGTTCACGGTGGCCGTCGGTGAAGGTCAGAAAACCGGCTGGTTCTTCGACCAGGCAGCGAACCGCATGGCAATGCGCAAGTATGTTGGCGGTGCGCGTGTATTGGACGTGTTCAGTTATCTCGGTGCCTGGGGATTGGGCGCGCTTAAGGCGGGCGCCACTGAAGTCACCTGTGTCGATTCATCTGCATCGGCACTCGAGTCGCTTCAGTCGAGTGCGAAAGCTCAAGGATTGAAACCGAATGTGATTCGGGGCGACGCGTTCGATGTGATGGAGTCGCTTCACGCAGAACGGCGGCGTTTCGATGTCGTCATCATCGATCCGCCTGCTTTCATCAAGAGACGCAAGGACATTCCCAAAGGCGAGGCCGCTTACAAGCGTCTCAATCAGCTCGCGCTGCAACTGCTCGAGCGTGAAGGCGTACTCGTCTCATGTTCGTGCTCTTATCACATGCCATCCGAGAGCCTCGTGAACGACATCCAACGTGCGGCCCGCCATGTCAGCCGCTTCGTTCAGATCGTCGAAGTGGGTGGGCAGGCACCTGATCATCCGATTCATCCAGCGATTCCTGAAACACGCTACCTGAAATCTTTTTTCTGTCGCGTAGTGCAGGAATAGGGCACCGATCGAAGAACCTTCAAGAGTCCACGATGCTTCAGTATCCCGCCATCGATCCCATCATTTTTTCCGTGGGCCCGTTCTTTTCGATCGGACCGCTCGCAGTGCGCTGGTATGGCCTCACCTACGTCATCGCTTTTGGATTCGCCTGGTGGCTCGGGCGTCGTCGCGCTGCGCAACCGGGTTCTACATGGAAGCCAGAAGATGTCGACGATGTGATTTTCTACGGTGCCTTGGGCGTCATCCTCGGCGGTCGCTTGGGTTGGGTATTGTTCTACGGCTTCGAGCGACTGATCGATGACCCGGCGATGCTGTTTCGCATCTGGGAAGGCGGCATGTCCTTCCATGGCGGCTTGATCGGGGTCATCGTCGCGCAATTCTTGTTCGCACGACGCCAGAAACGCAGCGTCGTCGATGTGCTCGACTTTCTCGCGCCGCTCCCGGGCATCGGCATATTTGCGGTGCGCTGTGCCAACTTCATCAACGGAGAGTTATGGGGCAAGCCAACGAGCGTTCCGTGGGGCTTCATCGTCGAGCCGTCGCGATTGCATCCGTCGCAGCAGGCGGAAGCGCTGCGATTGTGCGAGCGATTCAGCATTCACCCCTGTGTGTTGCACGTCCATGCATCACAGCTCTACGAAGGCGTGCTCGAGGGACTCGTGCTGTTCGCGATTCTCTGGGTCTATACGTCAAAGCCGCGTCCTCGACTCGCGCCCTCGGGAATGTTCCTGCTGTGCTATGGCATATTCCGGTTCATGGTCGAATTCGTTCGGGTGCCGGATGAAAATCGCGGCTACCTGCTACTTGATTGGGTCACCATGGGTCAGATTCTTTCCACACCAATGATCATCGCTGGGTTGATCATGGTGATCCTCGCGTATCGCAGCGCACAGCCGACCGGCAATCGCGTTGCCGTCGCAGTCAGATAGACACGACTATGCGTCAGTATCTGGATCTGCTGCGTCACGTTCGCGAGTCAGGTGTCCGCAAGGAAGATCGCACGGGCACCGGAACGCTTTCGGTGTTCGGGCATCAGATGCGATTCGATCTGACCGCAGGCTTCCCGCTGGTCACGACCAAGAAGCTGCATCTGCGCTCGATTATTTATGAACTGCTTTGGTTTCTGAAGGGCGACACCAACGTCAAGTACCTGCACGACCACAACGTCAGCATCTGGGATGAGTGGGCTGACGAGAACGGCGAGCTTGGTCCCATTTACGGCAAGCAATGGCGTTCCTGGCCGACACCCGATGGCGGCACGATCGATCAGATCAGTCGCGCGGTGGACTTGATTCGCCGCAACCCCGATTCGCGTCGCATCATCGTGAATGCGTGGAACGTGGGCGAACTCGAGCAGATGTCCCTGACGCCCTGCCACGCGTTGTTTCAATTCTGGGTCGCGCAAGGCCGACTCTCGTGTCAGCTATATCAGCGCAGTGCCGATATATTCCTCGGCGTGCCGTTCAACATTGCTTCCTATGCTCTGCTCACACACATGTTCGCGCAGCAGTGCGATCTGGAAGTGGGCGAGTTCATCTGGACAGGCGGTGATTGTCATTTGTACGTGAACCATCTCGAGCAAGCGGACGAGCAGCTCAAGCGCGCGCCTTATTCACTTCCACGGCTTGCGATCAATCGCAAACCTCCGTCCATTTTCGAATATGAGTTCGAGGATTTCGCCATTCTCGACTATCAGTCACATCCGGGTATCAAAGCCCCGATTGCTGTCTGATTGCTCACTCTTCGCACATCGCCATCGCATCGTCACAACAGACTTAAGTCCATTCATGCCCACCTCACGCCGCAAAAAATCCGAAGTCAAAGCTCCCGTCCGCAAGAAAAAGCGCAGCAAGTCGAAGCCGACGATTGCGAATTCGCCATTGGTTGAAGCACGCAATTCGCCGATTCACGGCACGGGGGTGTATGCGATCCTGCCGATCAAGAAGGGTGCTCGCATCATCGAATATCTCGGCGAGCGCATCTCGCACGCGGAAGCGGACAGTCGCTATGAGCACAAAGCCGATGATGATGGCCACACGTTTCTGTTCATCGCGAGCAATCGCACCGTGATCGATGCGGGTGTGGATGGCAACGATGCCCGCTTCATCAATCATCATTGCGATCCGAACTGCGAGACGGTGATCGAGAACAGTCGCGTTTTCATTGATGCCACTCGCAACATCAAACCGGACGAAGAGTTGGGCTATGACTATCAGCTCACCTGGGAAAGCACCGATGAACCGGCGGAGCTCGCGCTCTACGCGTGTCGCTGTGGCGCGAAAAAATGCCGTGGCACGATGCTGGATCGGGAACCGTTGGACAAAAAGAAGACCAAGAAAGCCGCGAAGAAGCGCAAGCGCTGACGGATACGGCCGTGACACTCTCTATCGTGGTGGCCGCTGCCGAGAACGGCGTGATTGGGCGCGACAACTCGTTGCCCTGGCGACTGCCAGACGATCTGAAGCGTTTCAAAGAAGTCACGATGGGAAAGCCAATCGTGATGGGGCGCAAAACCTACGATTCGATCGGTCGTCCGCTGCCGGGACGGCTCAACATCGTTGTTTCTCGCCAGGCGGACTTGAATATTCCCGGCTGTGTGGTGGTCGACTCGATCGAAGCGGCGCTGGAAGCAGGCGCGCCCGCTCCGGAGATCATGCTGGTCGGAGGCGCTCAGCTCTATCGCACTGCGATGCCGCTGGTGAATAAAATCTATCTCACTCGCGTTCACGCCGACGTCGAAGGGGATACTCTGTTCCCCGCGCTCGATCCGCTGCAATGGCGCGAGACCATCATCGCGACGCACCCCGCGGACGAACGCCATTCTTCTGCATTCACCTTCATCAACCTGGAAAGAGTCGCGTCGTCATGAGCGAACCTGTCACGGCGAAGCCGAAATTCAATTGCCTCAAATGTCCCGGCTATTGCTGCAGTCACCCTCGTATTGCGGTGAGCGAGTACGACATCGCGCGCCTCGCTCGGCACTTCGATATCGCCCCGGAAGAGGCGAAGCGCCGCTTCACCTACCACTATGTGACGAAGGAGGCGGACGAGCAGATCCTGCGTCATCAGCGCGATCACATCTATAAAACCATCTGCCGCTTCTTCGACACGGAAGAGCGGCGTTGCACGATCTATGAGGCGCGACCGAATGTGTGCCGCAAGTATCCGTATGGAAATCGCTGCGGCTACTACGATTTCCTGAAGTTCGAACGCATGCACCAGGCCGATGATGATTTCATCCCGTCGGCGTGAGCACGTAGCGAAACGCTTTCCAGCCAGACAAGAAGGCCTGATGAGATTCCTGATCCTTCTCTGGCCAGTCGCCACCAGCCAGTAGCCCTCTGGTCTTCTCCATGCGCTTGAACAAGTTCATCAGCGAAACGGGCGTTTGTTCACGACGTGAGGCCGACGCGTGGATTGAAGCAGGGCGTGTGACTGTGAACGGTCAACTCGCGGCTCTCGGCACCAAAGTCTCAGAGGCTGATGACGTGCGCGTGGACGGGCGCACCATCGGTACCGCCAAACAGCATGTTTACATCGCGCTCAACAAACCGGTGGGCATCATCTCGACCACGGAACGCGATATGCGCGACAACATCGTGGATTTCGTTGGCCACAAGGAGCGCATTTTTCCGATCGGACGACTCGACCGCGATTCTGAAGGGCTGATTCTGCTCACGAATCACGGCGACATCGTCAACCAGATTCTGCGGTCGGAGAATGATCACGAAAAGGAATACCTCGTCACTGTCGACCGCCCGGTCACCGAGATCTTCTTGAACGGCATGGCAAGCGGTGTACGCATTCTCGGTACAGTCACAAAGCCCTGCCGCATCACTCGTGTGGCCCCCAGCGTCTTTCGAATCATTCTGACGCAGGGCCTGAATCGTCAGATCCGAAGGATGTGTTCTTTCTTCGGATACAAAGTCGTTCGGCTGCAACGCGTGCGCATCATGAATATCACGCTGGGCAATCTCAACGTAGGCCAGTGGCGTGAGCTGAATAGCGATGAAGTCCGGGGATTGCTGTCCGGCGCCGGCGTCGAGATGGAACCTGGAGCTGCCTGATCGGTTGCATGACCGCTGGCTGTCACATTGCTGGTCGATGGACCGCTAGTCATCGACATCCTCAGGCAGTAGGCTGCTGGCCAATCCAATGCGGCATGCGCCGCTTCAAACAAGCAGGGGCACCACACTTCAGCATCATGAGCGGCTTCGATGAACACGATCTGATGCAGACGCGAGTGACTGGCCTCGACTCGTTGCGCATCCCGCGCTCGGGTGCGGATTGTCTGGTCGTGATCTATTCGCCGGTCGAGTCTGAGCTGGGTCGTCGTCATGTTCTCGATCGGCCGTTCACAAGCATCGGGCGTGGCCGGGACAACGACATCGTGTTGCCGAGCGATTGCGTATCGCGGCGGCATCTGCGGCTGGAGCATCGATCTGGCGGATTGTTTGTCCTCGATCTCGGGTCGACGAACGGCACTTTTATCAATGATGATGTTCGTGCAAACGGCGAGCATCGTTTGAATCGCGGCGATCAGCTCAAAGTCGGCGACACCATTTTCAAGTTCTTGTCGGGATCCGACGTGGAGTCGCAGTACCACGAGATCATTTTTCGCATGACTGTCACCGACGGGTTGACGAACGTATCGAATCGCAAACAGCTCGATACGTTACTGTCCGAAGAAATTCCGCGAGCCCGCCGACACGGTCGAGACCTTTCGCTATTGATGCTCGACATCGATCATTTCAAACAGATCAATGACAGCTACGGCCATCTCACGGGTGACTCGGTCTTGCGAGGGCTCGCGAACATTCTTCAAAAACGACTTCGGCCGAATGACAAGCTGGGCCGTTATGGTGGCGAGGAATTCTGCGCGATTCTTCCGGAGACGAATCTGAGCAGCGCCGTTCGTATCGCCGAAGAGTTGCGCGCGCTCGTTGCGGCTCACTCATTCGTCGCGGAGATGACGGAACTGCGGGTCACGATGTCGGTGGGCGTCGCGGCACTCAACGGCGTCATGCAAGCAGAGCAGCTCTACAAGAGCGCGGACGAGATGCTGTATGAAGCGAAGCGCACCGGCCGTAACCGCGTCGCAGCGCCCAATGCGGCGCTCTGAAATATAGAGTGAGGGTGGGAAGTAAAGTCGTTCTCGTTCTGTCCCGTGGCTCCAGTAACGCTGATAGGGAAGTCGCTTCCTGCGTTACGTGCCGAGCACGCATCGTTCGCAGCTGGGCTATAAATTCGCTTCGTGCTTATGTAGCCCTCGGGGTTTGTTCTGCGAATCCGCACGCCTTGCCGGCGCCACTGCTGTGTGATGTCCAGCGCGGCATTGAACATCAACGTGATCCGAGCTGACGCCTACTCGTATATCTCCGCGGAGGCGAGCGCTTGCCGATCAGCGCCCACGCCGCCAACGATGAGGAGTCGGCCGTTCGACAGGGGAGTGACGGTGTGAGCTTGTCGCGCAATGTTCATGTTCGGTCCGTCTCTGCGCTGCGCAGGCGCCGTGATCAGCTCGGATGTGGCGGTCACATCTGCGGATGACAGGCCAGTGACACCTCCTATAGCCACCACGCGCGCATCACTGAGGCGACCGACGCCGACGCCGACGCGCGGCGTCGCCAGGTTCATGAGCGCACTGAACGTCCCGGCCGCCGGATCGAATCGCAGCACCGAAGTGAGCGGCTGACCATCGAAGTCTTCGCCGCCGATGATGAGCACCCCGCCGTCCGGCATCGTGTGCGCGACGTGGCGCATGCGCACTCCCGGTTCTGGTGGTGTAAGCAGCGTGGAGGTAGACGTGATTGGATCGTAGATCTCCGGCGCAGCAGGTGAGACGCCGTCGTTTGACAGTCCGCCGTAGATGAGCACGCGGCGCTCGTCGATGTTTACCGCCGTGTGTGCGCTGCGAGCGACCTGCAAGCCGCCAGCTTGCAGCGAGAAGGTCGCTGTCACCGGATCAAAGATCTCGACGCTTGCTTCCATCCCGGAGCCGAGGCCGCCGGTAATCAGAACGCGTCCGTCGTGCAGCGACGTTGCGGCTGCGTATGCACGTCTGCGGACGGGACTATTCGCTGTCGGCCTCACGGCGCCTGTTGCGGCGTCGATGATTTCGGCGCGGGGCGCGCTCAGCAGCGCGATGTTTCCGCCGCTGATGAGCACATCGCCGTTCGGCAACGAAGCGGCGATGAAGGCGACTCTGCCAGAGCTCATGGAACCAAATTCGGTAAAGGTCTCGTTAGTCGGATCGAACACATACATCGAACTCGGAAATGCCGATTCGTTACCGTCCCCGCCCACGATCAGTACACGCCCATCTGGCAGCGTCAAGGCGGCGTGCTCAGCGCGTGCAAACGGCGCAGCTATCGCTCGGATCCGATCGCGATAGCTAACCGGGAGATTGAGATCGCGGCTAACGGTGGCTGTGCCGTCGGTGACTGTGAGCCGATATGGCTGGTCCATCGTGAGGGGCGGTGTAGTGATCGTCTGGCCGCTCGTGACTTGCTGATTGCCAGGCTCAACACGACCTGTCCCATTGGCGAAGGCGATGGAAATCGTGGCGCGCTCGCCAACGAAGTACGTCGGGCGGTCGGCTGCGAACTGTGTGATGGTAGGGGCGCTCGGGACCGGATTCTCGCCACCGCCGCCGCTGCACGCGGCAATCAGCAGCGACACGCCAATCAATGCGAAGAGAGCAGGGGCGGGCGGGCAACGGCGCATTCAACAAATCTCCCAAAACGATATCGGCTGATGATCTTGTGCGCGCGGGAGTGTCCATGCGGCTGCGTATCGAAGCATGGCCCAGAAGAGCCATGAACTCGTTTTTTGGCGAGGTTGGTGTCGGTTGGTCGATTCGAATGACTTCCTTTCACCGAGAGGTAGCTGTCACGCGCCACTGCGAGGGTTTACTTCTGGACACCTCGCTGTTTCCGGCGGCGTGCTGTAAGGCCAGCAGTCCGCGCACTCATCACTCTACGGTCACTGACTTCGCGAGGTTGCGTGGCTGATCGATGTTGCGCTTTTTCGCGAGCGCCACGTGATACGCGAGTATCTGCAAGGGAATGTTGAGCAACAGCGGGTCCAGCGCAGGTTCAGACTTTGGCACTTCGATTACAGCT
>JBJMWN010000302.1:0-3247 GCA_045810085.1 Povalibacter sp. | reverse complement strand
GATTTTGGGTGTGCAGGGCACGAATTCAATGCAATCCCTGCGCTTTTGCGGCCGAGACTTACGGCACACGGATGTGCCCGCCGCCGCAGGTGCGAGCGAGGGGCAAAAGTCGCGCCTTTTGACCCGAGCAAAGACGCTCGTGACAGGATGTCCGAGTCGTCGCTCCTGACAGCTGCGGTTCACAAGCAGCTGTTACATGCCACTAGTGCATAGCGCCTAGTCCCTAACTGATTTTCTCAATGCGCCAGCCGATGGCTGACGAAAATCACCAGGACGCCCAGGACGATGAACACGAACTGCTTGAATCCCGAGCCCGGATCGACCCGGCGATGCAGGCCCGGAATAAGGTCTGCGACGGCGATGTACAAGAAGCTCGAGGCGGCCAGCGTCAACGCATACGGCAAAACTTGCAGGGAGTGACCGAGGAAAAAATACGCGGCAATGCCTCCGATCACGGAGGTCAGGCTGGTCACCGTGTTCAGGGTGAAGGCTCTGGCGCGTGACATGCCTCCATGTAAGAGGATGGCCAGGTCACCCACTTCCTGTGGAATTTCGTGAGCCATCACTGCGATCGCGGTGACGACGCCCAGATGCACGTCGGTCATGAACGCCGCCGCGATCAACACGCCATCCAGCACGTTGTGAAAACCATCGCCAATCAGGATCAGCGATGCCGAAGCTGCGTCCCGCGACTTGTCGTGTGAATGATCGCCATGCGCGTGAGGCACGTGACCTTCACAGACTTCCTGATGACAGTGCCGCCAGAGCACGAGCTTCTCGAGCACGAAGAAAATCAGCAGCCCGATCAGCAGCGTCAGGCCGATCGAATGGATGGACTGCACGCCAGCGCCTTCGATTGCATGAGGCAACAAACCGAGGAGCGCAGCACCGAGCAACGCGCCGGTCGCAAAACTCACCAGGTGTGGCAACACGCGAACCCGCAACGTGTTCGGCGCGAGCAAAAAGACAGAGGCCGCGATGGCACTAGCAACGCCGCCAAGCGCAGTGAACAGAATGATCCAGAGAAGCAGAGGCATGGGCTCGGGGCGTGAAACTCGGGCCAGAGTTATTGATTATTGACGAGGCAGACTAGCACGCGTGTCAACGGGCCACTGCGCGACTCCGAGAGAAGATTTCGTTCGGCCACAGTCGGAACCGTCACCTGCGTCCTTCGTCGATCCAGACCATTGTGGCCATTCGTCCAGTACGCGAATGACGTCGATACGAAAAGAAGCGCTTCGTATCTGCGAAGCACTCGAAGCCGCCACCGTGAATGCCGGCAACGCCCAGCCGCCGCAACTCCCGACGCGCCAATTCATAGAGATCGGCTTGCCACTTGCCGCGAGCATTCGCCGAGAACGCCACAGCATCGGCAGGATCTCGCGCGAGGAACTGTTCCCTAACTTCATCGCCCACTTCGAACGCAGTCTGCTCGATGGCGGGTCCCATCCACGCGATCAATTCTCGAGGCTCGGTATCGAGACGCGTCACCGTGTTCGCGAGCACACCGCCCACCAGACCACGCCATCCTGCATGAGCGGCCGCCACCTTTGTTCCGGCACGATCGCAAAACAGCACTGGCAAACAATCAGCGGTCATGACAACGCAAGGCTGATCTGATCGAGTTGCTACAGCAGCATCGGCGCTCGGCGGCGTCTCGAACTGATCGGCTTCAACAACAACGGTGCCGTGTACCTGATTCAGCCATGCCGGCTCGAGCTTCAGATCAAGTGCTCGGCGAAGCCTCATTCTGTTCTCGCGTACAGCTTCCGGATCATCGCCGACGTGAGTCGCGAGATTGAAACTCGCGAAGTCACCTGTGCTCACGCCGCCTTCGCGCAGGGTGCTGATCGCGCGTACGTGAGCGGGTGCTGGCCAATCGGGAACGAGCCACTTTGGCGAACCGTGCGTGCCGCTCATTCGATCATCCGCGTTTAGCTCGACCTTTCGCGCCGGGAGCACTCGCCGCAGCTTCTTTCTGATCGCGCTTCAATACATCCAGCAAGGACTGCATATCTGCCGGCACCGGCGCTTTCGCTTCGACTGGCTTGCCCGAGATCGGATGCGCGAACGCAAGTCGTGCGGCATGCAAGGCTTGCCGATGAAACGCACGCAAAGCTTCGATCAGCTCCTGCGTTGCGCCTTTGGGCAGCAGCAGTCGTCCACCGTAAACACGATCGCCTACGAGCGGATAATGGATATGTGCCATGTGAACGCGAATCTGATGTGTGCGGCCCGTTTCAAGATTCAGCCGCACATGCGTGTGGCCTCTATAACGATGTACGACGCGGTAGTGCGTAACCGATTCGCGTCCATCCTCGCGGACTGCTTGTCGAAGTCGATCCACTGGATGACGACCGATCGGAGCATCCACTGTTCCACCCGCAGTCATGACGCCCAGACAGACTGCTTCGTACTCGCGCTCGACTTCATGCACTTCAAGCGCACGAACCAATGCCGTGTGCGCTTCCAGCGTGCGAGCAACCACGAGTAAGCCGCTCGTGTCTTTGTCGAGACGATGCACGATGCCCGGCCTGAGCACGCCACCGATGCCAGCGAGGTCTTTGCAGTGATGCAACAGCGCGTTGACGAGCGTGCCGCGCGCGTGACCGGCAGCCGGATGCACGACGAGACCCGCGGGCTTGTCGATCACGATCAGCTCGGAATCCTCGTACAGCACGACGAGCGGAATCGGCTCGGGAAGCAGCTCGAGCGGCTCGGGCGCGGGCACGACCACCTCGATGGCGTCGCCCTGCCGCACGCGCAGCGACTTCGTCGCGACCGCGCCACCGACCGAGACGTGACCGTCTTCGATCAGGCGCTGGACCTGCGCTCGCGAAACCTCCGCAAGCGCACCCGCGATCACCGCGTCGAGGCGTCCCCCCGCCTGCTCCGCGGTCACGACGAGCTCGTGAACCTGCTCGCCGCCGTCGTCGTCTACCAGATCTTCGATTTGACGTGACCCTTGGACTTGACCAGAACGTCGACAATCGCGCGCTCGTAGATGTGCTGGCCGAAGATGTCCTCGGTGACGCGACTCTTGAACAGCTCGCGCCCTTCGTTGATCTCGTCCGACATCACCTCGAAGAGGTTGTCGTTGGAGATGCCCTCCAGGATCTTCGGCTCGTGATAGAGCGTGAGGTCCGACGCGATAGCGCGGGCCAGCTGACGGGCGCGCTTCGGATTGTCGATCAGGGTGGCCATGGGCGGATCGTAGGAGGCGCGTCGCTCGCCGGTCAAGCCTTGG
>JBJMWN010000301.1:0-6629 GCA_045810085.1 Povalibacter sp. | reverse complement strand
TCGATCAACGCTTCCCATATTCCGTGAAAACGTAGTCTCTGGTCTTCACGAGCGTGTGACACGAGACGCCGCACTTCGCGTCGTTCGCCTGTGGCGGTTGGTCCGCTGTGGTGCCGGGAGAAAACGTGTCGGATGCGGCGTCATATCTGAAAACGGCGTATCCCCAGCCGCCCCCGTCTGCGAATCGCTTGCTGTCCTTCTCCATGAAATCCACGTCGTGCTGAGTTCCTGGCACGGTCGCGTTTGGGAAGAACTCACTCTGCTTGGGGTTCCAATGAATCTTCGCCATTTTCGCGCCATCGGGAATGGTTTTGCCGTTTCCAGGAAAACCGGCTCGATAGGCTTGAATCATGACGGGATTGGCCAGAATCAAAGCGAGGGCCTGTTCGTTGCGACTGACACCTACCGCTTCCCATGACTCGTACCCTTTGAAATCAGAAAAGGCGAGTCCGCCGGGGACTTTCACGGTGTATTTGTCTTTTGCGCTATCTGCGGCAGAAGTTGCGGTGAGTACAACGCAGACGGCGAGAACGCTGAGACATTTCGAAGCAGCAGGCATGACGGGCTCCTTGAAATAGTGAACCAGCATAGCGACAGCGCAAGACGATCGACATCGCAGCAGAGTCGATGATGGTCCGACGCTACACGAAGGTGATCGGTCAATCTATTCGCAAGTATTCGCGGCGCTTTGCGCCTGTTTTCATACGGCGCTGATTCAGGGCTGTGATGCGTCTTATGCTCTTAGATAGAAGACGTGAGGAACTCAGATCCAAGGGCCAGCGCCGCGCATTAATTCAGGCCGAGCATCGGCCCGACGACCGCCTTCGGCGTTTACTGTTTTCCGTGAAATGGTTAATGTGCGCCCGCGTCATTCGACGTGGTCAGTCTCGCGGAGAAAGTCATGTCCATCGTGCGTGCGGTGCCTCTGCTTCTTGCTTCAGTGTTGTTGTCTGCGTGCGCGAAGAAGGCAGAAACAACCGCGCCGCCAGCCGCTGCGACAACCGAACAACCCGCGGCGACCTCTGATGCGTACCCATTCAAGATTGGCGAGTTCGCCGCGTTCTCGCTCAAGGACGGAGAGCTCAAGTTCCCCAACGACGGCAAGACTGTGGGCGTTGGCCATTCACCCGATGAGATTGCAAAACTCTTGAGTGCCGCCGGTGCACCGACCACCGAACTCGTGATGAGCATTCAGCCGATGCTGGTGAAAGCCGGTGCCAAGGTGCTGCTGTTCGATACCGGTGTCGCCGGGAACATGGGGCCCGGCAATGGCAAACTCATGTCGTCAATGAAAGAAGCGGGCGTTGATCCTGCGAGTGTCACCGACATTTTCATTTCTCACACACATGGCGATCACATCGGCGGACTCATCGATGACAAGGGTGCGCTCGCCTTTGCGAATGCGACGGTTCATATGTCTGCACCCGAGTATGCGTTCCTCAAGGGCATGGACGAGAAAACCGCGGCGATGTTCGGCGTGGGTCACCACCCGGAACTGGTTGCAGCGCTCGCACCCAAGATCGATGCATTCGCGCCGGGCAGCGAAATTATTCCTGGGATCGTCAAAGCAATGGACATCAAAGGCCACACGCCCGGCCATTCGGGTTATCTGATCACCTCGGGCACGGAGTCGTTGCTGTACATCGGCGACACGGCGCATCACTACGTTGTCTCAGTGCAGCAGCCGGAATGGACCATCGCTTTCGATGGCGACGCACCCGTAGCTCAGGCCAGTCGCAAGGAAGTGATTGAACAGAGCGCCGCTAACGGCCAACGCATCTTCGCCGTGCATTTCCCATTTCCGGGCGTAGGCAAGTTCACGAAAAGTGGCGATCATTTCGTCTGGACGCCCGAGGGCTGATGCTCGCGTGAGGTGATCAACGAATTTGCATCGCCTTCGATCTGCGATCCCTCACGCTCCCGGCACGATCCTCAAGTCGCGAATCACGCCGCCTTCGAGAGCCACGAGCGCAGCCTGATAGGCCGCGCTCTCGTGAACCGCGAGCGCATGGTCGATGGAATCAAATTCAATGAGCACCGTGCGTTCGAGCACGCCATCTTCGTACGCCTTCGCTGCAGTGGCACGTGCCAGGAAACGGCCACCGCCAGCTTCGATCGCAGGACCTGCAAGTTTGGCGTAGGCCGCCAGTTTGTTGGGATCGATGATCTTGCGATAGCAGGTGATCCAATAGGCTTTGGCCATGTGCATCTCGAGTTGTTCTGGAGTGCCGGCATTCTAACGCGGCGTCTCGGTGCGCAAGCCTTCGATGCATTCTCAGCGCTGAGCTCACCAATGCTTCGGAACCTGCGCGACGTGATCTATTCACCGGGCGCAAAAGGTCTGGATGGGATCGGCGTTGTTGGCACGACAGCCGTTATCGCGAATCCACATCTTTCATGCGATGGATAAGCGAGCGAGAAAGGGCATCAGACTGGACAAGCTCATCAGACCGATCATGCAGCCTGAGGGCGTGAGCTCTAAGAACTCAGTGTGGGAGTGCAATCTCGCCGATCGGACGAGTTCTGTCGGGCACGTATTCCAGCATTGCGCGCGCATGTTTCGCAGGCATTTCGCTGATCTGGCGCAGAAGCGCAGCATCGGGCTCTACGCCACGCAATCGAGCTCGAAGTGTCTGGCAGAACTGAATTACCAGAGTTCCGGCGACTTCTGCAGCGGTGGCTGCTCTTTGCGCACCTCCCGGATAGTAGATGCCGAGTGCTGCAGACAACGTACCCAGCGAGTGGCTCTCCAACTCGGGGAACAGCCGCCTTGCAAGGCGCAGGAAACAGATGAACGGCTCGATGGCGATCTGTACCCCTGCGTGCTCACATTCCGTGTCGAACATCCGCTGATCAAACGTTGCGTTGTGGGCGATAACGGGATCGGAGCCGATGAAGGCGAGCAGCCGATCCAGCACTGCGCTCATCGGGGGAGCAGAGTCGACCATCTGCTGCGTGATGCCAGTGGATTCGATGAGGGGTCGACGCAGACGCACGCCTGAATTCGCGAGCGAGGTGTAGCGTTTTATGATTTCGCCATTGTGAATGCGAACAGCGGCAACCTCAGTGATGCGGCCGCCTTGCTCCGGAGCTTTTCCGGAGGTTTCGAAAGTCACCACTACCAATGATTTCGCCATGATCAGTTTTCGCTCGAGCGCCGCTCGTGCGCGATTGCTGCGTTCGTGCTTGCGTATGTGCGTGTGGTCGATGCAATCCGCTCTGTGCTTTCAAGAGAGAATCGAACCAGCGTCAGCGCCTCATTCAAGGTTGCGGCGGAAACTTCGATGAGAAAGCGTTCGCCCCAAATTCCGCGTTCACACGGGCGTTCGATCTCGATCAGATGCATCATCGACTTCTCTTGTACCTGTGCAGTGCGAAGTGCTTTCGCAGAGTTGGTGGCAATGAGTTGATGATGAGGGGCGCAGAAACTTGTGAGCGGCATCTACCGCCTGATTTGGAAAAAGCAGCGTGAGACTGCCTGGCTGTTAGGGGATTCGCATTCGAGCGATGCGGGCAAACCTGAGTTGCAGTACAGCAATCCCTCGCGCACGCTTCACTGCAGCATCAGCTGCAACGCGCGCGAAAAGGGCGTCAACGATCGGGCGGAGTGCGGTTGGAAATTATCTGAGCACGCTGAAGAGCTGTGCACGACGTGAGCGGGAACGAAATGTTCCGTCGCGAGCTGGCTGACGTGGCCTTGCGTCAGCCGTGCGACACGAGTGATCAATGAAAGCGCGATCGAGGCGAATGCTCCGATCGCGAGCTCACGCCTCTAACGTGCGGGCAGCACGTTGCTCCATGTCTCGGTGAGTGTGTCTTTGCCGAGCTGCAGGAATCCGCGCAGCTCTGCGGGCTGCGCTGGATTCAGTTGTTGCATGCGAATGGCCATGCGCCATGCGCCCGTCGCTTCCACGCGGTACGCATTGCTCTCGAGAATCTTGCCGTTCGAAGGCGCAGACACTACGGCTTTGACGGCTGCATCGGCTGCAAGCTTTGCGAGCGAAGGACCGGTGAAGTCGACGATGAATTGCTGCTCGTTGGGTCCTGGTTCTGCGAAGCCGCGGCCAGCACGCGTTTGCACGACCCAAGCACCCGGCGGGTGTTGCATCTCGGCATTCAGCCAATGAAGCCGATAGGTGAAGTCGAAGGCATCACCGACCGCAGGCGCTTTATCGGGCACCCAGTACGCGACGATGTTGTCGTTCGTTTCGTCGCCGGTGCTCAGTTGCACGAGTTCTACGCGCCCAGGCCCCCACGATCCAACAGGTTCCACCCACGCGCTGGGCCGCAATTCATAACTTGCTTCCGGATCTTCATAGCTTGCGAAATTACGATCTCGCTGCATCAGACCGAAACCGCGCAGATCGGGCATCGAGAATGAGGTTGCGAGTGTCTGCTTCGGATTCACCAGCGGCCGCCAGATCCATTCGCCCGTACCGGTTGCCACCATCAGACCGTCTGAATCGTGCACCTCAGGACGGAAGTCCGAACGGTGCGGTTGGTTCTCGCCAAAGAAATACATGCTGGTGAGAGGCGCGATACCGAGCGTCGTGACGGGGGCACGCAGGTACAGGCGTGCACGAACGTTCATGATGGTTTCTTTGCCGGGCTGAATATCGAACTGATACGCGCCGCTCGCACGCGGTGAATCGAGCAGCGCATACACCGTAGTGCTCTTTGCATCCGCAGAAGGCTTCACGAGCCAGAACTCACTGAAGCGCGGGAACTCTTCACGTTGTCCGCCGATAGTGTCGATAGCAAGCCCACGCGCTGACAATCCATACCGCTGCCCCGCAGCTAACGCGCGGAAATAACTTGCTCCGAGGAATACAAACAGCTCGTCCTTGTAGCGACTGTCGTTAAGAGAGTAGTGCGCGCGGAAACCTGCAAAGCCGATGTCGCCCCAACTCTGTGGCGAGAGCTTGTTCTGCCCGTAATCGAAATCGGCGCTTCGATAGCGCACGTGGTTCACGCCTTGCGGAGTGACTTCGTTGATGAGGACGGGTTCAGTCTGAAATTTTCCAAGATGGAAAAACATCATCTCGAACGGCAGATGATCCGCACGCCACAACGCACGGTCAGGACGAAAGCGAATGTCGCGATATTGATCGTAAGTCAGAGCCTCGAGCGCGGCAGGGGGCTTACGTTCGGTCGGTTGATAAGGCTGTCGGGCTTGCGCTTGCGCTCGTGATGCCACGTCCTCGAAACCGAATGCCTGAACGGCCTGCGGTATAAAACTGGTCAGCAGTAAAGTCAGGAGCGCGAACGCGGCACGCATGCACGACTGAGGAGCGATTCGAAATTCGATCAGGTATTGATGGCGCATGCGATGACGATAGCCTAATCCTGCAGCCTGGGCGACACCTTGAGCATGCCCTTCGAAAAACGTTGGTATTAGAGCGACTGGACGCCCTGATTTCCTCGAAGCGCTCAGTCCTGGGCCAACGCAAATTCAATCCCGGAACATACGGCCGCGACCTGTGCCTCGTTGCATTGCTCAGGTGTCGCGCGTGGACTGTCTGGATAAACCTCGGTCGTCGTTGTGTAGCGTGCACCGGTGATGCCAGCGCACAGACCGAGTTTTCGCAGTGGATACTGAATGATGCCGGGTGACACCATCGTTGTGCCGATGATCTGACCGTTCGCATCTGCCGGCGCGAGATGGGTGACTTTCGCGACTGCACTGATGATGGCCTGCTGAAACTGCAGTTGCAGATTCTCGCTGTCCGCGACGAGATAGAAGCCATCCGGAATGATGCCCGGTTCGTAAGGTTTGCCATCGCGGGCCGCGACTGCGGGACGGAATTCGGTCTCGTCCGTGTCGGTGGTCTCATGCAGATCGATGTGGACCAGGAAACGCCCGCGCAGCGGTGCAATCAATCTCATCAGCGCTGTCGATTCTTCCGCGCGCCCCCCTTCGCGGAAAGAACGGTTCGGATCGAGGGCGTGTGCGTTCCAGCGATGGATTCTCTCGTAAGCCCATGGGCTCACGCACGGTGCGACCAGCAAGTTGATTCGATTCGTATAGTCCGCGGCGCGCTCTTCGAGAAACTTCAAGGCGCCATGCACGCCGCTCGTTTCGTAACCATGCACTCCGCCCGTGACGAGCACGATGGGCTTGTCGTCCTGCCATGCACGACTTCGAACGGCGAAGAGTGTGTAGTGATCCGGGGAGTAGTCGAGCCGACCGTATTCCTCTACGTCGAATTTCTTGGACAGACGCTCGATCACACGGATCACATCGGTGTCGTAGCTTCGGTGCTGCACTTGACGCGACAGCCATTGCGCGCGTTCGCTCTCGCCCCATGCAATACCAGGTGTGCCGATGGGATACGGTGCGGTCGTCATTGCCAAATCGCCTCAAAACAAAACGGGTCGGGAATCGGAGCTGGAACTATTTACCAGATAGAGGCGCTCCGCGCAGCCTGTCGGCGTTTGAGCCCGCATCTGGAAATAGGAGAAAGGATTAGAACCTGTCTCAAAATCGCTTGGTGGCGCGCACCGCCTCGCGCCGCAAGTTCTTTTCCGCAAACGCCGTGAATACGTCCCTGTAGGCTCGCTCAATAACATCCATGTTTTGAGCGTTGCGAAAAGAACTTCCGACGCAAGTCGGTGGGTCAGTGGCGGAT
>JBJMWN010000300.1:0-13038 GCA_045810085.1 Povalibacter sp. | reverse complement strand
GCACACCGGATCGGACGCGTGTTCTTGCCACTGCCAGGCGCGGCAGCGTGGCGTTCGATCTTTGGAGTTCGATCACATCACTGCGGCTCACGGCAGGTCGTTTCACGTTGCGTTCGCCAGAGATCGGGCTCATCCGCACTCGCGAAGGCCGAATCCAACTGGTAGGTCAGAGCGCGTTGCCTGAGCACGATGCCAAACCGGTCGCTCTCGAGTCGCTGCCCATCGGATCGTTTCACGTGCGTGATGCGGTGGTTTCGTTCCGCGATGAGGTGACGGGGCGTGGGCCGTGGTCGGTCTCGGGCATCAGTTTCCGACTGGATCGTCGTCCCGATCTGATGCAGTTGACGGGTGAGGCTTCATTGCCGCATTCGCTCGGCCAGTCTCTGCAGTTCTCTGCCCGTGTCGCGGGTCGGCTCGGTGACGTCAAGCAGTTGTTCTCGACCTTCAAAGTTGAAGGGCATGGTCTCGATCTGGCCGGTTGGGCGGATGTGTTGCCCAACCAGTGGCTCGCACCAGAAACAGGGCATGGATCCATCGAAGTCGTGAGCACTTTCCTGGGCGTTCACCCGGTGACGCTCTCCGCGAAAGTCGATATGTCTAACGTGAGTGCGGCGTCTCCTGAGTGGCTGACACCACTGCCCGTGGCCGATCCGCTCGTGCCCAAAGTTGATGACACGCCTGGAACATCTGCTGCGCCTGATTCAGCAAAGACAGCAGCGGTGACGCCCGTGTTGACCGAGCTCGTATCAACCGAGTCTCAACCAACTGACTCAGGGTCAATTGAACCCACGTCGTCCGAGCCTTTGTCGACCGAGCCAAAGACTACTGATGGGCCGGCATTCGAGGCGATCGATGACAGCGAGCTTGGCGCGAATCCTTCGCAGCGTGCGATGGATCTCGTTGCATTCGATCGCGTGGCGTTCAACCTGCAAGCGAAGCTGACGGACAACACCTGGACAGCCGCAGTGAGAGATATCGATCTCTCGCGCAAGGATTCGGCGTGGCGATCGAAGAACGTAGATGTGAAATGGTCGCGTTCGGAAGAGCAAGGTCTCAGCGTCGATGCGAGTGCCGACCGTGTGGTGCTACAGAATCTGTGGCCTGTGCTGGCGTATCTACCCGAGAGTGAGACGACCGCAAGGCTGCGTGCCCTCAACGCTCGCGGCAGCATCGACAACCTGACGTTTACGCTTGCACGTGCTTCGCAGAGTGAGACGCCACGTTATTCCATCAAGGCGGACATCAGCGAGCTGGGCTTCGATCCTGTTTTGAACACACCGGGACTGAATGGCTTCAGCGCACATGTGGAAGGCACGGAGGCAGGGGGCGCAGCTCGAATTCGTTCGACCCATCTCACGTTCGAATTGCCGAAGATGTTTCGCTGGCCGTTGGAAGCCCAATCAGTCGACAGCGTGATCGCGTGGGAGCGTCTTCCTGAGGGCTTGCGGATCAGCAGTGACGCTCTCGACATCGTGAGTGAGGATGGCAACGCTCACTTGAAGCTTGCGCTGACTCTGCCCGGTGGCGAAGCGTCGCCGACGCTTGAGTTGTCAGGCACCGCAGATGATCTGAATATCGGTGCGACTTCGAAATATTTGCCGGGCAACAAACTCACACCGAAGACACTGGCCTGGCTCGATGCGGCGCTCGTGAGCGGTCGAGTCAAAACTGCCGACGTGAATCTTCGGGGTCCGCTGCGGAACTTCCCCTTTCGAAAACGTGAAGGCGAGTTCCTGATTCGAGCTCAGGTCGAGAACACCACGTTCAACTATCAGGAAGGTTGGGCGCCTGCTGAGCAGCTGATGGCGGATGTGGAATTTCACAATGAAGGCATGCGCGTGCTCAGTGGCACCGCGAACATCGGCGGACTGAACCTGGTGAAGGTTGCGGGAGAGTTTCCGGACTTCCACGCCGGCAACGTGAGTGTGAAGACACAGGCACGCGGCGATCTGAAGGATGCGCTGCCAGTCCTGCAGAGCAGCCCCTTGAGCAGCGCGCTCGGCGATCTGTTCCAAACGCTGAGCGGCGAGGGACCGGTCGAGGCGGATGTTTCGTTACGCCTGCCACTCAAGCACATGGTCAACCGCCGCATTCTGGTCAACACGCGATTGGTCGACGCCACGTTGCGATCATCGAAGATTGCCGCACCCATGACAGCGTTGAACGGACGTCTCACGGTGCGCGAGAGTCTTCCCCAGTCAGCGCGTTTCGAAGCGCAGTGGCTCGGAGGTCCCGTCGCTATTGCAATCGACCCGGTCGACGCAGCCACACCCGCATCTGAGCTCAAAGCGACCGGACATGCAGTTGCTGCTGAACTCACGCCCGTGCTGAACCTGCCATCGAGCGTAAAGATCAGCGGCGGCACGGATTGGCAGTTCACGATGCCGCTCGAAACCTCGCGCGAGAACTCAGCTACGCCGCGACAACCTCGCAAACTCACCGTGGAAAGCGACCTCGCCGGTTTGGGATTGGCGATGCCGTATCCGCTGGGCAAGAGCGAGCAAGAACGCAGGCCCTTGCGCGTGGATGTCGATTACGACGGCGACAACACGATGCTCACTCGAGCGACGTTTGGCGATTTGCGCACGCTCATTCGACTGCAGTCGGATGCACAGGGCTGGCATCTCGATCGAGCAGGTGTGAGGCCCGACGCCGTCGCTGCTGCGCTGCCCGCTCATCCTGGATTCGCGATTGACGGCGCTGTGGATCGATTGAATCTCGATGATTGGTTTGCGCTGAAAGGCAACGGTTCGGGATCCGGTGCGCCGCTATCGGACTTCCTGAAAACAGCGAATCTGCGTGTCGGCTCGCTCAGCGTCTTCGGATATCAGTTCCCAGACGTGCGCGGCGTGCTGCGCACGAATGCAGGCACGTGGCAGGTCGATGTCGCAGGTCCGAATGCCGAAGGCTCATTGAGTGTTCCTGAGAATTTCAAGGGTGCTCAGGCGCTGACTGCCAAGCTGGACCGTCTCGTGATCACGCCGCAAGAGAAGGGCGATGCGAAAGCCGATGGATCTGAAGAAGCCGATCCACGCAGCTGGCCCAATCTGCAAGCGCAGGTGCAGGACTTCCGCTACGGCGAGCACGCGTTCGGTACGGTGTCGATGCAAGCATCACGAGTGCCGCTTGGGGTGCGGGTCGACTCGCTTACGGTCGTGCAGGATGCGGCGCGTGGCGAAGCGCATGGCGAATGGCTGATCACACCTGACGGCCCGCGCTCACGCATGAGTGTGTTGATGACGAGTACCGACGTCGCAGCAACGCTCAAGGCACTCAGCTACACACCATTCATCGATGCCAAGCGCGGTGAGATCACGGCCGAACTGTCGTGGCCCGGCGGCTTCAGCAGCGAGCTGCTGACTCGCGCAGGCGGAACCGTCACCGTGCTCGCCGAGAACGGACAGTTGCTCAATGTGCAGCCGGGTGCCGGGCGAGTGCTCGGTCTCTTCAGCGTTGCCGCATTGCCAAGGCGCCTTTCACTCGATTTCAGCGATCTCACCGACAAGGGCTTGAGCTTCGACAGCATTCACGGCGACTTCGACATGCGCGAGGGCAATGCTTTTACGAGCAATCTGTTGTTGCGAGGCCCTGCTGCAGAGATCGGCATCGCCGGCCGAACTGGCATTGGCAGTCGGGACTACGATCAGACTGCGATTGTCACTGGCAATCTGGGCGCATCTCTGCCTGTGGCCGGTGCGCTCGCCGGAGGTCCCGCTGTCGGCGCCGCACTGCTGCTCTTCTCGCAGGTCTTCAAGGAACCGCTGAAGGGCATTACACGCGGCTATTACCGCATTACAGGGCCTTGGGACAATCCGGTGGTCGAGCGTGTTGATGCGGCTCAAATCAAAGAGGCGGCTGCCAGCACCAAGGACGGTGCGTGATACCTTTGGGCCCGGTCCATTCGCGCCCAACGTTCCTTCATGCCGTTAGCCGCAGTCATTCAACTGACATCGGAGCCCGAGGTAGAGAAAAACCTTGCGACTGCGCGTGGGCTCCTTGAACAGGCACGCGCCCAAGGTGCGGTGCTCGCAGGCTTACCTGAAAACTTCGCCATCATGGGCCGCAACGAGAACGACAAGGTGCTCGCGGCTGAGACGTTCGGTGAAGGCCCCATTCAGTCGTTTCTAGGTCACTGCGCGCGCGAACTGCATCTGTGGATCGTTGGTGGGACCGTGCCGATTCTCGTGCCCGATCAGCCGGGCAAAGTCGCTGCGGCGTCGTTGGTATTCGATGACCAGGGACGCTGCGTCGGGCGGTACGACAAAATGCATCTCTTCGATGTCGACATTCCCGATCGCAACGAGCGGTATCGCGAATCAGCGACTGTCGCCCGGGGAGATGCTCCCAGAGTCGTGACTACACCGATCGGCCGAATCGGAATGGCCGTGTGCTATGACGTTCGATTTCCCGAACTCTTCCGCATCCTTCAAGCGCAAGGCGCCGAAGTGTTGAGTCTGCCATCGGCCTTCACTGCACCTACCGGCAAAGCGCATTGGGAAGTGCTGCTGCGCGCGCGAGCAGTTGAAAACCTGTGCTACGTGCTTGCGCCCGCACAGGGAGGTACTCATCCAAATGGACGTGAGACGTACGGCGATTCAATGATCGTCGATCCTTGGGGGCAGGTGCTGGCGCGCGTTGCGACGCCAGGTCCCGGGCTTGCAGTCGCCAATATCGACCACACTGTTCAACAAGAACTGCGTACACGTTTTCCGGCTCTCACTCATCGCCGACTGAATGTTTTCGGATGAGGATTTTCGAGCCGTGCTGTGCATTCGCCAGTGCTGACTGTGCGCCCGTGCTCAGTGTGAGAAAGTGCACGCATCCACACGAATCTGACTTCTGCAGGGATTTCTAATGTCCAACACCAATCCCGTTCCCAATTCGAAGCTGCATCTCGACCTTCCGGGGCCGAGTACGGTTGCGCCGCTCGATATCGCACGTCAGGCGATTCTTGCGCCTTCGGGCCTCGATGACGAACGCATCGCATCAGTTCTTGGCAGTGTCATGGGCTACAGCGTGGATTACGCGGACCTGTATTTTCAGCTGAGCCGTGACGAATCCTGGTCGCTCGAGGATGGGATCGTCAAAGACGGAGCACACAGCATCGAACAAGGTGTCGGTGTGCGCGCGCTGGCAGGTGAGAAGACTGGCTTCGCGTATTCGGACGAGATCGTGCTTCCCGCTCTCACAGAGGCTTCACATGCTGCGCGAGCGATCGCACGCAGCGGTGGTACTCACGGAATGCAGGCATGGCATGCATCGGCGGGGCATCGGCTGTATCTGCCGGAGGACCCGATCGAGGGCATGAGCGATACGGACAAGATCCGGCTGCTCGAGCAGATCGATGTCGAGGCACGTCGCATCGATCCTCGCGTGAAGCAAGTGATGGCGAGTCTCTCCGGCTCGCATGAGGTCGTGATGGTCATGTCGAGCGATGGCACGATGGCAGCCGATGTGCGCCCGCTCGTGCGCATGAACGTTTCAGTCATCGTCGAGCAGAATGGCCGGCGCGAACAGGGCTATGCGGGCACAGGCGGCCGCTATGCGTTCAATCGTTTCGTCGAGGGTGATCGCTGGAAAGAGTTGGTGAAAGAAGCGGTACGCGGTGCGCTGGTCAATCTCGAAGCGGCACCTGCGCCTGCCGGATCCATGACTGTCGTTCTGGGTCCAGGCTGGCCTGGCATTTTGTTGCACGAAGCCATCGGTCATGGACTCGAAGGTGATTTCAATCGCAAAGGAACGTCTGCCTTTTCTGGCCGAATCGGCGAGCAGGTTGCTTCAGAACACTGCACCGTCGTCGATGATGGAACGCTCGGCTCGCGGCGTGGCTCACTGAATATCGATGATGAGGGCACGCCCACGCAGTGCACGACGCTGATCGAGAACGGCATTCTGCGTGGCTATCTGCAGGACAAGCTCAATGCGCGCTTGATGGGTGTGCCAGCGACAGGCAATGGCCGTCGCGAATCCTTTGCCCATATGACCCTTCCGCGAATGACCAACACTTACATGCTGGCGGGCTCGCACGATCCGCAGGAGATCATCGGTTCGGTGAAGAAGGGCCTGTATTGCCAGAATTTCGGTGGTGGCCAGGTCGACATTACGTCCGGCAAGTTCGTGTTTTCGGCGAGCGAGGCTTACCTCATCGAGAACGGCCGACTCACCACTCCGGTTCGCGGCGCCACGCTGATCGGCAACGGTCCTGATGTGTTGCGTCGCGTATCGATGGTCGGTAATGACCTGAAGCTGGATGAAGGCGTGGGTACCTGCGGCAAGGAGGGCCAGGACGTACCGGTCGGTGTCGGCCAACCTACGCTCAGGATCGACGGACTGACGGTTGGCGGTACTGCAACCGAGTAGTTATGGAAGATGGCTGAACGCGTGCGGCTCTGGTGATTTCGCGAGCCGCAATCGGTTTGCTAGGATGTCGGCCATGTGGATTGCACGCCCCGTCTACGAGCTTATTCCCTACCTCTATATCGCGGTTGGGCTCGTTCTGCTCGGCGCTGCCTGGCTTCTGAACGTCGATATGTTGCCGGGCATCTTTCTGCTGCTCGGCTCGCTCAGCCTGCTCGCGGGAATCGTCTTGTGGTTACGCCGTAAGGACTACCGCACGACGCAAGCGGAATACAACAGCAAGTCGCTGGACGAAACGCTCAAGTAACCGAGAACGCCGCTCGCGTGTGAGCTCGCGGTCCTGATCTCAGTGCTCGCCTGCCCGCAACGGGCTGGCGTCATCATCATCCTCGGCTTCGACGAGTTCGCGACCCTGATGCACTGCGTTGCGGATCATGGGCACTGCGTCGTCTTCGCCTTCCGCACTGAGTGCGCGTGTGCGTGCCAGTCGTTCATCGAAATACATGATTTCGTGCTGGCCGATCTGCACCACATCGCCGTCGTTGAGAATGCGACGACGCACTCGCTTCGCACGCACGTGAATTCCGTTCGTGCTGTTCAAATCTTCCAGTACACACGTCTGCGCCGTGGTGATGATCTGCGCGTGATGACGGCTGATGTACTTGCTGTCGATCTGCAGATCGTTGTCGGGCGTGCGGCCGATGATGAAGCGGCCGACTGTCAGATCGCGTTCAGCGATCGTCGCGCCATTGAAGCCCACCATGATTCGGCCGAGCACTGTGCGCCGATCGGTCGGCGTGTCTGTCGCGATGGTCGTTGCGCCGCCGTTGAATGCTCCAAATGTCTGGAGCTTGACGGATCGCTCGACGTACTCAACCCACTGCATCTCTTCGACTGCAGCACGCACGTCTTCGACAGTGATCACGTCGCGATCGTGGCTGAATGCGGCCATCATCGATGTGTCGCACAGAGTGTTGACTAGACGCGGTATGCCGCCGGTATAGCGGTAAATCAGCGGAAAGGTGTCGGGATGAAAAATTTCGCGGCCCTGCGAACCGGCAACCTCGAGCCGATGCTGGATATACGCAGCAGTGTCGCCTTTCGACAGCGGTGTGAGATGGAAGCGCAGACGAATTCGTTGCGCCAGCTGCACCAGTCCCGGCGCATTCAACTTATCGTTGAGTTCGGGTTGACCCGCGAGAATGATGCGAAGCACTTTCTCTTTCGTGGTCTCGATGCCTGAAAGCAGACGAATCTCTTCCAGCACACGATTCGACAGATTCTGCGCTTCATCGACGATCAGCAGGACGCGCCGACCATTCGTGTACTGCTCGATCAGAAAGTCATTGAGCGTGGAGAGCAGCTCAGCTTTCTTCATCTTGAAGGGCTGATAACCGAACTGCACCAGCAGCGTCTGCAGAAACTCAACCACCGAAACCTGTGTCTGGTTGATCTGCGCGACCACGACGTCCTTTTCGAGCTCCTTCAGGAAGGTCTCGATCAGAGTGGTCTTGCCCGAACCGATTTCGCCGGTGATGACGACGAATCCATCCGTAAACCAGATCGTCGATTCCATATAGGCCTTCGCCCGCGCATGGTGTTTCGACAGATACAGGAATTGGGGGTCCGGGGTGAGCCGGAACGGCAATTCATTAAGCTTGAACAGTTCTAAGTACATGGATGATTCGAAGCCCTAACTCGCAATCCTAGCCCTCGCAATCCAAGCCTGAGCCGCCAGAGTTTTCCTACGGCGCCGGCAGCTCCGGCTGATCTGAACGGCGACGAACAAGTCTAAGGGTAACCCTGTAAGACACAAGAACGGACACAAAAACGCACTCCAGGCTCTTTGGGCCACGAGCTATGTCACATCAGGATCTGGCAAGCGTGTCCGGTCAGGACGAACGCTCAGCCCACCTTGAGTTTCATCAGGGATTTAAGTGCCCGGTCACGTGCCGCCGCTGAAGCTGCCGTTACGGTGCAGTGCCCGAGTTTGCGATTCGGTCGGGGCTCCTTGCCGTAACTATGAAAGTGAACGCCTTGCACGCGCAGAATGTTCTGAAGGTGGGGGATTGTTCCAATGAAATTAATCATTGCCGAGTGGCCAATGGGGCGGGTGCTCCCGAGGGGCAATCCCAGAATGGCCCGAACGTGGTTTTCGAACTGGCTGGTCTGGGCTCCCTCGATGGTCCAATGCCCCGAATTGTGAACACGGGGCGCCATCTCATTCGCAATCAGTTTTCCACCCCGCACGAAGAATTCGATCGTGAGTACTCCGGCGTAGTCGAAGTGTTTCATCAGTCGCTTCAGGTACGTCTCCGCTTGCTTCTGCAATGCGGCGTTCTGATAAGGAGCGATCGAGTACCGCAGGATCCCCGATGCATGCGTGTTGGCTGAGAGTGGGTAGTAACGCGATTCACCTCGCGTGCTGCGCACCCCGATGATGGAAACCTCTCGAGTGAAGTTTACGAACCCTTCATAGATCAAGGGCACTGTACCCAATGCGTCCCAGGCTTTTTCGATATCGCCTGGTTTGCGCAGGTAGAACTGCCCGCGTCCGTCGTAGCCCAAGCGCCGTGTCTTCAGAACGCCGGGAATGCCGATGCGTGCTGTTGCCGCGCGAAGATCCTCGAGGCTGTCGACCGCCGCGAATTCGGGGGTTGGTATCTTGAGCGTGCGAAACAGTGTCTTCTCGATCAACCGATCCTGTGACGCACCTAATGCATCAACCGGCGGCAGAAAGGGTTTCTGCTTGGCGATGTCGCGAACGGCTTCGACTGGCACGTTCTCGACGTCAAAGGTCACTACATCCACTTGTTCCGCGAGTTTTGCGAGTTTTGCAGGATCATCGAACGCGCCTGTAACAATGCTGCCCACCTGAGCGCCCGGCGCATCCAGGCTCTGATCCAGGAAAACGAAGCGAAGACCCAGCGGATAGCCTGCGAGCGCCAGCATTCGACCGAGCTGGCCCGCCCCGATGATGCCGATCTTCATGAAGACTTGCCGACCGCGGGATCCGGTTGGGCTAGTACCTTGGCAGTCTGTTCGCGCCGAAAAGCTTCGAGCGCCTGCAGCACCTGCGGATACTTGTTCGCGAGAATCGAGGCGGCGAGCAGTGCGGCATTCGTAGCGCCTGCCTGTCCGATGGCAAGCGTTCCGACAGGAATGCCTGCGGGCATCTGCACGATCGAGAGTAGCGAATCCATGCCATTCAGTGCTTTCGATTGCACGGGCACACCCAACACTGGCAAGGTCGTTTTCGAAGAGGTCATGCCAGGCAAGTGAGCCGCGCCACCCGCGCCTGCGATGATCACTTCCAGTCCCCGCTCTCGAGCGCTCGCAGCATATTCAAATAGAAGGTCGGGCGTGCGATGCGCGCTGACCACGCGTGTTTCATACGCCACGCCAAGCCGCGCCAGCATGTCTGCTGCCGGTTGCAACGTGTCCCAGTCCGATGTGGACCCCATGATGATGCCGACGAGTGGTTTCATCGGATGAATTGTAGCAGGTGCTGCTCGAAGCCCGGATCAGTCGGGTAGTGCGTCTCGCAGCTTGCGAAAAAGCTCTCGACTCGAGGTGGCTTGACCGTACTGAGTGTGCTCGCGATGTGCCTTGTCGGTGAAGGCGGCGAGCTCCTTCATCAGCTCGGGTTTCACGCCACCGCATTCACTCGCGAACTGATCGAGCGCTGGTCGACCCTCGCGCACGATGCGATCACGCCATTGTTCCAGACGACGAAATCGCAGTGTCGCAACGCGTTCGCGGTCGTGTCGCGACTGCAGCGCTGCCCGAATGGGCTCTGCGTCAATCTTGCGCATGAGCTTGCCGATGTACTGCTTCTGACGGTACAGCCCGCCATGCGCAGTGATCCTGCGTGCCAATGCCACTGCATCGCGCAGATTGTCTGGTAGCGGCATCGCATCGAACTCGCTCTCAGGCAAGTCGATCAACGCCTCTCCAAGCGCTTGCAGATCATCGCTGGCGCGCTTACGGGAACTTTTGCTGGGGGGCTCGTCGTCCAGTTCGGTCATGAGCTGCGCAGTGTCAGAGAAGGAATACGAAGAAGGGCCGTACTGTACACGTCTGGACGCTTCCTTCGAAAAGCCGCGATATGCGTGACGCAGGCGCCTGTTAACATTTGGCGATGTCCACACTCACCTCGATGGCGGCGCCGCCTGCCGCAGCCCACACACTGAACCAGGCCGACCTGCAGGGTTTGGTCGAGCTTGCAATCGAGGAGGCCAAGCGCCTCGGTGCGACGGAGAGTGAGGCCACTGTCAGCGTCGATACGGGCTTGTCGGTCACCGCACGTCTCGGTGAGGTGGAAACACTGGAGTACCAGCGCGACCGCGGCATGGGTGTGACCGTTTATCGGGGCAAGCGGAAAGGCTCTGCCAGCACCGCGGACTTGAGTGCCAAGGCTATTCGCGAAACGGTCGCGAAGGCCTTCAGCATCGCGGGATTCACTGCTCCCGATGAATGCGCGGGTCTGCCTGATCCTGACACTGTCGCCCGCGAGGTGCCGGATCTCGATCTCAATCATCCGTGGGATATCGAACCCGATGAAGCTCGCGACATGGCCGTCGCATGTGAAGCAGCGGCGTTGAATACGGATAAGCGCATCGGAAACTCTGAAGGTGCCAGCCTCTCGAGTCATCGTGGCTTGCGCGTGTTCGGTAACTCGCTCGGTTTCATCGGCGGTTATCCGAGCACGGTTCACAGTCTGAGTTGCGTGGTGATCGCGCAGCAGGACGGTGAGATGCAACGCGACTATTGGTACAGCTCCGTGCGCGACTGGCGCGAGCTGGAAGATGGTGAAGGCATCGGTCGCACGGCCGCGCAACGTGCTCTGCGTCGCCTCGATGCACGCAAGCCGTCGACCACGACGGCTCCGGTGTTGTATGTGCCCGAGCTTGCGCGTGGTTTGATCGGCCATTTTCTCGGTGCCGTGCGCGGTGGCAGTCAATATCGCAAGGCTTCGTTTCTGCTCGATGCTGCGGGTCAACAGGTGTTCCCGGAATGGATGCAGATGTCAGAGCGTCCTCACATTCCCAAGGCATTGGGCAGCGCTCCCTTCGACAGTGAAGGGTGCATTACTCGAGATCGTGAGCTGATCGCAGGCGGCGTGCTCGATGGTTACATTCTGAGCACGTACTCAGCTCGCAGGCTGGGGCTGAAGACGACGGGTAACGCAGGCGGTGTGCACAACCTGATCGTGAAGTCAGGGAATGAGAGCTTCGATGCGCTGCTGAAAAAAATGGGACGTGGTCTGGTCGTCACCGAGCTGATGGGGCAGGGCGTCAACAATGTGACCGGAGACTATTCGCGGGGCGCCGCGGGTTTCTGGGTCGAAAACGGTGCGATCGCTTATCCCGTTCACGAGATCACCATCGCCGGCAATCTGAAAGAAATGTTCAAGCAGATTGTCGCCGTCGGCAGTGATGTCGATGCTCGTGGCGGTGTGCGAACCGGATCTATTCTGATCGAGCGCATGACCATCGCCGGCGAGTGATCCGGCGAATTCGGAGCTGATCGCGTTACTCGGCTGGTGAGGCTCACTCGCTCTTCTGGCTGCAGAGCTCGCGCATGGTTCGGCAGCTCAGAGTCTCATTCATTGCAAGCTCCGCTTGCCTCGCAGCTTCTACTGCGGGCGCGATATCGCGAATGCGGCTGAGTCGCGGGCCCGCCGACTCGTTGCGGATTGCATCGATCACCTCCGACAAGCTGATCGCAGCAGGATCGCGAGCCGGCAACCAGGTGTCGTCTTCTGCAACGACCAGCAGCCCTCGTTCCTCGAGGGCAGTGACGATCGGTCCTAACGCAGCGCCAGGCAGCTCCAGATGAGCGGCCAGACTGTTGGTGGTCCAGCGAGGTTTCGTAGAACCGTAGTCCTGAACGATCAGATACATGATCGAAAGTGCGACCCGTTCACGCAGACTCGCGTTGAGCCTGATTTCTCCGCGTCCGGGTCGAAGGTACTGCGGATTTTGTACATAGAACGCGAGCTGTGCGCCGAGCAGCAACACGAGCCATGAGGTGTACAGCCAGATGAGCGCCACGATGACGATTGCAAAACCTGCGTAAATGACCATCGTGCCGCCCGATGTCTTCACGAAGGAGGCGAAGATCATTCCCATCGCAACCCACGCGAGACCCGCTACTGCACCACCGATCAGTGCGGCACGAAATCGCACTCGAGTATTTGGAACGAAGCCATAGAGAAACGTGAACACCCCCATGACGAGCAAGTACGGGGCAATCAATCCCAGACCAAGAAGGATCGAACCGAAAGGTTCGTAGTGTGAGAGCGTGCGCACGATATTGCTGTTCGACATGGACGCGAGCACACCCACCGCGCCGACGATCACAGCTGGACCAATGACCATCACGCTCAAGTATTCACTGAAGCGACGGCCGAAACTGCGAGGCTGATCGACGCGCCAGACGAAGTTGAAGCTTTCTTCAACTTTCTGGACCATCGAAATGACGGTGTACAGCAGAAACACCAGACCGATCGAACCGAGTACGCCGCCTCTGACGTTGTCGACGAACTGCATGACCTGCGCGGTGATCTCGTAGGCTTTGTCGCCAAGCGGTTCGAGAAAAGTGAAGAGCACTGGTTCCAGCTCACGGTGATAGCCGAGGCCTTTCAGCACGGAGAAGGAAAGCGCGATCAGAGGAACG
>JBJMWN010000299.1:0-4865 GCA_045810085.1 Povalibacter sp. | reverse complement strand
GCGAGCTGCCGCGTGAGCAGCGATACATCAGCTGCGGATACTCCCCCGCGGAAGGTGAAGGATGAGCCGCGCTCTTTCTTTTCTTCCTGCGCCACTTCCTGAATGGCCACAGGCAGCAGGTTTTTCTCGCGCAGCAACTGGCGCACCTGCCGCGCCGTGTCACCTTCGAGAACTCCCTTGCGTTCGCGACCTGCGGTGTCGACAGCGGTATATTCGAATGCACCCATTGCGGCTGGACGTCGCTTCAGTCTTCTCGCGTCACGCGCAAGACTTCTTCGATGGTCGTTACACCCGAGAGGATCTTCGAGCGACCGTCATCGCGAATGCTTGGGGTCAGCGTACGGGCGTGACGTTCCATTTCCTGTTCGCTCGCGCCGTCATGAATCATGGTTCGCATCGCGTCGTCGATCATGACCAGCTCATAAATGCCGGTGCGTCCTTTGAAGCCCACTGCGCTGTCAGTACCGGGACGATAGAGAGTGGGTGAGGGCGCATTGGCTGGCACATTCAACAAGCGGCGTTCGTACTCACCTGCGACGTAAGGCTCCTTCGTCTCCGGGTTCAGAACGCGCACGAGGCGCTGCGCAAGCACTCCGACCAGACTCGATGACAGCAGGAACGGTTCGACGCCCATATCACGCAGTCGCGTGACGGCACCCACCGCGGTATTGGTGTGGAGCGTCGAGAGCACCAAGTGACCAGTCAGCGAGGCTTGTACGGCAATGTGTGCCGTCTCGAGGTCGCGAATTTCGCCGACCATCACCACGTCAGGATCTTGTCGCAGGATTGCGCGAAGTCCACGTGCGAAAGTCATTTCGACTTTGGTGTTGACCTGCGTCTGCCCGATGCCGTCGATGTAGTACTCGATCGGATCCTCGACCGTCATGATGTTGCGAGTGTTGTCGTTGATGCGCTCAAGCGATGAATACAGTGTGGTCGTCTTACCCGAACCGGTCGGTCCCGTGACCAGGAGGATGCCGTGCGGCTTGTGGATCAGCTCGTCCATCAGCTTCTGCGAGCGCGGATCCATGCCGAGCGAGTTGAGCTCGAGCCTGCCTGCCTGCTTGTCGAGCAAACGCAGCACGACTCGCTCGCCGTGACCTGCTGGGATTGTTGATACGCGGACGTCGACCGCACGGCCTGCGATGCGCAGCGAGATGCGACCGTCCTGCGGAAGTCGCTTCTCCGCGATGTCCAGCTTCGACATGACTTTGATGCGAGAGACGACGAGCGGTGCGACGGCTCGACGCGACTGCAGTGCCTCACGCAGCACGCCGTCGACACGAAAACGAACCACCAGCCGGTTTTCGAACGGCTCGATATGAATATCCGAGGCGTTGTCTTTGACGGCCTGGGTGAGGATCGCGTTGATCAGTTTGATGATGGGCGCGTGATCATCGCTTTCCAGCAAGTCAGAAGGTTCAGGCAGATCCTGAGCCAGATGAGCGAGATCCGTGTTGTCCTCCAGTCCCTCGACCATTTGCATCGCCGTGCTGTTGCCACCTTCATATTCCTTGCGCAGCAAGGCATCGAACTGGTCGGCATCCACGCGTCGCAATTGCAGCGGCAGACCCAAAACGCGCCGAACCTCGGCGATGCTCGCGGGCTGTGCACCCACGCGATAGACGGCTTCGGCAATTCCGTCTTTCACGCCTTGGATCAGCACGCCATGACGCTTGCAGAATGCGAACGACAGGCGTGTGCCTGCGGCCGCTGCAGCAGGCAATACAGCCGTGGGCGGTGGTTCTTCCACAAGGGCGAGCGAAAGGGTTGCAGCGTCGACGCTCATGTCGACCTCCTTGATAGCATCTTCCGCAACGCGAGCTTTTCCAACGGCGGGCGTCATTGCGGCTTGGGTGTCTCGTTCGTTTCGGGTACGGGTGGAGGGGGCTGCGCGGGCGTCGTTTCGTTTGGCGCAGGCTGAGGTGACTCCGGCGGCAGCGGCTTCGTCTGCGTCGGCGGGACCATTAGTGTTTCGTCCGTACCCGGTGCAGGCGGTGCAGAACCCGCCGTCGGATCGGCATAGCGCGAGAGATCCTCGATAGGCGGCAACAAGGGTTGGCGTTCGCCCGGAAGCAACGAGACCTTGCCTTTGCGGCGGGTCAATTGCTGATTGCGCAGCACGTTGTACTTCGCATTTGTTTCGACCGCGGCTTGAGTAGCATCACGCAGGATCGTCGGTCGAATGAAGACCATCAGATTGCGCTTCTCTTTGTTGCCGCTGCGAGTCTTGAACAGCTCGCCAATGATCGGTATCGCACCGAGCACCGGCACTCGGTTCTCGGTTTCGTTCGCTGCATCGCGGATCAGGCCGCCCAACACGATCACACCGCCGTCCTCGACCATGACGGTCGTGCTGATGGTGCGCTTGTTGGTGATCAGATCCACCGCGCCCTGTGTGCTTGAAGCAAGGTCAGAATTCTCCTGCTCGATTTTCAGGGTGACCGCATCGCCTTCATTGATCTTCGGCGTGATCTTCAGAATCGTACCCACTTCCTCGCGTTGAATGGTCTGGAAGGGATTCACCGAGCCATTGTTGTTGCCGCTCGTATTGGTGTACTGGCCAGTGACGAAGGGCACTTCCTGCGCGACCTTGATCTCCGCCTCTTCGTTATTGAGAGTGGTGACCGAGGGCGTCTGCAGGATGTTCGTATTCGCATCGCCTCGCAGCGCTCGAAGAATCACAGCGAAGTTAGTTCCGTTGTCGAGGAAACGCCCGGCACCCAACGTGAGACCCGTGGGCAGTCCGGCGCTGGCCAGTGTCGCTGGATTATCAATAGCGGCTGCGATACTGCCGATGCTGGCATTACCGACCGACTGGTTGAACGTGCCGATTGGAACAGTGCTGTCGGAGTCCTTGTTGCCCACAGCCCAGTTCACGCCCAGTTCGGCTGCTTTCGTAGTCGAAACTTCGACCAGAATGGCTTCGATCAGAACTTGCGGCCGACGGATGTCGAGCTTGTCCACGACCGACATGATCGATCGCATGATCTTCGGAGGCGCAGTAACGATGAGTGCGTTGTTCTGCGCGTCCGACCAAATAGTCACGCCTTTGTCGGCTGCTGCTGCGTTGCCAGCGCCCCCGCCGGCAGGCGGGGGACCGCCGGGAGTTGCCTGCACGATGCCTGTGATCTGTTCCTTGAGCTTGGTGGCAATCGTTTCCGCATCCGAATAACGCAGATAACGTACTTGCGTGTCCCCACCCGCTTCGAGCGGTGTGTCGAGATGTGCAATCAGAGCCTTCAAGCGCAACCGTTGTGACTTTTCGCCGGACAGCAGCACACTGTTGGTTCGATCATCCGCGACTACTTTGGCCTGGGCAGCGCCGACTTCCTGCTGCGGCCCTGCAGCCGTATTCAGCGAATTGATCACACGTACGATGTCTGCGGCGCTCGCATTCTCCAGACGAATGATGTCCACATCCTCATCGCCCGACTGATCGATTCGCTGCACGATGTGCACGATGCGACTCACGTTCGAGGCGCGGTCAGAGATGATCAGCGTGTTCGAACTCTGGTGAGCGACGAAGTGAGCACCTTGCGGCAAGAGCGGACGCAGAACCGGGACCAGTGCTGCAGCGTTGACGTTCTTGACCGCGATCACCTGCGTGACGATCTCATCGGAGGACGAACTGACAGTGTTCGGCAGATCGTTCCCCGGCATCCACCGCGAGTTCTGAGCTGGCACGATCTTCACTACGTTGCCCGAGGGCACGGCGACGAAGTCATGCACCTGCAGCACGGAGAGGAAAGCGCTGTAGAACGCATCCGCGCTCATCGGTGTGGATGAAAGGATGGTCACCTGCGCCCGCACTCGCGGATCGATGATGAACGTCTTGCCGGTGATCGACTGAACGGCCTGCACGACCAGCGAGAGGTCCGCGTCCTTGAAATTCGGTGTAATGGTCTGAGCGGGCTGCTGCGTATATCCGGCCGACCACGTCATGCTGAGCGTGAGTGCGAACAGGAGCGGTCGGAGTCCACGCGTGCTGATACGAGGTCGCGTACGCGATCTTCTGGGGATCGAAATCGTCATGCACGAACCTTGCTGATGGTTGTGTTCATTGTGGTTCTTGGCCGTTACGAGACGGAGCAGGAATCGGACCCGCTTTCGCTCCTGAGTTCTGACCGGGCCCCGTTTGAGCTGGATCTGGCAGGCTGACTTGGGCCGTGTTCAGGGACAGGTCCTGCGACTGGCCGTTACGTTCGACGGTCACGGTGACACGGTCGGAGGTTCCCATCGTATTGAATATCTCAATGCCGCGTTGGGGATCGTCGAGTGGCGTGCCGTTGATCGCGAGCACGAGATCGCCCGGCTGTAATCCTAGCCGTGCGAACTGCTGACGATTGCGTCCTGGGTAAACCCGGTAACCACGCTGCACACCGTTGGCGAAAACGGGTTGAGGCCGCACGATCTCGGCAAAAGCACTCGGGTTAGTTTCAGCAATACGCCGAAGGTTTTCCTGGAACTGCGATTGCGCCGGACGGGCAGGCGCCGACGAAATCTGCACTCCCGCCAGACTCTGACTTGGCAGTGCGAGCGCTTCGAGCTTGCCACTGCGATCAAGGATCACTCGGTCGGGGTAAACCGCATGAAGCTTGGTGCCAGGTCGGACGGCATCGCCAACGGAAAAGACATTCGCCGCCGCAGCCGACTCGCCGATGATGGCGAGACCTTTTTCAGGATCGTTGGTTGCAAAAACTGCAGAGAGCACCAGATTCATCTGTGTCTGCGGTGCATCGGCAACACTGACCTGCTCCGCCCGCATTTCACCGAACAGATGAGCATTCGCAATGGCATCGAGGTCTGGTCCCTGAGCTCGAGCGACAGGCGGGGCAAGAGGTTCGGTGACGGGCAGGGGTGTC
>JBJMWN010000298.1:0-5791 GCA_045810085.1 Povalibacter sp. | reverse complement strand
CGAGTCGGTCAAGTCTTTCCAGGTGCCTGCGACACCGGGCACGATGGCCTGACCGCCGAGCTTGCCGTCGGTGCCGACTTCACGCGCCACGCGTGTTACTTCGGATGCAAACGAACGCAGCTGATCCACCATCGTGTTGATGGCTTCCTTGAGCTGCAGAATTTCGCCGCGTACGTCGACCGTGATCTTGCGAGACAAATCGCCCATGGCGATCGCGGTTGCGACGTCGGCGATGTTGCGGACCTGACCAGTCAGGTTGCCGGCCATTGAGTTCACAGAATCGGTGAGATCCTTCCAGGTGCCTGCGGCGCCGGGAACGGACGCCTGACCACCGAGCTTGCCTTCAGTACCGACTTCGCGGGCCACGCGCGTCACTTCCGAGGTGAAGGCGCTCATCTGCTCGATCATCGTGTTGACGATGTTCGCGGAACGCAGGAACTCACCTTTGAGCGGACGGCCTTCGACTTCGAGCCGGACGGTTTGTGAAAGATCGCCTTTGGCGATAGCCGTAATCGTGCGAGTGACTTCAGAGGTGGGCCAGAGCAGATCGTCGATGAGCGTGTTGATGGACTTTTCCATCTCGCCCCAGGAACCTGAGCGTCGATCGATGGTGACGCGATGGCGAGTCTTGCCGTCCTTGCCAACCAGTTGACCTGCGCGATCGATTTCGCGCGCCATCCGTTGATTCGAAGACACGATTTCGTTGAACGTGTCTGCTACTTTTCCGGCAATGCCGGTCTGATCACTTGGTAGTCGAACCGAGAAGTCGCCGTCGCGAACGGCCTGCAGGACTCGCAACAGCTTCTTGAGATCGAGCTCAGATTCGGCCGCACGTTTGGGCTCGCCGTTAGCGCGCCGGCGCACTCGTTCCTGGGTTTCCATTCAAAGACTCCGCAAGTCGAAAGCTGGGGAGCCACTGACGCTGGCTCATCTTTAAAAGCCACATCGCAATTGCGCTGGGCAGAGGTCCGCGATGTTTTATTTGCCGGCCAAGGTAGCAGAGGGTGCTCGCTGTGCAAGTGATTTCTGGATGATTTCCGTGGCCGGTCAAAGCCCTAAAACAAAGATGGCGCAGCATGGAACTTTCCCTACGGCGCGACGTTTATCGCCCTTCCAGCGCCTCGGAAACGAGAGAAAGAAGACGCGTCGATGCAGCGCGAACTCATCCCGAATGAGGTGGTGCTCTTTCTCGAGGACCACATAGAGACGGTTCCGCATCTCGAGACGCTGCTGCTCATGCGACAGAGCGCGGCCACCGAGTGGGATGCTGAGCGCATCGCTGCTCGTGTTTATGTCGACACTGAAACCGCGAAGGCGATCCTGGCTGATCTGGCCCGGCGGGGAATGCTCACCATGACGCAGCCGGGCAAACTGTTCATGTACTCGGCACAGTGGGAGAGTGCACATCCCGTGATGCAGATGCTCGAGCACAGTTACCGCGTCGCTCTGATTCCTGTCTCACAACTCATTCATGCGAAAGCCTCCGGATCGCTGCGCGATTTTGCGCGAGCGTTCCGGCTGAAACGCGAGAAATGACTATGGCCTCCGCGGTCTATTTTCTGGGAACGGTCGTGACGCTGTTGTGTGCGTCGCTGCTATTGCGAGCTTATCTGCAGACGAAGACCAAGCTGCTTCTCTGGAGCGGCTTATGTTTCGTCGGACTGACGATTGCCAATGCGCTGTTGTGGGTCGACCTGATGCTTCTTCCTCAACTGAATCTGTACACGCTGCGGCTGGCGACAGCGGCCGGCGCGATGCTGCTGCTGCTTTACGGTCTGATTTTCGAAAGCGAGTGAAGTCATGATCGAAGGATTTCTGCTCGGTGTCGTTGTCACAGCGTCGCTTGTGGCCGCAGCGTTCTTCTATCGTTTCTGGCGGCGGACGCACGATCGATTGTTCCTGGCGTTTGCCGCAGCCTTCGCGATCGAAGGTCTGAACCGCGTGTCCTTCCTTTTCATCGAATCGCCGAACGAAGGCAGTCCGACCATTTATCTGGTCCGGCTGCTGGCTTTCCTGATCATCCTCGCTGCGATCGTGGCGAAGAATCGCGGCGCGCGCGAATAGCTGCGTGCCGCAGCCTTGATCACATCACCTGCAGAATCTTCACAGCAACGTCGCCGCTGGCCTGTTCACCCCCTGATGGAAAAGCAGGACTCTTCAATGCGCCAGAGGAATCTGCCTTGATCTCGATGGGTTCGCTCCACTGGCCGCTGCGAGTATCGAACCAGCGCCAGCGATAGCGTGCATTGGCCGTGAATCCTTTGAGCTGCGGCCGCAATGCCTTGTTCTCGAAGAAGGCCAGGGCGAAATCGCGCTGCTCAGTGCGCATGAGGAATGACCATCCATCGAGTCCGTCATCGAGCGCATCCGCAATGCTGCGTGGATTGATATCGCCCGAAGCCAGTTGCAGTTGCTGATAACGATCACCTTCGGAGAGCACGAAGGCTTTCAGGTACTGCATCTGTGATCCGGACTCGTAGCGCAAAGCCGTCCAGATATGAGGACGCCATCCAGCAGGCTCGCCGGTGCTGGTCACGTCATAAGCGGCAGTGCCATGCACATGTCCCGCGAGTCCTCCCGACAGCACCGAGCCATACATCATCGCGCGAGCAAAATAGTTATCGCGCTCGGAGTTCTCCGCCGGTGTCTCTCCGCCCGGCCGATTGATCGCGTGATTCCAGCCGGTGTAGTAGGGCTCGAGATTGGCTGCAGGGTATGCGGGTTTCAGGCGGAACAGTTCCTCGACGGATGCATAGATCGCATGATTGCGAGGATTGTTTCCGACGGTGTGCATGGTGAGCCAGGGCGCGTGCTCTGCATGGCCGAACGCTTTGTAAGTAGAGCGATCGATCAGTGTCGTGAACGGCTGACCGTAGGGCAGCGGTCCGTACTTCTTCAAGTGATAGGTGAGTGCCGCGTTGAACTCATCGGCCGTAAGACTGTAATCCTTCGGGATCCAGTCGAGATGAATACCGCTGAAGATCAGGTTGTACGCGCCGTAACGTGCGATCAGGTACTGCACGAATCGCGCATAGGAAGCATTGAAGTCGAAATACGCTTTCCACGAAGGCGCGTTGTCACGGCGAATCGTTTCCAGGAAAGGAACGAACCCTTCGTTTGCCAGGTACTTCATCTTGCGGTCCAGACTCGCGAAGTACTTCGGATTGATTCGATCGAAGTTCGCAAGGCCATCGCGATCCTCGAAGACTTCGAACGGACGATTGCCGGCTTCGTCGTGCATGTCTTTTGCAGTGGTGGTTGCGCCATCCGCAGTCGAGATCTTTGCGTTCGGCGCCCAGGAACCGAACTTCTCCCAAGCATTGCGCAGATACACGCCGTCTTTGTTAGCGAAGGTTGCCCCACGCTGGTCGGCTGCCCAATTCGGAAACGCCGAGATAAACGATACCGAGTTGAAGCCCTGCCGCTTTCGGTACGAAACAGCTTCCTCGAAGCTGATGCCTTCCGCCGGGACATAGTCGGCTGCGGGCTGCATGCCTTTCCACGGCAAGCGCCAGGTCGAGGCAGCGAGCCAGGTATCACCCACTAAAAAAAACGGCGTGCCATCCGCGTAGCGCAGCGCGTGTCCGTTTTCGCTCGCGTGCACGAAGCCACGACGATTCGAATTCTGGGCGATTTCCGCATCGTCCCAGGCGATCGCTCGGAACGTGCCGGCGCCACCGTTGAGACCCGTGTCATCTGTACGACTCGATCCAGTTCGCCACGTCCAATCGCCGGGCGCTGTGGCTACGAAGCGAATCTTGAAAGTCCGTCCGCCATCCCAGAAGCCATACACGCGTTTTTTGAAACCGGGCCCTTCGAGCTGCACCCAACAGTCCACCTCGGTGTACGGATTTGCGTATTCGCGTGCGGCCTGCAAGGTGATTTCCTGCGTCTCCCACACATGAACTTCGCCGGATTGCAGACGCGCCGCGCTCGAGAAAGAGCTCGCGGACAAGCCCACGGTAATGATGAGCAGTTGCAGGAAACGAGTCATGGTGTGTTCAGAAGATCCGTGCGAAGGGTTGAGAGCAAGCATACCAACTCCACAACGCGGGCCCATGATTCGACATTAGTGTCGGAGAAAGCAGTTGAATGTGTGTGCGCAGCTTCATACTTGTGGGTCGGGCTTTAGCCGGAAGTCATTGACACTGTCGATTGGGTGGCCGGTCATGGCTTTCGCAACACTCGCGTGCTGCTCGATGACCGCCCATGCAGCCTATGGAGCTCGATGGATTGCAAGGTTGATGAAAACGCGGGTTGGATCTCGACTCTCTGAAGCACGGCGAGCGGATCTGTTCATCCCGCAAGGCAAGCTCTACAGTGGCGCGATGAACTTCATTCGCATCGTGCTCGCTGTACTTCTTGGCGCCGTTCATTCACTCGCACAGGCTGCTTCTTCGCCAGACTGGCCTGCTTACGGTGGACCACAGGACAAAAGCCACTACTCATCGCTGCGTCAGATCGATCGTTCGAACGTGCAACGGCTGCAAACCGCCTGGCAGTTCGATACGCATCAGCAAGGCGACACACAGACGCAGCCTCTCATGGCAGCTGGCCAGGTTTTCGGTTACACGCCGCTTCACGAAGTCATCGCACTTGACCCCGCGACAGGAACGTTGCGTTGGAAATTTTCTTCCGGCATTGAAGGTCGAGGCGCCAATCGAGGGTTGATGTTCTGGCAACACGGTCAGGAGCAACGCATCTTTGCTGCTGTCGACAACTTCGTTTACGCACTCGATGCAAAGAGTGGCAAGGCGATTGCCTCGTTCGGTGATCAGGGCCGTATCGATCTGCGCGTGGGCCTCGATCGGGATGCGCAAGCACAATCCGTCCGGTTGACGACACCTGGCGTGATCTTTCGCGATCTAATGATTGTCGGCGGTCGAGTCTCTGAAAGTTTGCCAGCCTCTCCTGGCTACATCCGGGCCTACGATGTGAAATCCGGCGCATTGCGTTGGACGTTTCGAACCATTCCAGGTCCAGGAGAGAAGGGCTATGAAACGTGGCCGAAGGACGCCTACACGTTCATCGGCGGCGTGAACAGTTGGCCCGGCATGACGCTCGATGCCAAGCGCGGCATTGTCTACATCCCCACAGGCTCTGCTGCTTCTGATTTCTACGGAGCCGACCGGCACGGCACGAATCTCTATGCGAACTGCCTTCTCGCACTCGATGCTGCAACCGGGCGTTACCGATGGCACTACCAATTCGTGCATCACGATCTGTTCGATCGCGATCTGCCAACGCCACCAGTGCTGGCAACGATCAAAAAGGATCGCGCGAAAATCGATGTGTTGATCCAGACGACGAAGCAGGGCTATGTGTTCGTGCTCGATCGCAATTCTGGTCAGCCGGTTTTTCCCGTAGCTGAAACGGCAGTGCCATCAAGCGATGTGCCCGGGGAGGTCGCTCATCCAACGCAACCGCTGCCGACATTTCCAGGCCCGTACGCGCGCCAACGACTCACTCCTGATGGGATGACGACTCGCACACCAGAAGCCGCTGCTTGGGCGCGTGAGCGTCTTGCAACACTGCGTCAGGGCGGCCCTTTCACGCCAATGAGCGTGGGTGTCGATACGTTGATCTATCCAGGATTGGACGGAGGCGCCGAGTGGGGCGGGCCGGCTTACGATCCTGAATCCGGGCTGCTCTATATCAATGCGAACGAGATGGCCTGGCTCGGCTCGCTCACCCTCAACGATGTGGGCCAAACGGCAAAAGCGATCTATCTGCGCGAGTGCGCCGTGTGTCACGGCGATGATCGCCAGGGCTCACCACCGCAATTCCCTTC
>JBJMWN010000297.1:0-8290 GCA_045810085.1 Povalibacter sp. | reverse complement strand
GCATGAGATCTGAAGGCCGCCCGTGTGTAAGGATGGGGATGTCGTCGATGCCGCAAATGATCCGTGCCGAAGATGCCGCAGTTCGCCTGGGTAGTTCGATTCGCGACAGCTATTGTCTTAGACGCTCCAGCTCGTGCGATGCGATCGTTCGGCAGCTGGTCAACCACTTGTAAATGCTCGACCCTGACTTAATCTGCCCATTATGCCTGCGCACTCGCCTCATTCGGATCATCACACGCATCCTCACGACGATGTTGCGCACGACCCTGGCCATGCGCATCACGCAGGTCACAGACATGGCCCGGACCACTCTCACGATCATTCAAAGGCGTCAGCCAGAACGCTCGCGATCGCCCTGGCCCTCACGGGTACTTTCATGCTGGTCGAATTCGCGGGCGGATTGCTCGCGGGTTCGCTGGCCCTGATCGCCGATGCCGGTCACATGCTCACGGACACCGCTGCCCTGGCTCTCGCCTGGGCGGCCGTACACCTGGCTGCCCGGCCCGCGGATCTGCGACGCACTTTCGGTTATCAGCGGCTGCGAGTCATCGCGACGTTCGTCAATGGCTGCGCTCTCGTGTTCCTGACCGCCTGGGTCGCCATAGAGGCCGTCCAGCGCTTCATGCACCCCCTACCCGTGGACGGCAGCACGATCCTGAAAATCGGCACGGCCGGCCTGATCATCAACCTGATCGTGTTCGCGTTATTGCGGCGCGCCGATGAGCACGACATGAACATCTCAGCCGCGACGCTCCATGTGCTGAGCGATTTACTGGGATCAGTCGCAGCGATCGTCGCCGCCCTTGTGATCCTCTACACCGGCTGGACACCGATCGACCCTTTGTTGTCGCTGTTCGTGTGCCTGTTGATCCTCCGCAGCGCATGGGCACTGATTCGCCGCTCCACTCACATTCTCATGGAAGGATCCCCTGAAGAACTCGACGTCGCGGACTTACGTCGAACGCTGGAGCAGCGCATCCCGGCTATTCGCGACGTCCATCATGTGCACACCTGGCTGGTAGGTCCGCACGACATCCTGCTGACCATGCATGCATCTGTGATTTTCAATGCCGATCACTCGAACGTGCTGCGCGAAGCGAAGACCGTGCTTGCCGAACGCTATGGGATCAAGCACGCCACGATTCAGATCGAATCTGATGAGTGCGTGGATGAGGATTGCGCAGGCCCGTGAGCACGCAGGCTCCAACGAGCTTGTCCTTCAGCTAAAGCGCCGCTTGCGCCTTCTTGAAGGTTTCCCGCATTCGAGTCTCGAGGTCGCGCTGCACCTGCTCCATCTGTTCGCTCGAAAGCTCGCTCGGTGGGAAGTAGGGCTCGCCGATCGCCATGCACACCTTCCCGAACGGAACAGGAATGATGAACTTGTCCCAGGTCTTCAGGACGAACGCGGGCTTTGCGGCATAGGCCACCGGAATAACAGGCTTGCCCGAGATCTGTGCCGCGAAAATCGCGCCGGGCTTGAACTTAAAACGTGGGCCACGCGGTCCGTCAGGCGTCACGGCTAACGAGATGCCTTCCTGGAGAGCCTGATGCGCTCCACGCACTGCTCGCAGCCCAGAGTACGTTCCGGAGCCGCGGACGACTATCGCTCCGTAGAAGCGAGCCAGCATGCTCGGCGCCTCACCGTCGACAGACGGAGAAATCATGAAGCCGGGCTTCATGGGCAAGACCTTGTCACTGACGAGGAAACGAGCGCACAGCAGCAGATGCTGATGCCAGCACACCGGCACGACAGCCCCGTGTTCTCGAGCCAGACCCTTGAGCTTGTCCAGATCGATGTAGCGGATGCGGCAGGTCCACCACAGGATTTCGAGGACCAGAGACGCCAGCAACACCGCCATCCGGTACAGAAAGATACGGCTCGTCGTGAGTCGACGGCTTGATCGTGAACGCTTGGGCTTTGTCACTCGATGCGATTCCCCAGTCGCGAGTTCTCGTGCAGCTAGACGCCGCGAAGAACCACCCCATAAATGAAAAACGCCGCGCTTGAGACGCGGCGTTACGGAAGCTGGTGCCGGAGAGAGGACTTGAACCCCCGACCCGCGCATTACGAATGCGCTGCTCTACCAACTGAGCTACTCCGGCGCGAGGGGGCGCAGTATACGCACACACGGCCCACTGGCAAACCGCCAGCGCCTGGCGGAAACGGGCTTATTTAGCGCTTTTTGCGAAGCCTGACCACGACTTCCACCGCCTCGGCCTCCATTCCCTCGGGCAGGGACGGAAACCGACTGAATTCGATTTCTTCGGGCCGAATATCCTGAAGCTCACCGGTTTCCAAGTTGTGGAAATGATGATGCGGCGTTCGCGTCGAGTCGTAAACGGAGCGCTCTGGGTCGAGGTGGATCTGGCGCACTAATCCAGTGTCGGCCAGAACTTTGAGCGTGTTGTACACGGTCGCTTTGGAGACGCGCTCACCGCCTTCACGCACGGCGGCCAGAATCTGCTCCGCCGTCATGTGGGTCGGAGCCTTCATCAGGATCTCTGCGACGCGCAGCCGCTGGTCGGTCGGTTTGAGGCCGCAGGACTGCAGCTGACCGATGATCTCTTCACGACTTAGCGAGGCGGAATATCCTTGAAATGTCGTGCTCACAGCCATCTCTCATAGCGTTTTAAGGCGAGAGCGAGCATACGCTCCGGCCCGTCCGCTGGGTATCAGACATGCCGTGAGTTTCCTCGCACGGACCGAAGGGTTTGTCGCGCCCCAGACACGGGGAGCGCCTGATCCGCAGTCCTCCCGAGCCTCTCCGAGCGCCCCGCTGCCAAGCTCTTTCTGCGCAAATTCGTCAGAAAATCAGCGCGGGCCGCCCGGCTATGGGTCGTAACCTCAACACGCAATTTTGTTTTCAGGGCGGCAAGAGAAGGAAGCGCAGGGATGCGTGCAGCTCGATTCGATACAGGTTTTACCCTGCTCGAGATGATGATCGTGGTCTCGATCATGGCGGTGCTCGGCACGATGGCAGTCCCAAGTTTCACTGGCATGATCCGCGATAACGAGCGAGCGGCGGCAGTGAACAGCTTCGTGCATTCGCTGTATCTCGCACGCAGTGAAGCCATCAAGCGGGGTGAAGTGGTCAGCCTGTGCAAGTCAGTCGACAGTAAGTCTTGCTCGAACACGGCCGCGGATTGGAATGCGGGCTGGATCGTGTTCGTCAATAAAGATCGCGATGATCTGCCCGTACGAGATGCGGACGAGGACATCATTCAGATCTATAGCGGCTGGTCCAACGGCCACATTACTTCCAATCGAGCCGCCTATTCGTTTCGCGGATACACGCAGGCAGTCGTGAACGGCACGATCGTGTTCTGCGATGCACGCGGCAGCTCACAAGCGCGCGCCATCATCATTAGTCACACAGGACGTCCTCGCATTGCACAGAAGGATTCGAACAACAAACCTCTCAAGTGCCCGCTCGCCTGAGACTCACTTCGGCTTCGCATGAAGCTGTACACTGCCGCGCGTCTTCGGAGCAAAGCAGCAAGCCGTGGAGTCGCTCCCCAAACCTCGATATCAATTGTGTCGGCGAATCGTTAAGAGCCCGATGTTCTCTCTTTCGTCACGACGCCACCGAGGCTTTACCTTCGTCGAGGTGATCGCTGCCGTGCTGGTACTGGGTATCGGACTCATCGGCATCGCTTCACTATATGGTGAAGCTGTTCAAAACGAGCTCGACAACGATCCTCGCGCGCGGGCCGAGCGTCTCGCCTTGAGCATGGCTGATCGGGTGAAAGCCAATGCAACCGGACGAGCAGGCTACGCGAGCGTGATTGGCGTGCTCTGTGTGCAAGAGCCACGAAGCCCCAAGCCACAGCAGGCAGCAGCTCAGGAAGCCGCGTGCTGGCAGGATGAAGTTGAGAAGAACTTACCGAGCGGCACCGGTGCGATCACTCGCGATCTCAGCACAAATCCGCCGACGTACGTGGTTGCAGTGAGCTGGTCAGCCGAAGGTTCGGGCGCAGCATCGTATGTGGTGCGAGTTCAGCCCGAGCCTTGATTTGTTGCGCGTTATTGAAGAGTGGATGGACGCGCAGGTAACGGCACACGCAATTCGCGAGGCAGACTGAAGACCACGCTCTCCTGCTGACCGGTGAGATTCACGGGAGCATCACCACCCCACTCACGAATCTTCGACACCACGCGCTCGACCAGAATTTCCGGAGCCGAAGCGCCTGCGGTCACACCCACCGCCTTTTTACCTTCGAACCATTCCTGCTTCATGTCCTCGGGTCCATCGATGAGATAGCCCGGAATGCCTGCCTTCTCTGCAATCTCGCGCAGGCGATTGGAGTTGGAGCTCGTCGGCGAGCCGACGACCAGGATCAGATCGCAGCGCTCGACCAGCTGCTTTACCGCGTCCTGTCGGTTCTGAGTGGCATAGCAGATGTCTTCCTTGCGAGGGCTTGCGAGTTGCGGGAAGCGTCGGCGCATGGCTTCAACGACGAGCTGTGTATCGTCCACTGAAAGCGTCGTCTGCGTTACAAACGCAAGGCGCGCAGGATCTTTGACTTCCACATGCTCAACGTCATCGGGTGTTTCGACCAGGATGATGCGACCACCGAACGAACTGTCGAACTGACCCATCGTGCCTTCGACTTCTGGATGTCCTTCGTGCCCAATCAGTACCACTTCACGTCCTTCGCGCGCGTAGCGCAACACTTCCATGTGTACCTTGGTCACCAGAGGACATGTCGCATCGAACACTTTCAGCCCGCGATTACGCGCCTCATCTTGCACGGCGCGCGAAACACCATGAGCACTGAAGATCACGGTGGCGCCTGCGGGCACGTCATTCAGTTCTTCGACGAACACGGCTCCCATGTTGCGCAGGCGATCGACGACGTAACGGTTATGGACGACTTCATGCCGCACATAGATGGGCGCGCCGAATAACTCGATGGCGCGCTCCAAAATGTCGATCGCGCGATCGACACCAGCACAGAAGCCACGAGGGTTTGCTAAAAGGATCTGCACTACTTCTTCTCCGTCTGCGCAGCCGGCGCGCCTTTGTCCAGCTTGTCGCGGCCGCTCTCACGAAGAGCATCGAGCAACAAGCAGGCCGCACCGATCGAGATGGCGGTATCGGCGATGTTGAAGGCTGGAAAATCCCAGCTGCGCCAATGGAAGTAGATGAAGTCGACCACGTAGCCGTGCCAGACGCGATCGATCACATTACCGAGCGCTCCACCCAATACCAGCGACAGACCGACTGCGAGTAGCGTTTGTTCGGGTGTACGGATCTTGCGCATCCACACCATCAGCACGACGCTCACGATCAGAGCGAGTGCGATAAAAAACCAGCGCTGCCAGCCGCCGGCATCGTGCAGCATGCTGAAGGCAGCTCCACGATTTTCCAGGTAGACGATTTCGAGAATGGGCAGCAATGCATAGCTCGCTTTCGCCTTGATGCCGCTGACGACCAGAGCTTTGGTGACCTGATCGATCAGCACGACGAACACGGACAACCACAGCCAGTTGCTCGCGCCGCGCGTGGGATGAAACCAGACCTTCGAAAGACCGTTGTTGCTCATTGAATTGCTTCGCAGCTGTGACGCACGGTGACTCGGCGCCTCACGTGAACTTCCTGGGCTCGCCGGCACCGGTCAGGTTCGTCACGCAACGTCCACAGATTTCAGGGTGCTCTCCATTCACACCGACATCGGGACGCTTGTGCCAGCAGCGCACGCATTTCGTGTACTGCGTGGGTCGAACCAAAATCCATGCTTCGTTGCGATCATCTTCCTGAGCTGCGATGGCATCCGCAGGACACTCCGATGCGGGATGCACGCGCGCTTCTGAAGTGATGAACACAAAGCGAAGTTCCGCACCCAACGGCGCGAGCGTATCGAACAACTTGGGTCCGACGTAAAGATCGACTTCTGCGTCCAACGGCGCACCGATGCCTCCGCTGTTGCGAACTTTCTCCAATTCGCGAGACACCGCGCTACGCACATCGAGAATCGCATCCCAATCGAGCGACGGGCGGCTCCCGGCACCCTGTGGCAACTGTGCCCACGTTTCAAAGAACACTGATTTGCCGCGAGCGCCTGGCAGCGATCGCCAGATCTCCTCCGAAGTAAACGACAGGATGGGCGCCAACCAGCGAACCAGTGCTTCCGCGATCCAGAACATCGCAGTCTGTGCAGAACGTCGCGCAGCACTCTTAGCAGGTGACGTGTAGAGCCGATCTTTCAGCACATCCAGATAGAAACCACCCAGATCGACGCTGCAGAAGTTGTGCACCTTCTGATAGATGAGATGAAACTGATAATCGCGATAGGCCGCGATCACTTCTTCCTGAACTTGCTGCGTGCGCCACAACGCCCAACGATCGATCGCAACGAGTTCGTTGACAGGGAGTTGATCGTGAGCCGGCTCGAATCCCGCGAGATTTCCGAGCAGGAACCGCGCCGTGTTACGGACTCGACGATACGACTCGGAGACACGCTTCAGAATCTCATCGGACAGACTCATCTCATTTGCGTAATCGGTCGCCGCCACCCACAACCTCAGCACGTCAGCGCCGAGCGTTCCGACGACTTTCTGCGGCACGATCACGTTGCCCAGCGACTTGGACATCTTGCGTCCCTTCTCGTCGATGGTGAAACCGTGCGTGAGCACTGCGCGATAAGGTGCGCGATCATGCTGAGCCACAGAAGTCAGCAATGAACTATGAAACCAACCGCGATGCTGATCCGATCCTTCGAGATACAGATCTGCAGGCGCAGTGATCTCGGGACGCATGGCAGTGACACAGTGATGCATCACACCGGAGTCGAACCACACGTCCATGATGTCGGTGACTTTCTCGTAGTCGGACGCTTCGGCGCCAAGCAACTGCGTTGCATCGAGATCTGACCAGGCGTCGATGCCGTCTTTCTCGACGATCGTTGCAACCTGATCTGCGAGTTCCGCCGAACGTGGATGCGGTTCACCCGTCGCTTTATGAGTGAAGAGTGGAATCGGCACGCCCCAGACACGCTGACGCGAGATACACCAGTCGGGACGATCCGCGATCATGTTGCCGATGCGACTCTCGCCCCATGCAGGCATCCACTTAACTTTGCCGATCTCTCTCAACGCGGACTTGCGCAAGCCCGCCTGCTCCATGCTGATGAACCATTGTGCGGTGGCGCGGAAGATCACCGGCGTTTTGTGACGCCAGCAATGCGGATAACTGTGACGCAGCACTGCCTCATGCAGAAGCCCGTCGCGTTCCTTGAGCACTTCGATCACGTGCTTATTCGCATCGAATACACGCTCACCTTCGAAGAAGGCAGTTCCGGCGACGAACCGACCGTCGCTTCCGACAGGATTATCGATCTTCAGTTTGTACTTCAGCCCAACGACATAGTCTTCCTGGCCATGCCCCGGCGCCGTATGAACTGCGCCAGTACCCGCATCGAGCGTCACGTGCTCACCCAGGATCACTGGGACAGTGCGGTCATAGAAAGGATGAGCGAGTGCAACACCTTCCAACGCATCACCCGTGACTTCTGCAACGCTTTTCGATTCAGTGATTCCTGCACGTGCGAGTACTGATGCCGCGAGCTCGCTCGCAAGGATCAGCAACTCCGATCCGATATCGATGAGCGAATACTTGATCTGCGCGCCTAACGCGACCGCTTGGTTTGCGGGCAGCGTCCATGGCGTTGTTGTCCAGATCACGATACTCGCACGTGCTTTCAACGGCGCATTCAATCCAAAACGTCGAGCAACATCCGCGCCGTCCTTCACCGTGAACTTCACATCGACAGCAGGCGATGTCTTGTCTTCGTACTCGACTTCGGCTTCGGCCAGCGCGGAACGACAATCAAGACACCAGTGAACGGGCTTGAGGCCTTTGTACACGTGACCGTTGCGAAGGATTTGCGCGAACGCACGCAACTGTTCGGCCTCGTAACGCGGCTGCATGGTCATATACGGGCGTTCCCAATCGCCCATGATGCCGAGTCGCTTGAAGTCTTCGCGCTGACCGTTCACCTGCTCCATCGCATATTCACGACAAGCCTTGCGGAACGCGCGCGGCTCGAGCGATTTCACTTCCTTGCCGCGAGTCTTCTCGATCTGATGCTCGATCGGCAGACCGTGGCAATCCCATCCCGGAACGAACGGAACGCGCCTGTCGCGCATCGAGTGGAACTTGGCGATGACGTCTTTCAGGATCTTGTTCAGACCGATGCCGACATGCACCTGACCCGACGCATAGGGTGGGCCGTCATGAATGATGAACGGCTGGGCATCGCGGCGGTCCTCCAGGATGGCTCTGTAAAT
>JBJMWN010000296.1:0-3244 GCA_045810085.1 Povalibacter sp. | reverse complement strand
CAGCTCAAGTCCGGTACCTAAGGTTCATCCAACAGCGCATATGTTGAAGTTCCGGCTCTTGCCGGAGCTCACGCGCTGCTTCGCTGTGGGTTCGACTTCAAGTCGAACCCACAACGCTGACCCGTTCACTTCGCCTTGTTCAGAACCTGATTGGCTGCCAGCACCAGCAGCAGATAGTCGGTCGTGCCACGGCCGAGCACATATTCAGTCTGCTGCCAGAAGAATGGCCAATGCTTGAGTTCCGGAAAGTCGGGTCGAATGAGCGCGGTTCCTGACGCGCTGCCACCTGGAATGTGCGACCAATCCGCACGATTGAATCCGTACGCGGTGAGCAGCGAGTTTGCGCCCACGCCCGATACGAACGATGCGGTGTTCGAACCCGGGTGCACGCCGAGAATGAAACTCAGCGCCTGAAGTGCATAGGTCGGCGGGAACAGATCAGGGAACGAGAGATGGAGCATCCACTGATCGAAGCCGAATTCCTGAATCGTCCAACCTGCACCCCACACATCCGGCTTGTAAGGAACGCCATAAGGCGTGTCCTTCGCGAGCACATCCACCTTCTGACGATAAACGCGAACCGCATCTCGAAGTGTCTTTGTGTACGCAGCATCGTGGACGAGCGGCAACGTGCGACCGACGACCCAACCTACACGATCGATGCGTTCTGCAATGCCTTTGCGTTGCGCGATGAGGAACTTGGAGTACTTCGGATCCTTGGTGGTGAGCAACAACTCGGCAGCCGCAGCCACGCGCATCATCGGATCCTTCGGCTGAGCCCGATCCCAAAGTGCGACGGCGACCTCCAGGCATTCGCGACTCAGTTCGTCGTTGTAGCCCTTCAATGCACGTGAGGCAGCAGCAAGTGCAGAAGCGACTCCCAGTTCGCGCGGCGGATTGTTTTCAGTAAAGACCCAGCGATCATCGGGCGAGCCCGGCAGACCTACGGGTGGCGCACTGGCTTCCGGCGTCTTTTTCGGATCGAACACGACGTTGTCCGTAATGTTCGAGCCATCACCCAGGAACACATATTGGCGAATCGTCGGTTCGATCATGCCGCGATACAACCGACCCATGGATCGATAACCACCGACCACACTGAGCACGCCATGTTCGATCTGCTGCAGCACATCGGGCTTGCCATCAGGCTGATGAATTTCCGTGACCAGATTCTTCTCATCGATGCTGGTGTTGTCGTAGTCGACGTGAAACAGCTCCCATGCGAGCGCCAGCCCATGAATGGTTTCCGCCTGTGACTCCACGCGTAAATCCCAATCACCCGCATCGTGCCAGCCGCCTCGATTGAGTCCGGGCACAGGATCCCCAGCTTGGAATTTGGTCAGCGTCGAAGGGCCTTGCAGATATCCATCGAAGTGATTATGCGAGACCGGCGACATACGCGCGTCGTCCAGATGACAGGCGCCATGCCATAGCCGATATTTTTCCTGCACGCGCATATGGCACATCTGCGCAGGCAGGAAGTATTCCAGCGTGGGTTGCCATACCTGACGCTCGAACACTTCAGGGTGAATGCGGAAGGGTTGAGTCGTCTGTTCGCCGTACTGAACCAGGTACATGCCAGGAGTCTTCACGTCTGTGAAGTCCACTCGCGCGTACTGGTAGCGCAGGAAGCGGCCCCATTCATCAGGCTTGCGATCGATGATCGTCTTGAGCGTTCCATCCGCCTCGATACGCTGCAGCTTCACATTCTCGCGGTGCGTGTCACGCGTATCCATTTCGATCACGACCTGTTTCGGCTGATCGGGGTGATAGCCCACTTGCGATACCTGTATGACAGGCGAGCGCATCCAGCCTTCAAGTGCGTGCGGTGTGATCTTCCATTCGATCGCATCCTTGGTCGCATCAGCCGGTGCCAGCGCACGCACGACGAACCAACCGTTGTTGTGATTGCCGCGACCATCGTGCAATTCAATTTCACCGCCGCGGATCGATTCGATGGTCAGGTGATAGAGCGATGTTTCCGGAGCGACATCCAGGCGTTTGCCGTGCGCGAGCGGCGCCAGCTCATAGTTGCCTTTCTCATCGGTGGAACCCGGCCCGCTTGGCTGGTGCGCGAATACGCCTTCTGTTTCGCCCAGATGATAGGAACGACCAAAGAACAGTCCGGGGAACAGCTCTAAATTGAAGCCGACTTTACCCACCCATTCCTTCGGGACAGGTTGATCGAAATCCACCGTGATGCGAATGGACTCACCGTCAGGCACGGCTCGCACCGTATAACCCATGTTCAGATCGGGATAGACGATCGGGTTGAAGCCTTTTCGATCGCGATCAGGATCGGGATAAGCGAGGTGCGAGACGATCTGCTGATTCGCCTGATCCACGGTGCGATTGCCGGGCTTCGGAATCGGCGACCATTGACCGGGTGCAGGCTCGAGCCGTACATCGCCGTTGGAGGCTACGCGTTCATCGTGCATCAGGATGCTCAGACCACCCTGGTGTCCTTCAGGGTAATAGTCCTGTCCCACCATGACATCGATGCCGAGGCGCTCGAAGTAACCCTGATCGTTGAGTTTGAAATTCTCCGCAGAGATCGCGAGGGCAGGGCAAAGCAATAGAAGAGGCGTGTATCTAATCATCATGTCTTGTCTTCTCTAGATGAGGATCGAGCGTCAGTGGCAGCGACTCACGCCGCGAGTTCTTTCCAGAAACGCCGTGAATACATCCCTGTAGGCTCGTACAAAAACATCCCTGTTTTTGAACGTTCTGAAAACGATCTCCGACGCTGATCGACCGTTGATCCGGTATTGGATGAGCCTTGCGAAGGCCTCGCTCTTGCACGAACTTCGTGCGATCCACGATCGCGTGTGCTCCGTTCCTGATCAAAAGCAGGCTCGCACTGGACAGGCGTGCGAGTGAACTCAAGGGAATTCCTGAGTGAGGAGTAGTGGCATAGCAGTTGCAACGTGAATCGCAAACCGGATGAGCGACTTGTTGCTCGTCCACCGAAATGAGCAGGCCCAATAGCGGGCTTGCTGGGCAACGCCGCCGACCAGAGCACATCAATCAGTGCTCGAGGTCGGGGGCGTTTTTTTTTGCGCGTGAAAAAGGTGAAAGGGAGCGGGCTGTCATGGTGATCGCGTGGATGCGGACGTTGTTGATGTCATGTGTCGTGATCGCGGGAACGGCCGCAGCCGCTGAGCTCAAGCTCGAGAAGGAGCAGCTCAAACTCGGCTTCATCAAGCTGACCGACATGGCGCCGCTCGCGATCGCCTACGAGAAG
>JBJMWN010000295.1:0-11002 GCA_045810085.1 Povalibacter sp. | reverse complement strand
GAAGGTTGTTCGCGCATCAGGAAACGCAGGCATCGACATGCAGCGCATCTCAGGCGAGCGCGTGATCGCGTTTCGCAGCTGGGGCAAACACTTCTTGATTCAGTTCGCGAGCTTCACCATTCGAATCCACTTCCTGCTGTTTGGCAGCTATCTGATCGACGCACGCAAGCCCGGTAAGCCGAAGTTGAGGCTCGAGTTCGCACGCGGCGAGATCAACTTCTATGCGTGCGCGATTCGGATCATTGAAGGAAATCTGGAGGCGGCTTACGACTGGAGTGCCGATGTAATGTCGGATCAATGGGACGCAGCTCAAGCGCGCAAGCGCTTGCGAGCGAACCCTGAGCAACTCGCATGCGATGCTCTACTCGATCAGACAGTGTTCTCGGGAGCGGGGAACATCATTAAGAATGAAGTGCTCTTCCGCATTCGCGTGCATCCGCTCTCGAACATCGGTGCATTGCCGTCCGCCAAACTTCGTGCGTTGGTCGATCAGACTCGGCAGTACAGCTTTGAATTTCTGGACTGGAAGAAGGCGGGTGTTTTGAAACGGCATTGGCTCGCTCACACCAGGAAGATGTGTCCGCGCTGCCATATTCCCTTCGAGTTGTCGGAGCTCGGAAAGACGCGACGTCGCAGCTTCTTCTGCAACAACTGTCAGGTTCTATATCGCGAGATTCCGTCGCGACTGACAGCAAAGCGCAAAACGATCAAGCGACCGCGTGCATGACCCGTACGCGTGTCTTACTTCCTCGGCTCCTGTGGACCAAACCAGGTAGACCCCACAAGGCTGTGATAGAGCATCGTTCCTTGATTGTCTCTCTTCATCATTCCCAGCCCTTCGTACTTTCCATTCCAATCCCGTGAACTCGCGAGCGTCTCGCCGCAGCCGGTGATTTCAACTTCGAGCCGCAGCAGGTTGTGACTCGGATCTGGAATGTCGATGCGACCGTTGTACGCACATCCATTCGTATGCGAACCAGTCACAACGCCGTGTGCATCGACGGCGAGCGTGAGCGTCGAGGAGATACCGAACAGAGTGGTTTCGGTCTGACTGTACACACCTGCCACTTGCGACAGTGACAGCGCTGATCGATACGCAGCACCTCGAGCGAAACTGAACTCGTAGCGGCGTTGACGAAATTCGAATTTTCCGACCAGCAAGCCATCCTCGAGCGAGGCACTCACCTTGCCGTCGTCGTCGTGCGTGTTCAGATAACGCTTTCCCGGCAGCGGATTTTCGTAGCTGTCCTCACAACAGATATTTCCGTGCAGTACGAAGCTGGGATTGGCATCTGGCTGGTCCATTCGCTGCAACACCATGAATTGAATGTTGCCATCGCTGTCGACGAGCGCTTCCGCACTGCGCGCGCGATTAGGATCCTTCCCTTCAGTCACCGTGCCTTGCCAGTAACCCGCCATCGCTGCCGCTGGTGGATCGGAGGGCTCAGGCTCAGGAGGCGGCGGCTCGGGAATCGGAGGAGGAGTCGGTGTTGGCGTAGGTGCAGGCGTTGGCGTCGGAACCGGTGTGGGTGTTGGAGTGGGCGTCGGCGTTGGAACGGGCGTTGGTGCTGGAGTCGGTGTCGGCTCTGGCGTCGGAGCTGGCGTCGGCGTGGGAGTCGGCGTCGGAACCGGAGTTGGAGTAGGAGTCGGTGTCGGGGTCGGCGTGACCGTCGGTGGAGGCGTTTCGCCCGAAGCTCCGCCTGCAACACTCGCACTGCCGTTCGAACAGCCGGCAAGCAACGCCGTCTGCACGAGCATCATCATCCCGCAAATAATGTTGCGCCCCATCACCGCTCTCCCCGCTATCAAAACAACCGGAAGCGCCAGTACACGCTCGCGATCACGTCATAGGTGTTGAGTTGGGTTCGCGCCGGGGTGCATTCACCGCTCGTGCACGACAATGTGTCGAACTCGAGTTCCGATTGGTCTGTCGCGATCTCGAGCGTCAGGTGCGTGAAGTCGACGCCCACCGCGGCAAACAAGCCGGGAGTCGAGCTCACGTATCGATCACCATTTGCAAAGTGATGGACAAGCCCAAGCCGGACATAGGCCGACACGTCGCTTTCGGGCGCAAAGCTGTATCCAGCCGTGACCGACAACGGCAGTTCGAAATGATCGATGACTCCGCCAATCGAAAACGCCGGACCCACGCCCACATCGAGTCGCATTCCGGAAACCCAGTCATACGTATAGGACGCAGCCAAGCCCACCGGGAATTTGAGATCGACGTTCGCATCTTGGCCGGTTGCTCGCAGGTCGTCCTCGTACAGATTGGTCACATCCTCAAGTCCGGTGGCATACCCGAGCCCGAGTCGCCATTCGCTGGCGTGAGCCGAACCAAACGCGAGAATCAGCAGCAGAGGCAGACCACGCATACGTCCTTCGTAGGTAATTGCCCACGGTGGGCGACAGGTAACCTACGAAGTGAGGGTCCGGTTCCCTACGGATCGAATGGAGAGTGCGAGTGCAGCAGAAGCATCGCTTGAGGTCGCGACGTTCTTCGAATTGAAGGCTTGCTGGAGCACAGCAATGACAACGACCAGCGTTGAACAGCGGCAGCTATTGCACTGCTCATGGCTGAACCTTGCTCGAGAGATCGACCCGATCGCGAGGCTCGCGTGGTTTCACTGCTGCCTGTCTGCCGCGACATAGCCCTGCGAGCGCCCCCATTTGTAGCGCCAGCCGATGTGACGAGCCAACCCTTCCAGGTCAGGGAACAGCGATGCGTAGTTGATCGCGCAGGCATCCAGCACAACTTTCAAATCGCGACAGGCATCCTGCGAGACCTTCCATGCATGCAAGTCAGGACTTTCGAAGGCAGCAGTCGGGTCGGGATGAACAGTGAAAACACTTCGTTGAGCCGCAATGCGCACATCGAGGTGACGCGGTCGATAGATGGAGACTTCCTCGATCGAAAATGGATCGGGCGCATCCTCTGGATCCAGGACTGGCAAACCGGAAGTTCCATAGATGAGCGCGTGACCGCGCGTGCCAGCCTGGTCCGCCGCAAAGAACGCAGCGACCAGAAGGCTTTCTGTCCAGTCGAGCAGCCGCGTGGCCATCCCATGATGCTGCGCGATGGCCAACCACTCGAGTGCGGAGCGCGGCGCGAATCCTACGTAGGGTTGCGCGTCGTACATGAAGCGGCGCAACGCTTCTCTTTCACGATTCACATCGTACTTGAAGATCCGCACACGACCCGCGGCATCCCCTTGTCGGCCACTCGCAGGCCGCAGCTCATAGGTCTCTGAAGGCTCGCCGCGAAAAATCCATGTGGTGTCCTGATGTGCCAGTTTCTCGATGAGCGCGGCCAAATCCTTCCAGGATCGGATCGTGCCTTTGATGGGCCTGCGTTGCCTGCGTCGTCGCCGCATGAGCGAACTCCTCAACTCTCACCGAAGACGTGCGTCCTCCGCCGCAATGTCACTCGCAGGCCGTCACGTGAATCCAGCGTCCATGTGTGGAACTCACGTACACGGCGAACGATTGCATCGCTGCGCACGATTCGCTGCAGCGGAGGACACCATGGCTCAAAAAAAATCGGCTCGAAAGCAACCCGTCCGAAAACAATCACGTAAATCGACCACTCGCACTGCGGCCAAGAAAGGAAAGACGAGCAAGCTCGTTCGATGGTCGAGTGACGATGTCAAACAGCTCAAGACACTCATCAAGCAGAACACACCTACTCGTGTGATCGGCGTGAAACTACGCAGAACGGAAGCCTCGGTCCGGCAACACGCGTTCCGACTCGGGCTGTCGCTGCGGCCCACGAATCGCTCGCCCCGCGACTGACGCTTCGCTATGCAGGTGTCCGAACGGGGCACCTGCACTCATCATTCATCGGCGGCAACGCGCCACACGCTCATCGCCGATCAACATGTGATGCCGTCAGCCGCACTCACGGCTGACCCGGCGGATTCTGGTTGCGACTGCGCTTGGGCATTGCTGGCGTCTTCTCCTGATGTTCAACCGCCTGCTGCTGTTGCTGGTCCTGCTGTTCTTGTTGCGCTTCCTGAGATCTGGCCTCCTCGATTCGTTTGGAACCGACGGCGACGGCCGCTTCCTGAATCTGGCCGGCGGTGCGCCCGAAGTCCCGCGCATACTGCTCTGGCGTCATGGTCCGCAGCTCACGTAACAGTGCGACGATGCTCCACAGCTCGGCCTCATTGTGTGAGGCACCGAAGCTTGGCATTCCAGACATCTTGATGCCGTTGCGAAGAATCCAGAACAATTCGGCGTCATTCCATCGCGAGGCGGCTGAAAGCAGCGGTGGCGGTTCGGGACGCATGTCGCCGCCACCTTCACCACGAATGCCAGGCGCACCGTGGCAACCGATACACATCTCCCGAAAATGCTCGCGGCCTTCCTGAACCTGCGCTGCGCTGAACTGCGGCACCCGAATCACGCGAGCACGACCGCGGACCGAATGCAGTTTCGTGTTGTCGAGAAACCAAGTCATGGCAAGCGTGTGCGGCGCTTCCGCACTCACGTTGTAGAAGCCCGTATACGAGCCGACGATCAACACGAGCAACAAAACGACGACACCGCCAACGGCTCCTATCAAATACTTCACGAACACTGCTCCCGACACAAAGTGTCTGAAGCTGACGCATCAATCACACGCGCTGTTCCGGGTAGCGATCAGATGGATCCACATCGCGCAGCTCGGTAAAACCGCACGCTGTGTGCGGATTTCTCAGTGGCTACGCTGCGCTCATGCGCGCTCGTAAATGCCGATGTGCAGTCCCTTCGCGAGCACATGACCGCGGATCGCATCGAGAAGCGCTGAACGCCCCGGCGGCTTTTCGAAGTTGAGCCGTGTGTCCAACGCGAAAATCTGGAACACATATCGATGCCGACCGTGTCCCGGCGGTGGATCCGGCGGCAGATACTGATCGCTCAGATAGGAGTTCTTACCGGTGGGCACACGGCTTTCATGATTGTCATCACCGAGTGCGCCTTCACCGATCGATCCATCCTGGGCAGGCAGATTCCATGCGATCGCATGAACGAGTGGCTTTGGTGTCGGACTGTCCGGGTCTTCCACCAACAACACCAGCGAGACTGCATTCTCGGGCACGCCATCCCACTTGAGCGGGGGCGACAGTCCCTCGCCATCAGCGGTGTACTTCGACGGCATGATCTCGTTGTAGGAGAACGCCGGGCTCGTGATCTCGATGGTCGCGTGCTTGCCCGTCAATTCAGTGTGCGCGACGGCGAGATCCGCTGCGTCCGCGTGCACTCCATCCAGCGCACGGCCTAGTGACTTCGGCATTTTGTCGAGCATGAGTAACTCCGCACAGTTGCACTGTTTCGATTTCTCAACTCCAAACAATCGAATGACGTTCCCGTAACGCCCGGCGTAACGGAACTCATCGGCAATCGTCGCGTTGGTCGAGAAACATCCGGAGGATCGGCTCATGAAAGCACACGAAATGATCAGCACGCATCCTGAGGTTCGCGGCAACGTGAGCGAGCCGTTGATCAGATGTATCGAAGCGTGTTTTACGTGCGCGCAGACCTGCATCAGTTGCGCCGATGCCTGTCTCGCGGAACCCTCCGTTCAGGAATTGACTCAGTGCATCCGCTTCAATCTCGATTGTGCGGACGTCTGCACCACGACCGGATCGCTGGCGTCACGCCGTACGGGTTCCAACGAAACAGTATTGAGTTCGGCACTCGAGCTTTGCGCGCTTGCCTGTCGCCTGTGCGCGGAAGAGTGCGAGCACCACGCCGAACGACATGAGCATTGCAGAATCTGCGCTGAGTCATGTCGGGACTGTCAGCGGGCGTGCGAGCTCGCGATGTCAGATGTCGGCGGGAAGTCGCACTGACTATTTGGCCGTGATCGCGGCGTTGGAGCTCTTCGAGAACGCAGCCGCGATGGCGTCCTGTGTGGAATGAACCGGTGACACCGACGCGGGCTGCTCGCTGGATTGGGCCAGCTTGCCTTCAGCAGAAATGGATTCGAGCACACTGAGGACCTCTGCCGCGGTACGTTCCCAGGTGAAGCGCTTCGCACGCTCCTGTCCCGCTGCTCGCAGCTTGTCTCGTAGCGTTTCATCTTCGAGCAGGCGGGCCATTCCATCAGCGATGTGATCGACAGAATCCGGGTCGACCAGCAGAGCCGCATTCTCCGCAATCTCAAGTGTGCCGTATCGGTTCGAGGTCAAGGCAGGACAGCCCATCGACATCGCTTCCATCACCGGCATCCCCACCGATTCGTACAAGGACGGAAGCAACAGCCCCTCCGCGAGCGAGTAGATGGCAGGCAACTCGCGATTCTCAAGCCAGCCAAGCCATCGCACCCAGCCTTCGATCCCAAGACGTTTCGGTTCGAGCAATTCGTGAGCAGAGAGGAAACGATTGCTGCCGCCTGCGATCACGAGCGGCACACCGCGCGCGGGACCGACCTTCGCGTAAGCACGGATCATCCGAGTGAAGTTCTTCGGCGGATACACAGCACCGCAGTAGAGAAGGAAACGCGGCGGCAGGCCATGCCGGGCACGCGCTTCGGCCAGTTGTTCCTGTGAAGGTTGCTTGCGGAAGGTATCGCTCAATCCCGAGTACACGGTGTGGATACGCTCGGGCTGTACATGCAGGTACTGCATGAGGTGATCGCGCGTGGTGTTCGAGACTGCGATGACCGCATCGCTGCGTCGCGCATACTGCGGGATCAGCAATCGATGGTTCATGCGATCAATCCAGCGCGATGCCTCAGGCATCACATACCAGTCGAGTCCGTGACACACCCAGGCTGTCGGACACGTCGCGCGTAGAGGGATCGAGTATTTCGGATTGAAGAGCACATCGATTCCATGATCGCGGATCGCACGCGGCACTTTCACCTGATCCCAATACACGATCGAGCCGCCTTCGAGCAGCACCTCATCCACGCTAGCCCATTGGGAGTACGTACCCAGCCGGGCGCGATTTCGATACAGCAGCACGATCTCATGACGAGTGTTGATCGACAGCATCGAGTGCAGCAGTTCACGCGTATAGACCTTCACGCCTCCATCGTGCTGATCGAAGTGCCGCAGCATGATTCCGAGTCGCATTGTTCTAAACACTCCTGCAGAACTGCGCGAACTGCTCTCGATAGTCGGTCAGCGCCAACGAATGGAACGCCTCCGCGTATCCGTTGCGCGCGTCAAGAAGGCCAGCCGAGCGATGTGCATTCAATCCGATACTGGCATGCAGATAATCGGCCTGTGCCAGCTGACTGCGATAGCACGCGAGCGCCGCCTTTTTGGTTTCGATCGTCTGATCGATGCGGACGAGACAGTTCGGAAACAACGGCGTCCATACCTCATAGCCGAGACACTGAAAATTCCAAGCCGATCCTTCAGCAGCATCCATGAGAACCCGACTGGTCGCACGATGATCGGGGTGCTCTTCGAGATAGAACGGAAGATAGAGCAACTCCGGTTGACGCGAATCGAGCACCTCTCGCAGTTTTGCCGCTACCCATGAGCACGTCCCGAGCGCTCCATCCGGCGCATCCAGGCATACCATATCGGTGATACCGAGTTGCTTGAGTGCCTCGCGCGCTTCTGCTTTGCGAATCTCGATCAACTCGCGCTCGCGTCGCGCTCGCTCATCCCCTTGCAGAACGCTGATATCGCTGCTGCCGCCGCGACCATCCGTCATGAAGACCACGCAAACTTTCGCGCCACGCTGAACGTGCAGTGCCAGTGATCCGCCGCAGCCAATCACTTCGTCATCCATATGCGGTGCGAGCACGACGACCGTCTCATTACCGGGTTCCCAGACCATCGCGGATCGGTTGTAGACGCCAGAAACTTGCAGCAACCCAGAGGAACGCAGGTAAGGTCTTGCGGCGCGACTGAGCCGTTTGAGCATGACTTTCGCGATGGCATTCATGCGGCAACCTTCCGTTGAGCCGGTTCAGCCAGCGTCGTTTCGTGCTCGGCATGGGAGTTGCGACGCAACGTTTGCAGAAGACTGCGCAGATACAACCCATCGACGATGGCATAGGAACTGACCGTCGCAATGACGGCGGCAGTGACGCCGAATTTTGGAGTCAACAATGCGGTGCTCAGTGCACAGATCACAGCACCGATGCTCACCCATTTTGCACGCGCGATACTCAAGTTCGCAGCGAGCAGCAGGCGACCGATCACGATTTCCCAGCCTTGCATCAAGGCGAGCGCGGACATCGCAGCGATGATCGGCTCGGATCCCGCATAACCTTGACCCAATAGAGGCACGAGCAGCACTGGGACCAGGAGTGCCATCGCAACAGCGATCGACACGGCGATGAGCGAACCCCACAGCAGCGCCTGGCGCGAAAGGCTGCGGAATTCTCGAGGCCTTGTGTAAGCGCGGCTCAGTGTCGGGTACGCGGCCTGACCCAAAAACAGCAAGGGCATGCAGGCCACTTCCGCAAGCTTCAAACCTGCAGCGTAAATGCCTGCCGCATGTTCATTCGCCCACAGCATCAGACCGATCACTCCGATGCGCGTAAACAACTGCCCCATGATATCGATGGTGGCGAACGACCATAGGTTGCGTCCGGCATCATGCAGGACACTTCTGGAAATTTGAGGATGCAATCGAGCACCTTCCGAGCGCGCGGATGTCGCGGCCAGCACCAACATGAAGACGCCACTGATCGCAAAGGGAACCAGTGCCCACATGAGCGCCGCATGCGCGAGCCACATGAGAAGGCCCGCTGCACCCAGTGCAGCTGCCCGACTCACCAGAACTGTCAAAGCAGGTCTCATCATCCGCTGCTCAGCCATTGAGGGAACGAACATGGTGTTGGAAAGCGCCGCACAGAGTTGATACACGCTCAGCGAAGCGACAATCACCAACACGTCCGATGTCGCCGCAGTCACATACAGGTAAATTGCCAATGCAGCGAACGCGGCCAGGCCAACAAGGACCTGCGCACCCAGCAGCTCCGAGATGAGTTGATTGCGCTCATCGCCGCTGCGTCGAACGTACTCGCGAATCCCGTACTCATCGATGCCAAGCGTGGTCGCTGCATAGACGAAGCCCGCGATCGCGAATCCGTAGGCGTAAACCCCCATCCCGGCGGGACCGAACAGGTTTGTCACGATCACGAACAGGACGAAATTGAGCAGATCGGCCGTGATTCTGCATCCCAACAACCAACTCGCATTCGCGCGCACCCTGGACTTCGAGGTGAGCGATGCTCCCGCGAACGAGCAGGTTCTTTCAATCAGTGTTTCGTACTCACGAGCCACTTCTGTCATTTCGAATTTTTCGACTTGACGTTGGCCGAGACGCCCGATGGATGCCCATCGCTCTCGACTATTCAAAGCCGTTTCAATCGCGTTCTCCAAAGCCGTCGCATCCCTGGGTGGCACTAGCCATCCTGTTTCACCATCGGTGATGACCTCAGGCGCGACGCCGACTGCCGTCGACACCGAGGGAAGACCGGCAGCCATGGCTTCGATGAGGGAAAGTCCAAAGCCCTCGCTGTCGCTCGGCAGAACGAACACATCGCTAGCGCGCAGATAGTCAGTCACGTTTTCAACCTGACCGATGAAAGAGACACGAGTCTCCAACCCGGAGCTGCGCACGATGTCGCGCAACTCAGACTCGCAATTGTCTGGAGAACGATCACCTCCACCCACGAGCACCAGATGCGCATGCATGTGCCGCGGTGCAAGTCGCGACCAGACCTGCAACAGCCTCGGGAGACCTTTGGCGCGAGACAACCGACCGCAGTAAGTGATCAGTAAGCCCTGCGGCAGTTCTAAGCGTTGACGAATCGAGTCACGGGGCTCACCGCTCGAAGACCAGCGACTCAAATCGATACCGTTGGGGATTCGAACGATAGGAATGTTGCTTCCAAGTTTGCGTATCAAGGCTGCTTCGATCTCGGCGGATATGGCGATGATGGCGCTCGCTTTGCGCAGCAAGGCCGTCCGCAACCGACCCCAAAAATGAATCAAGCCCGTAATGCTTCGCCGTTGCATGCGCGCGAGGCTTTCCGTGCTGATGTCCTGATCGAGCTCTGCGTGCGAGTCGATCTTGACGATGCAGGGCTTACGCAGCAGCGACCCGATCATCAACGGTGGAATGAGAATCGCCTTGGCGCCGTGCACCAGAATCAGATCGTATGTTCGCGCCGTACGCAGCAAATGGATCGATAGAGAAATCAGGAACCAGAGCGTCGGTAACACCGCCGTCCACCCTCGTCCCTTGTACAACCCTGTAGGTGAGAGACGAACCACCTGCACGCCATCGAGAATTTCGTGTCGCTTCGAGCCGACGAAGTTGCAACGCGTGACGACTCGCACATCGATGCCATCCGCGTGGATGCGACGTGCCAGAGCAAACGCCTGTTGTCCCTGCCCGCCCTGATCCTCCGGATGGAAGATTTCAGAGACGAGACAAATCCGCGTGCGACTCACGTGCGTTATGGCCCCCCTTTTCAGACCGCGGGTGCATGTTGCGCATTTCGTGCCATCGACTGCGCTATCGCGCACAAACCACGCCCAATTAATTTTTGTGCGAACAGTCCTTCAGATGCATGAAAGCCAATCGCGACGCACGTCGCTCATTCCTCAAACCGTAAAGCGCTGCGACGTCGCTCTGGCATCACGGAGCCATGATGGTGCTCGACATTGCATTTTTTGCAATCGTGTTTAGATCGTTTGCAAAGTGCACGGTGTCGGGAAATGCGCTGCACTTACACGAACAAGGCCAGCTGAATCCACGAGCCTTGCCGGCCGCCACTCATGGAGCATGAATCCGCAGAAGCCTGTGCCCTGCGTCTGTTTCTACTGAAACTTGCCGGAGGATGTCATGGTCAGGGCAAAACATCTGGTCCCAACAGTTCGCGTGCGAACTGGGGTCGGGTAATGACGGCGGTTCGTGCGAAGCAGATCCGTAAATGGGCGAACCATGCAATGGTTCGATGACGTCCCACGGCGGCGATTCTTGAGAGTGAGCTCGAAGGAATGGTGGCCAGGGATGGGCGAGTGCGGTGTCTTGACGAGGA
>JBJMWN010000294.1:0-12196 GCA_045810085.1 Povalibacter sp. | reverse complement strand
GAGAAGAATGCGGAGCTCGAACTGGCGCTCTCGAAGAAGGATTACGCGCCCGGTGAAGACGTCGAGATTTCAATACGTGCGCCTTACGAGGGCGCAGGGCTGATCACGATCGAACGCGAGCGTGTCTATGCCTGGCGCTGGTTCAAGACGACGACGAACAGCACTGTGCAGAAGATCAAGCTGCCCGCCGGACTCGAGGGCAATGCGTATGTTTCAGTGACGTTCGTGCGCGACCCTGGCTCACCCGAGATCTACACGAGCCCGCTGTCGTATGGCGTCCAGTCGTTCTCCATCGATGTAGATGCGCGTCGCAACGCAGTCTCGGTCGATGCGCCTTCACTCGTGAAAACGGGCGAAGCGCTCAAGCTGCGTTATCACACAGAAAAGCCTGCACGCATCGTGCTGTTCGCAGTCGATGAGGGCATCCTGCAAGTCGCCGCATACAAGACACCCAATCCGCTGGGGTATTTCTTCCAGAAGCGTTCGCTGGAAGTGTCGACTTCGCAAATTCTCGATCTGATCCTGCCCGAGTTTCGACATCTCGGATTGACGGCGGCTCCGGGCGGCGATGCCGAAGGCCTGCTCGGTAAACATCTGAATCCCTTCCGACGCAAAGGTGAAAAGCCCGTCGCATTCTGGTCCGGCATTCTTGATGCCGATCAGAGTCCTCGCGAAGTCGAGTACACCGTACCCGACTACTTCAACGGCACGTTGCGCATTATCGCCGTCGCGGTCTCTGATGATCGTGTGGGTGTATTCGACGGACGCACGCTGGTGCGTGGAGACTTCGTCTTGTCACCCAACGCACCGACGACTGTCACACCCGGCGATGAGTTCGATGTGAGTGTAGGCGTGGCGAACAATGTGTCAGGTTCGGGAGGCAATGCTCAGGTTGAAATTACGCTGCACACTGATCGTGGTCTCGAAATTGTCGGCGATGGCACTCAGAAGGTTGCGATTGCAGAAGGTCGCGAGAGCTCGGCACGTTTCCATCTACGTGCTCGCGACGAACTCGGTCCAAGCGTTCTCTCATTCTCGGCAGCAACGCAAGGCGGTAGCGGCAAACGCCAGATCGATCTGAGCATTCGACCAGCAACTCCGTTCATGACACAGCTGAGCGCGGGTGTGATCGAGCAGGGAGAGAAAGAAGTTCGCTTGCCGCGCACGCTGTATCCGCACTTTCGCAAGCTCGAAACGGGCATCTCAGTGTTACCCATGCAGTTCGCGCATGGCTTTGTCAGTTACCTCTCGAACTATCCTTACGCTTGCACCGAACAGATCGTGAGCCAGGCAATGCCTGCCGTGCTGTTGGCCTCGCGTCCCGAGTTTGGATATGTGCGTTCCGAACCCGGTGCCGACGTCGCCGCACTCATAGGAGAATTGCGTTCGCGGCAGAACGATCAGGGTGCCTATCGCTTGTGGCCGGGCAGCGATCATGTTGTCGAGTTTGTCTCGCTCTACGCACAGCATTTGCTCATCGAAGCCGCCGAACGTGGTCAACCGATTCCCGCCGATCTCACCGAAAACGGCAACGAGTATCTGCGCGCGATCGCAAGCCGCGATGGCGACAATCTCACGCAGGAACGACAGAGCGCCTATGCGTCGTATCTGTTGACGCGTCAGGGTCAGCGCATGACCGCCGAGATCGCTGCACAACGCAAGCGATTGAACGAGCGTTACCGCGGTCAGTGGGAACAGGACATGACGGCTGGCTGGCTCGCCGGCGCGCTCAAGCTGATGAAGCAGGATCGCGATGCGGAGCGACTCATCGCTGCGATCCGTTTCGGCCGCGCGCCGAACGAAGAGATCTACTACGATCCAATGACTCGCGACGCGTTGCTGCTGTTCGTTACTTCACGGCATTTCCCGGATCGGTTGCGAAATCTGCCCACGGAAGTCATGACGACGCTGGCTGAACGAGTGAACGAGGGCTACTACCAGTCGCTGTCATCGGGCACGACGTTGCTGGCACTGGACGCTTATGCCACCTCGGCACAAGGCGCCGAACGTAACTTCGCCATCTCTGAAGTGCTCAAGAGCAAGCAGGTCCACGCGCTCACGTTGCCGCAAGGCTTGTTCCCCAAGACCGCTTTCAGCGATCAGGCCGCGGCGCTGCGCTTCAGCAACAACAGCACCATCCCTGCGTACTTCATGACCGAACAGTCGGGCTTCGATCGCACGCCGCCGACGACGGCAATCAAGCAAGGCCTGGAAGTCATCCGTGAGTACAGCGATACACAGGGCAAACCACTCACGCAGATCACGATGGGTCAGCAAGTCGATGTTCATCTGAAGTATCGCGGCCTTAAAGGCGATTACATCGGCAGCATCGCGCTCGTGGATCTGCTACCGGGCGGCTTCGAGTTGGTCGTCCCCACACAATCTGCTGAGCCGAGCTTCAATGAAGCGACTGCATCCGCCGCTGAACCTGGTGAAGAAGGCGGCGAGCGTGAAGCGCAAGGCGAGTACACCGGCTGGCAATGCCAGATCTGTGTGGGCTCACCGACTGCGATGCTCGAGTACGCAGACATGCGTGAAGACCGCGTCGTGTTCTATGTCGCCGCGAATCGCGACGTGCAGGAGATCGTCTATCGCATCAAAGCGACCAACGTCGGCAACTACAACGTGCCACCGGCGTACGGCGAAGCCATGTACGACCGCAGCGTCGTCGCTCGCTCGACTGCAGGCAAACTGAGCGTGGCGCGGCCGTGAGATGGGCTAGCCGCAAAAATGCGCAGAAGGCACACATCGTGAGAAGCGAAAGTGCGTTCGGCGCTTCTACATATGAGCTATTTGCGCCTTTTTGCGGCCGTTCGATTTCTGGATCTGGAATGTGCGCAAGCTAGCGCTAACCTGTTTGATCATCGTTGTTGCGGCTGTCTTTTGCGTGGCCGTGAGACTATGGCCCAAAGAGCCGCTCGCGCAGAAGATCGCATCCTCGACAGCAGTCTTCGATCGCAATGGACGACTGTTGCGGCTCACGCTCGCATCCGATCAGCAGTATCGGTTGTGGACGCCGCTCGAGGATGTCTCGCCTGAATTCATCGACGCCTTATTGCTGCACGAAGATCAGCATTTCTATCGACACTTCGGCGTGAATCCGGCAGCGCTCGTGCGCGCAGCGCTTACGACATACAGCGGTGGTGCGCGCGTGGGCGGGTCGACGATCAGCATGCAGTTGGCGCGGCTCTATTACGATCTCAACACGCGAAGCGTCAGTGGCAAGCTCACCCAGATCGCCCGCGCGCTCGAGCTCGAGGTGCTGTATTCAAAGCACGATCTGCTGGAGGCGCATGTCAATCTGATGCCGTACGGCGGAAACGTGCAGGGCGTCGGCACTGCAAGTCAGATTTACTTCGGCAAATCGGCACGATCGCTGGGATTGGCCGAAGCATTGACGCTCGTACTCGTGCCGCAGTCGCCCGCACGCCGTCATCCCTCGAGCGACGAACCTGACGAGTTGCGCGCAGCACGCGAGCGCCTGTTCGTACGCTGGCGGGAATTCCATCCGCAATCCGATGTAAGCGACAACTATGTTTCATTGCCCCTGCGTTACGGCAATCGCAGTCAGTTGCCGTTCGCAGCTCCGCATTTCGTGAACTACACGCTGAAGATGAGCCCGGAAGTCGGCGCATTGCAGCGGGATCAGAACGATCCGTCACCGGCGCACTCAGCGAAGGCTCATGTCATCTCTAATCGAGTTCCAAGCCAGCCACCTCATTCCCTGCAAACCACGCTCGATCTGCAACTCCAACGCCTCACCGAGCGCGTGCTCAAGAACTATGTGCGCGAACAGAGCACTCTGGGCATTCACAACGCAAGTGCATTGCTGGTCGACACGCGCGACATGTCCGTACGAGCGATGGTTGGCTCCGCGGATTTCTACTCTGCTTCGATTGACGGTCAGGTGAATGGCACGCTGGCGAAGCGTTCGCCAGGCTCTGCGTTGAAGCCGCTCATCTATGCACTCGCCATCGATCAAGGCTTGATCCATCCGCTGACCGTGCTGAAGGATGCTCCGACCAGCTTCGGCTCTTTCAGCCCGGAGAATTTCGATGGACGATTTGTCGGGCCGATTACCGCAACCGACGCATTGATTCGCTCGCGCAACGTTCCTGCAGTCGCATTGTTCGCACAACTCTCACAACCGAACTTCTATCAATTTCTTCGCAGCGCCGGCATCTCGCAGATGGCAGCGGAGCGCCACTACGGCCTTGCGTTGGCGCTTGGTGGTGGTGAAGTCACGATGGAGGAAATGGCTGGGCTTTACGCAATGCTGGCGAATCGCGGTGTGCTCGCGCCCTTGCGACACTTCACCGATGAGCCGATTAGTCCAGGCACGCGGCTGCTCTCCGAAGAAGCGAGCTTCATGGCGCTCGAGATGTTGAGGAGTGCACCACGACCCGATGATCCTTTCACTCGCAAGCAGGATCGTCTGCGTGTCGCGTGGAAGACGGGAACGTCCTGGGGATTTCGCGACGCATGGACCGCAGGGGTGTTCGGTCCTTACGTGCTGGTGGTGTGGGTCGGCAACTTCGATGGTGAAGGCAATCCTGCATTCGTCGGTGTGCAGGCCGCAGCGCCGCTATTCTTTCGTCTGACCGATGCGATCACACTGAACGACACGCACTTGAACGAACCTATTTTCCGTCAGCCGCCGCGATTGGAACGCGTCGAGGTGTGCAGTGCATCGGGTGATCTGCCCAACGTCGATTGTCCGCAAACAACCCTGACCTGGTACATCCCGGGTGTATCGCCGATTCGCGTGAGCCAGATCCATCGCCGCGTGTGGATGGATAAGCGCACTGGCGAACAGGCCTGCCCGCCTTACGATCCGGCGACGATGCGCAGCGAAGTGTTCGAATACTGGCCCACCGATCTGCTGCAACTGTTTGCGCAAGCGGGAATGCCGAGAAGACAACCACCCTCCGCTGCCAGTTGCCAGCGTGATGTCCCGAGCGGCACGTCACCGCACATCACTTCACCTGTCACTGCCGCAACCTATTCAGTGCGCGCGAGCCGGATCGGCAATGAAGGTATTCCGCTCGCTGCAAATGCGGACAGCGAAGTGCGAAGACTCCATTGGTTCGTGGACGACGCTTACATTGGAACCGGAACGCCGGGAATCGCGATTTCCTGGACACCGCAGCGCTCGGGCCGATTCATCGTTCGCGCCGTCGATGATCGCGGTCGTGCGGACAGTCGCGAGTTGCGCGTCGATCTGGTCAGGTAAACAGGAATTCAGACACGGTTCGACTTCTCTATCGAGCGTGCCTCAGCTGACGAGCACCAGCTACCAGGATCGAGCCGACTTACTCCTTGCTGTCACCGCGCACGTCCACACGAACCAGACTGAAACGTGCGCCTGCGTTGTGCGGCTTGATTGCGACGATCCTTTGATCGCCCTGGGTTCCCACCTTGTACACGAGCTCGTGCGCGTCTTGATCTTCGGAATCGCACTCGAGCGCGTCGTCTTTCGAGTTGCTCTCGCGCGCGGATGCATGTTGTTTTGCATGCCCGCTGCACTCCAGCACGGTTCCGTATCGAGTGAGAGCCTGCCGATAAAAGTGCGCCACTTTTTCCGGACTGTCGGGTGTCTCCATCTTCATGGCCGCGACTTTCAATCCAAACAATGGACTGGAAAAGCCGATGTTCGCACCGGACCCTGATTCGTCGTTCTCTTTGTAGGGCTTCGATCCTGGATACTTGGGAAGGCCCACATCTGCAGGATGCGCGTCATCGCTGATCGTCAGGCCGAGCTCGAACTTGCCTTCCGAATCCGCATCATTCGCGCTGCATGCGGCGACACCGAGCGTCAGCATTATTCCCAACACGCAATATTCGACGACTTGAAGTTTCATAAGCTCTCCTGTGCATGTGCCTGGCAGGCGGACGCTGACCGAATTGGCCGCCTCATGAACAGGAGAACCCCAGGTCGAGGGTCGAGTTACAACTATTTGCCGACTCGAGCCTGCGAGCGGATGAGTGATCGAAGCGGTTCAGCCTTTGATCGGCTTTTCTGGATCTGCAATCGATGCGAGTTTTTCGGCAAATGACTCGAGCTGAGGCAGCAGGGGCCCCAGACGTTCTTCCAGGAAGTCACGGATGGTATCCACCGTGATCTGGGTGCTGCGTTCGATCTCCATATTCACGCGCGATCCAACGCCCTTCTCTCCGAATGTCGTCATGCGCAACGTCTCGGGGATAAGCCAGACACTGAAGGTGGACTGTTTACGATCCACACTCGCGACGGTCAGGCTGGCGCCATTCAACGCGATGAAACCTTTCGTGAACACATAGCGAATCCACGGCGCAGGGACTTCAAACGTGAGCACGCGATTGTTTTCGGGTGTCGCGACATGAGCGACTCGCACAACACAATCGACGTGACCTGAAACGATGTGGCCGCCGATCTCCGCGCCTTCACGCGCCGAGCGTTCGATGTTAACGGCATGACCCACCTGAAGATCACCGAGCGTGGTGCGGTTCAGGGTTTCCTGCATCACGTCGAACATTGCCTCCCGACCCTGGATGGCAGTTACCGTCAGACATACGCCATCGACCGCCACGCTCGCGCCGATCTGCAATTCCTGCTGTGCACCTTCGGGAAGAGCGATGGTGAAGGTGATCAGTCCCGGCACACGCTTGATGTCAGCGATGCGGCCGAGACCTTGAACAATGCCGGTGAACATGAGCGCTAGGCTACAGGCGAGAGGCGAGTCGCGACAACACCACTTCCAGGAGGCAGGAGCGACTCGCGGATCCGGCTGTGTCCATTCGCCCGTCGTGTACTTTCATTCAATCCAGCCGAGCGAGCGATTCACGGCTTTCTTCCACGCTGCGTACAGCCGGCTCCGCTCGCTCTTGTTCATTGTTGGAATCCAGGTTCGATCGATGCCCCAGTTACGCTTCAGGTCAGTGAAATTCTTCCAGTACCCGACCGCGAGTCCGGCCGCGTATGCAGCACCGAGCGCCGTCGTCTCCGTCACACGAGGCCGCACGACGGTCACATCCAACAGGTCGGCCTGGAATTGCATGAGCAGTTCATTCACGACCATGCCGCCGTCAACGCGCAGCTCCGATAACCGAATGCCACAGTCCTCCTCCATTGCAGTCACCACGTCGCGAGTCTGATAGGCGGTGGCTTCGAGTGCAGCGCGTGCGATGTGCGCCTTCGTTGCGTAGCGAGTAAGGCCGGTGATGACGCCGCGTGCATCCTCTTTCCAATACGGCGCATACAACCCCGAGAAAGCGGGGACGACATACACATCGCCATTGTCAGCGACGCTTGCGGCAAGAGATTCCACCTCTGCGCTGGTGCTGATGAGCCCCAAGTTGTCGCGTAACCACTGGACCAATGCACCGGATATCGCGATCGATCCTTCCAATGCATATCGAGCAGGTTGAGTACCGAGTTGATAAGCCACGGTCGTGATGAGTCCGCTCGTCGAGGCGACGATCTTTTCACCCGTGTTCATCAACAGAAAGCAGCCGGTGCCGTACGTGTTCTTGGCCTCGCCCGCGTCGAAGCAGGTCTGACCCATGAGCGCCGCGTGCTGATCACCCAGAATGCCAGCGATGGGAACGCCTTTCAGTGGACCGTCTGTAATCTCGCCGTAGATCTCGCTCGATGAGGCGATACGCGGCAGCACAGCGTCTGGAATTTTGAATGTACGCGGCAGCTCCTCATCCCATTGCAAGGAGTGCAGGTTCATCAGTTGAGTGCGACTCGCATTCGTCACATCCGTGACGTGCACGCGCTGCGTCAGATTCCACACCAACCAGGAGTCGATCGTCCCGAACAACAGCGATCCCGCCTCGGCGAGACGACGCGCATCTGGAACATGGTCCAGCAGCCATCGCAACTTGAGTCCGCTGAAATAGCTCGCCAGCGGCAAACCGGTCTGCGAGCGAAATCGATCCTTACCTCCCTCCGCCGCGAAATAAGCAACCAATGGATCGACGCGAGTGTCCTGCCACACCAGCGCGTTGTGGAGAGCCTCACCTGAGGATCGATCCCAGATGACCGTCGTCTCGCGTTGATTCGTGATGCCCACGGCAGCGATGTTGGCTGCGGTCAGTTTCGCGCTGGCCAATGCCTGCTCGATCACCTCGTGGGTGTTGCGCAGGATTTCTGACGGTGAATGCTCGACCCATCCAGGCTGCGGATAGATCTGCGCGTGTTCCTTCTGTGCGCTCGCGACAATGCTGCCCGCTTCATCGAAGACAATGAAGCGTGTGCTGGTAGTTCCCTGATCGATCGCGCCGATGAACTGCTTCATGCCGCGCGAGAATAGCTGCATTCAGTCGCGACGCGTAGACGTACGAACTCTCATCCCGCGGGCACGGGCCGACTGAAATTCAGCTTCTTCGACTTGCAGCCCAACCATCGATAGACCATTTTCCCGGCCCATAGACCATCAGCACCAGCAGCATGAATCCCCAGAGATAATGCTGAGCAATGGCTGCCTCGTAACCTTCTTTGAAGAGCACGTGGGCGTAGGACACCACCGCGAGGATGTTCACAGCCTGCATTCCCAGCGCACCGAAACGCCCGAACAGGCCCAGGATCAGCAATATTGGAAAGAACAGTTCCCCCGCAGCCCCACACACGGCTGCCACATCCGGAGGTAACAACGGCACGTGATACTCATCATGAAAAAGATATTTCGTGGTTTCCCAATCGGACACCTTGAGCCAGCCCGACTTCAGGAACACCCAACTCACATATAAACGAGTGAGCAGCGCAAGCGGCTCCGCTAACCACTGCAAGGGTTGACTCCATTTGTTGATTCTTGTGATGCGTTCGGCCAGGCTCATGCAGCTCTCCGTTGACTTGTTTGCAACACAGGACCGGACGTCAAGTGCCGTTATTGCGTGATGCCCGAGCTATATTGACGAAAGTCTCCTGTAATAATCCGTATCTGACTCAGGTCTATTGCTCGAGAACGGCCTACACAGCACGTTCTGCCGATCATCCATTGCATCACGAGGGAAAAGGATCATGAAAAACGCAACTAAAGCTTCAGGCGCCGCTATCGCCACCGCCGCCGCCATGCTCTTCAGCACAGTCGCTGTCACCACGGCGCATGCCGAAGACGCGAAGGTCAAGTGCGAAGGCGTGAACTCCTGTAAAGGCACCTCGGCTTGCGCGACCGCGCAGAACTCCTGCCAGGGCCAGAACAGCTGCAAAGGTCATGGCTTCCTGTTGCTGAGCAAGGCCGATTGCGATGCCGCCAAGGCCAAGTCCGGTAGCGAGAAGAAGTAATCGAAAGGATTGGATCAGGTCGGCTAGTCCGACCTGATCCAGTGTCGCCATGACTCTAGAAAGTTCTTCTCTAGGCTTCGGCCTCGGACTGCGGCCCGATCACTATCAGCAAGTGCTGGAGAGCTCGCCGGCCGTCGACTGGTTCGAAGTCATCAGCGAGAACTACATGATCCCCGGGGGCCGACCCCTATATTTTCTCGATCGCATTCGCGAACGCTTTCCGATGGTGATGCATGGTGTCTCCATGTCCATCGGCAGCACCGATCCGCTGAACATGAATTATCTGCGCGAGCTGAAACAACTCGCTCAACGCGTGCGGCCCGCCTGGATTTCAGATCACTTGTGCTGGACCGGTGTCGACGGCATCAATCTTCACGATCTCATGCCGCTGCCGTACACGCAGGAAGCGCTCAAGCACGTGGCAACGCGCGTGCGTCAGGTCCAGGATTTTCTCGGTCGACGCATGCTCCTCGAAAACGTTTCGAGCTACGTCTCGTACTCGCATTCGGAAATGCAGGAGTGGGAGTTTCTCGCGAATCTCACTGCCGAGGCCGACTGCGACCTGCTGCTCGATGTGAACAACATCTACGTCAGCAGCATCAATCACGAATTCGATGCACTCGAGTTCCTGCGAGGCATCCCGGCGAAACGTGTGCGACAGATGCACCTGGCCGGACATACACGACAAGGTGCCTGCCTGATCGATACCCACGATCAGCCTGTGCCGGAAGAAGTGTGGAATCTATATGCGATCGCATCGGAGATGTTTCCCAACGTGTCCACGATGATCGAACGCGACGGCAACATTCCTCAACTTTCAGAGTTGGTGTCCGAACTCGACCACGCGCGTGAGATCGCTGGCGGGCAACGCGTCGCCGCGGCGTGAATTTGTAGGTCAGGTCTTAGGCCAGACGGCTCGTTCGACTGAAGTCGAGCCCACAGCCAGATAAAGAAAGTCGGTGGCAGTTCTGTTGTGGGTCAGGCTTCAGCCTGACGGCTCTGTTCCACTGAAGTCGAACTCACAGACGGAAAAGAAAGTCGGTCGCAGTTCTGTTGTGGGTCAGGCTTTAGCCTGACGACGAGCTGTTCGAGCAATGTCGAACACACTCGATCACCAGCCTGGCTGCTGATACTCCACCGCCGCGAGCACCTGTTGTGCGACCTGCTCCACCGGCACGTTCTCGCCGAGTACTGCCAGCACGCCGTACGGTGCAGGCATGATCACGCCCTCAAACTTGCCTTCCTTGAACTCTCGCGACTTCTGAATGGCGGGTTCATCGCGCAGCAATAGCACAGTCACTGGACCTGCTTCTGTCTGCACGACGAAGTGAGGCACGTGGTGACCGCGGAACGGACAGACCGTCGCGTACGACACTCGGCCCATGTCTGATTTGAGTTTCACCTGCGCGTGCCCAAGCACTTCTGCGAGTTCTTCGGGTGTAACCACTTCGCTGGTCCGCTGCAAAGAGTCTGGTTCGTGGAGCGCGTGGTCTACGGCTTCGGATGCCAGTGTCTCTCGCGGATATCCGATCCAGAACACACCAATGGCAATCGCGAGCAACAGACTCGCTGCGAGTCCCCAGCGAACGAACGGTTTGGGCTTGGGTTGGCGAGCAACGGGCGCAGCATCCACATTGATGGACAAAGCACGATGGATGAGCTGATCCATCTGCTGCATGTCTCTCTGATAGCGTGCGCACGCCTCGCACTGCGCCGCATGTTCCGCGACGTCCGGGGCCGCCGAGCCGGGCTCGGCGCCTACGATGCGGCGGAATTCAAGGCAGTTCATCGGCATCACTCTCATCGACTCGCTCGCCGAGCATCTTGCGGCGAAGCAGGTGGCGCGCTCGATACAAACGAGTCAGCACGGCTGGCACGCTGATCTCGAGCTGATTCGCAATCTCCTCAGTGGAGTAACCAAACAACACTTGCAGCACGAGCGGCTCTCGATAGTTGTCCTCGAGCCTCAGAATCGCGGCACGCATCTCATCGACTTCGGAGCTGTCGCTCATGGTCAGCGATGTGTCCTCCGCCTCAATGACAGAATCCAGATTCACCGTGTCCAGCCGCTTGCGTTCGAAGGTGCGCGCCAACTCACGACGCGCAATCGTCAGCAACCACGCCCGTGCGGCTTTTTCATCGCTCAACGATCCGATCGATCGCCAGGCGCGCACCAGCGTTTCCTGCATGACATCTTCGGCGAGCGACCGGTTGCGACAGAGCCAGAACAGAAACCGGAACAGGTCCGCCTTGAATGGCATGCACAGCGTTTCGAAGCGACGCCGATCGGCGTCGGATTCGACAGCTTGCACACCAATAGACCGGTCGGACGGATAAGACATTACGGCGGAAGGCGCATCAGTCTCGAGGGGGCGCACAGTGTACTGGGGCAACTCACAGCCGGGAAAGGTCGCGGCGGACGGATACCCGGAGCTCGTCGTCGCTACGGGCGCAAGCTTGGGGACTGACGCGGCAGCATCAAGACCCGCTTCGCCTCGTCGGTGTCGAGCTGCACTCGTGGATAGCAGGCACTGAGCGCGCCACTGCGGTGGTCGAGCAGATCAGGTCGCCGCTCGATCATTGATTCGAAACTCTCGTCCGGCGCCGATCGCAGCGCCAGTTCTTCGTTCATGAGAATCATGTAAGCCCAGGTGATCGTCTCGTGATACTTGGCAGTGGCGCCCACTTCATCGACATAAGCACGGAGCTGCTCCTGAAACTTGACCACGCCCTGCGGAAAGCCGTACTGGCGCAGATATCGCCACCCCAGAGCCAGGTGCTGACGATGGGAGAATTGCGAAGGCGGCAGGGTGCAGCTTTCGAACTGCCGCAGCACTTCCTCTTTCTCGGTCGGTTCCGGCCAGCGGGGGGTTTCATGGCTGCTGCGACTCATCAGCGACTCCTTTTCCTGCTCGATGAAACAGCTTT
>JBJMWN010000293.1:0-9965 GCA_045810085.1 Povalibacter sp. | reverse complement strand
TATTTCGGATCTGCAGGAGTTCGTGCGGCGCTTCTCGGCGAATGCCTCAAAAGCTCGACAGGCGACTTCGCGTCTGCGTCAGATCGACAAGATCAAGAATGAAGAGATCAAACCGTCCTCTCGTCAGAACCCGTTCATTCGGTTCGATCAAAACAAGAAGCTCTATCGCAATGCCGTTGGTGTTGAGCATCTGACCTTCAGCTATCCGGGCGCGGATACGACCGTGCTCAAGAACATCAACTTCAACGTGGAAGCGGGAGAACGCATCGCCATCGTCGGCGCGAACGGCGTCGGCAAGACCACGTTGATGCGATGCCTCGCCGGAGATCTGAAGCCTACGAAAGGTGAGATCACCTGGGTCGAGAACGCTCAGCTCGGCTACATGCCACAGGATCCACAAGCCGAGTTCGCGGAGAAAACCGATCTGTTCAACTGGATGAGCGAATGGCGCGCCAAGAGCGATGACGATCAGGTCATCCGAGGCACTCTGGGGCGATTGCTGTTTTCAGGCGATGAGATTCGCAAGTCAGTGCACGTGTTGTCCGGCGGTGAGAAGGGCCGAATGATCTACGGCAAACTCATGCTCACGAAGCCGAATGTGTTGCTGATGGACGAACCGACCAATCACATGGACATGGAAACGATCGAGTCGCTCCAGATCGGGCTCGAGAAATATCCCGGAACGTTGCTCTTCGTTTCGCACGACCGCGAATTCGTTGGCGGACTCGCAACTCGCATCATCGAGATCAAGCCAGACGGCGGCATCATCGACTTCAAGGGCACGTACGATGAGTACCTGAGGTCGCAGGGGATCGCGGCTTAAGTCAGCGAAGAACGTTGCGTTGGCTGGCATGAGCCGTAGCGCCTTGTCCGAGCTCAGTGGCCAAGGGACTCGCGCCGCAAGCTGTTTTCAGGACCGCGCACAAGTACATCCCTGTAGCTGCTGCGACGACCGCCATCCATGGCGGATCGACGCTCCTGAAAACACCTTCCGACGCGAATCCCTCAGTCGAGGTTGGTCGGAAACAAAAGGAAATCAGGAACAGCGAACGCCTGCCCAGTCCCTGTGAATGCCCGTTGTAGCTGCGGAAGCGGTTTGCGTCGGAAGTTGATTTCGGGATCGTCAAAAACAGGACGTTTTTGTCGAAGGCCCCATGGATGGGTTTACGCCGGTCCCGAAATCAACTTGCGGCGCGAATCGCTGGGCTGAGTGCCAGCCGTACCCTGAACCGATTCTCGTCTCCGAGTCCTTAGTTCGTCAGTGCCAACGCGAAAAAGGCAAGAGCCAATAACAAGGCTGCGATGTTGATCAGACGTGCCAGAAACATTTCAAAAGCTCCCTTTCTGTTGACGCGAACTTTAGGGAACTGTCTGACATCCACAAAGCCGTCGCGACGAACGAGAATGATGACCGGCAGGAAGTAATGCCGTCCGCGAGCGTCGTTGCCTTAGAATGTCGCTCGTCGTCAAGACGATCGACACAAATGAGCTGGGTGGGGGAAGCCTATGCGCTCCATGAGTTTCGCAGTGATCGCGATTCTGAGCTGTGCACACTCGCACGCTGAGGCCGTGAGCGATGCCGACGCTGAGTTCCGCAAACAGCTTCAGCTCAAGTTGATCCAGGCTCAGCCGGGCGAAGTCATCGAGCTGCCCGCCGGTCGATGGACTCTCAATCGTTCCCTCAGCCTCAACAAATCCAATGTCACGCTTCGAGGCCAGGGGCCCGATGCGACGGTGCTCTCGTTCAAAGCACAGTCGCAGGGTGCGGAAGGTTTGCTGATCAACGCGGCCTCTCACGTCACGATCGAGAATCTCGCCATTGAGGACACGAAAGGGGATGGCCTCAAGGCCAATGGCTGCAAGGATCTTGTATTGCGCAACGTTCGCGTGGAATGGACTCGAGGACCCAATGAAAAGAACGGGGCTTACGGTCTCTATCCGGTGCAGTCCGAACGCGTGCTGATCGAAAACTCAACGGCCATCGGTGCTTCGGAAGCCGGCATCTACGCGGGACAGTCCAAATACATCGTCGTTCGTAACAGTCGCGTCGCGTACAACGTCGCCGGGATGGAGATCGAGAACAGCAGCTACGTCGATGTTTACGGGAACGATGTGAACAACAACGCAGGTGGCATCCTCGTCTTCAATGTGCCTGGGGTTCCCGTGAAGGACGGTCGCAAGACGCGCGTCTTCGCCAACCGCATCTATCACAACAACACTGAGAACTTCGCACCCAAAGCCAATCTGATTTTCGCGGTACCCGCGGGCACGGGCGTGATGGTGCTCGCCAATGCCGAAGTGGAAATCTTCAACAACCACATTGAAGACAACCAGACTGCAAACGCGCTGCTCTTGGCTTTTAACGCCACAGGTAAGCCCGCCAACGATTCGGGCTTTTATCCTTATCCACGGCAGATTTGGATTCACCACAATCAGTTCGCAGGCGGTGGTGAACGTCCGGAGGCCGAGGGTGTGCGAACGCTACGACTGAGCAAAGTGGTCTCGAATGGCAAACTGCCAGATATTCTCTGGGACGGTACCAAGAGGCGCAGTAGCGAAGCCTCCGAGATCTGTATCACTGACAACGGCGATGCTGACTTCGTGAACTTCGATTTCCGTGGACACGGGAATGATGCGACTCAAGAGCTGAAGCCACACGAGTGCACATTGCCTTCGTTGCCTGCGGTCAGCTGGCCGGGACTTGAGAGTGCGTCCGCTGGATAGCGCATGCTCAAGAAGCTATTGCTTGCTTGTGTTCTCGTTACGCTGAGTTCGTGTCAGCGGCCATCGCGAACGGATGCGCATCTGACGCTTGCATCGCTGCCGGCCCGACTGAGTGACTGGCATGTCGTCGAGATTCACGACTCGACGTTCACGCTTAACAGCGACTTCGTTCCCTACGATCTGAACTCGGCTTTGTTCAGTGACTACGCTCACAAGCTACGCGCGATACGAGTGCCTGCAGGAACGTCGATTCGTTATGGCGCGAGTGAATTCGAGTTTCCTGTCGGCACGGTGATCGCAAAGACTTTCTACTACCCGCGCGCTGCGGGTGCAGATCGATCTGTCGTGAACAAAGTGCTGGTACAGGAGGAGGGCGACTCTCTCGATCTGCGCGTCGTGCGTCTGCTGGAGACTCGTCTGCTCATCAACACGGAGTCTGGCTGGATTGCCGCACCCTACGTGTGGAACGAAGAGCAAACGCAAGCCACGTTGGAGTTAGCGGGCGATTCGGTTGCGCTTGAACTCGATGACGGTACCGTGCGCCAGGCGTTCGATTATGTGATCCCTGATGCGAATCAGTGCGCCGGTTGTCATGCGGCGGATCATCACCGCCAGATTCTCAAACCAATCGGCGTGAAAGCGCCTCAGTTGAACAAAGAGTATAGATACACGACATCCGTCGAGAACCAGCTGAAGCACTGGTCTCGCGAGAAGCTCATGAGCGGCGTGCCTCGTACCGACAGCATCCCCCGCAACGCGCGATGGGATGCGCCGGGTAGTCTCGATGCGCGGGCACGCGCCTATCTCGATGTGAACTGCGCTCACTGTCACAGTGCTCAGGCAGCGGCAAACACGTCAGGTCTGCTGCTCGATAGTCATCAGCAGGAACCCTCGCGCTGGGGTGTGTGCAAGATACCGGTTGCGAGCGGCCGCGGCTCGGGGACGGGTGCTTTCGATATCGTTCCGGGTGCGCCGGATCAATCGATCCTGCTCTATCGAATGACTTCCACTGAACCCGACGTTGCGATGCCGGAGCTGGGCCGCAGTCTGGTACACGTCGAAGGGGTCGCGCTGATTCGCGAATGGATCGCGTCAATGAAGGGTGAGTGCGCGCCCGATCGCACGGCTTCCAACTAACTCGAACGCACTTCTCACCGGCGAATGCCTGCTTAATGCAGGTGGATGGCCGCGGTGCACGTACAAAATAGAAAGCATCGTCCGCATAATGCGCGCGGGCCTTGGGAGGGAACATGACTGCAATCGTGGTGTGCATCATCGCGCTCGCGCTGGTGTGGATCGTCTTCGCGTACAACCGGCTGGTGAGACTGCGTAACCAGGTGCGCACCGCGTGGGCCGATATCGATGTGCAGCTCACGAGACGTCACGATCTGGTCCCTCAACTGGTCGCCGCCGTGAAAGGCTATGCAGACCACGAACGCTCAGTGCTTGACGCGGTCACGACATTGCGTTCGCAAGCCGTGACGCTGAACAGTCCTCAAAAACTCGCCGAAGTCGAATCAGCGCTGGAGCAGGCACTCGGTCGACTATTCGCACTTAAGGAAGCCTATCCAGATCTCAAGGCGAGCGAGAATTTCTCGCAGCTGCAGCGCGATCTCGTCGAAGTTGAAGAGCATCTGCAATACGCGCGACGCTTTTACAACGGCGCCGTTCGTGACTACAACGATACAGTCCAACGCTTCCCCGATATGTTCGTCGCCAATGCTGGTTTATTCCGAGTCGCTGAGTTTTTCCAGGCGCAGGAAGAAGAACGCGCTGCTGTACACGTGCAGGTGACGCCATGAAGCAAGTCGTAGTCGTCTTGTTAATGCTGCTGGGTGTCTCAGGTGCGGCAACGGCAGCTGAAACGATTCGCAGGTACGACATCGACATCGCCGTTCAATCGAACGGATCCATCGAGGTCACCGAGAACATCACTGCGCAAGTCGAAGGCAATCAGATCCGCCGTGGTATCTACCGCGACTTTCCCACACGCTATCGCGATCGCTATGGCAATCGAGTGGTGGTCGGCCTCGAAGTGCTGGGAGTAGAGCGCGATGGTCAACCCGAACCCTGGTTCACCGAGAAAGTGAGCAACGGCATTCGGATCAACACGGGCAACGATAATTTTCTCCCGGCACCTGCAGAGCACACATTCACGATCCGGTATCGCACGACGCGGCAGCTGGGGTTTTTCGCGGATCACGACGAGCTCTATTGGAATGCGATCGGCACGGGCTGGGTATTTCCCATCGAAGCAGCCAGCGTCGATGCGCGCCTTCCGGTAGCGGTGCCGACGGCGCAGATGAGCGTGGAGGCATACACCGGTTATCAAGGGACCAAGGGCAGCAACTATGCGGCTTCGACACCTGAAGACGGAACCGCGCATTGGCAACTCACATCACCGCTCGCGCCGTATGAAGGGCTCACGATCGTTCTCACGTTTCCGAAGGGTGTGATTGCGGCGCCGAGTACTGGTCAGCGGGTTCGATGGTTTTTCCACGACAATGGAGGTGCATTGATCGCAGTCATCGGTCTGCTCGCACTCTTATTGTTCTGCTCGAACGAGTGGCGCCGGATTGGCCGAGATCCGAGCAAGGGAATCATCATCGCGAGATACGAGCCGCCGGAGGCCCACAGCCCAGAGATCCTGCGATTTGTGAACAAAATGGGTTACGACGCGCGCTGCTTCTCGGCCGCAGTTCTGCAGTTGGCCGTGTGCGGATGCTTGCGAATCGTGCGCGAATCCAAACTCCTGAAAGACGAGTGGAGGCTCGAGCGCCTTTCGAGTACTCCGCCGGCGAATGTGGCTGAAAGCAAGCTGCTCGAACGTCTGTTCAAAGGCGGCGCTCATGTGCTGGTCTTGAAAAATACCAACGCTGCAACTGTATCAACGGCAATGCAGGAGCACGGTCGCGCGCTCAAAGCTGCAGCACAGCCGCGATATTTTCAGCTGAATGGCTGGAGTGTCGCCAAAGCACTCGCGCTCGCAGTGTTGAGTTTCATCGTCGCTGTGATCGTGGCCCAGGGATCGGGGCTGGTCGTTATCTTCATCGCGGCTGTGCTCTCAGTCGTCGCTCTGATCGTGTTCACCGTGCTGGTTCGCGCGCCTACGCCCGAGGGACGCAAGCTCATGGACGAGATCGAAGGCCTGAAGCTGTATCTCAGTGTGGCTGAACGCGATGAGCTTGCCAGCATGAGCGGACCGGGTCAGCCCCCAATGCTGGATGCAAAACGCTATGAGCGGCTGTTGCCCTACGCCGTCGCTCTCGATGTGGAGGAAGCCTGGACGAAGAAATTCACGCTCGCAGTCGGAGCAGCAGCAGCCGAGGCGACCGCGAACAACATCGGTTGGTACCAGGGCGGGAGCATGCGTGACCTCGGCACGCTGACGCATGCCGTAGGCAGTAGCCTCAGCTCACAAATCTCATCATCCTCCACGCCGCCCGGCAGTTCATCGGGATCGGGTGGCGGTGGGTCCTCGGGAGGGGGCGGTGGAGGCGGCGGCGGTGGCGGTCGCTGACTCAGGTCTGTTCTACTAGCGTTCTGGACGTGTGCTTCGATCCACCGATTTCATGATCGAGGCCGTGTCACCGCTACAAGAACAACGTTGAGCCTTCGCACTCTCTTGAGGTCTAGTGATGAGTAACGCAACTGCAGATGTGGGCCTGATCGGTCTTGCCGTAATGGGTGAGAACCTTGCCCTCAACATGGAGAGTCGTGGGTTTCACGTCGCGGTGTATAACCGCACGACTTCGCGGGTCGATGAGTTCGTCGCCGGACGGGCAGCGGGCAAACGATTCACCGGCGCGCACAGTCCTCAGGAACTGGTCGCGGCATTGAAGACACCGCGCAAGATCGTCATGCTCGTCAAAGCTGGCAAGCCCGTCGATGAATTGATCGAACAACTCCTGCCGTTGCTTTCCCCCGGCGACATTCTGATCGACGGCGGCAACAGTCTGTTCACGGACACGATTCGTCGCACCAAGCGCGTCGAGCAGGCAGGTATGTTGTTCGTGGGCTCCGGCGTATCGGGTGGTGAGGAAGGCGCACTCAAAGGTCCATCGTTGATGCCGGGCGGCAGTCCTCCAGCATGGGAGCACATCAAACCCATCTTTCAAGCGATCTGCGCGCGCACGCCCGAAGGCGATCCTTGTTGCGACTGGATGGGCGAGAACGGTGCTGGCCATTTCGTGAAAATGGTTCACAACGGCATCGAGTATGGCGACATGCAACTCATTGGCGAAACGTACGATGTGATGAAGCGCGTGCTCGGTATGAACAACGATGAGATGCACGCGGTGTTCGCCGACTGGAACACACGCGAACTCGATAGCTACCTGATCGAGATCACGCGCGACATTCTGGGGTTCCGAGATGAATCCGGAAAAGCGACCGTCGATTCGATTCTCGACGCCGCGGGCCAGAAAGGAACAGGCAAGTGGACGGTGGTCGAGGCACTCGATGAGGGTGTCCCGCTCACGCTGATTGGTGAGGCCGTCTTTGCACGCGCATTGTCCGCGGCGAAAGACTCGCGAGTTGCAGCGAGCTCACAACTTGCCGTCAAGCTTCCCACCGTGAAGGCCGATCGCGCGCAACTCGTTGACGATCTGCGCCAGGCTTTATACGCAGCGAAGATCGTGAGCTACGCGCAGGGCTATCTGTTACTGCGCAGTGCAGCCAAGAATTTCAATTGGAATCTGAACTACGGTGGCATCGCGTTGGTATGGCGTGGCGGCTGCATCATTCGTTCAGCATTCCTGGGCGATATCAAGAAGGCGTTCGATCGCAATCCGCAGCTCGACAATCTGCTGCTCGATCCATTCTTCCGTGACGCGGTGGTCAGCCGCCACGAAGCCTGGAGACGCGTGATCGTTGCGGCAGTGCAAAGTGGTATTCCAGTGCCGTGCCTGAGCGCTGCGCTCGCGTACTTCGATGGTTACCGCTCGGAGCGACTGCCGGCCAATCTGCTGCAGGCGCAGCGTGATTATTTCGGTGCCCACACCTACGAACGAATCGATCAGCCCAGAGGTCAGTTCTTCCATACCGACTGGACGGGTCATGGCGGCGCGACGACATCGCGTTCCTACAGCGCCTGACCTGCTTCAGCAGAGTGGTGAACGACAGCTCCGAAAAAATCTCAGTAAAGGTCGTACAGAGAGGGGAGCACAAAGCCGGTATGCTGCCGTTCATGTCCGGACATGCCTGAGATTGATTCGCCTTGCACCCACGAACCATTGCCGCAGCGTCGCTGCGGCGCTGCTATTCAATTATCTGCGCGCTCCTGCTGAGCCACGTCGCCGACGCACAAGAAGGCGTCAACAATGTGCGACTCAATTGGGGCAAGGCCTCCGAAACGGATCTCACGACAGCGGTGTTCGGCGACTATGAAGCTTCGCCCGAGTCAGACTTCATGCTGGGTGGCAGTTGGGGCCATCGCCTGAGCGAAACCATGTTCGGTGCGCCGTTCGAGCTCACCGGAAACCTTGGCTTGCAGTGGTTTGACGAACGCGGCTTGCAGCAGGATGGCTACGGCATTAACGCCTACATCAAGGCGCACTATCTCTGGCGTCTTCCGTTCACCGAAAAACACGTACGGCTCGGGTTGGGCGAGGGATTGAGTTACGTCTCTCGCATTCCTCTGAGTGAAGAACGTGACTTCACTATGAAGGGCGAAGGCATCCACTCAGAGAAGCTGATGAATTACGTGGAATGGACGGTCGATGTGCCGCTGCGTCAGTTCGAAACCATGAACCGGCTCATCAGCAAAGGCATCGATGAGGTGTATGTCGGATTTTTCGTGTTTCACCGCTCGAGCGTGTTCGGTGTGTTCGCTGAAACCAAAGGCGGCGTCAACTTCATGGGATTGGGGATCGAAGCCCGCTACTGATCGGCCCCGCGATCCATCGCTTCTTCGAACGCTTCTCGGTATCGTGTGATCTGCTTCGGTCAATGTACCGAACGCCGAAATTCAACGAAGAGCATCGAAGGGGCGATCCATGCATCGAGCAGTTATGCATTCTCTGTGGACATGCATTGGGTTGACTGCGCTCTGTGGGTCGAACGCTGCAGAAACGCAAGCACCGCAGACGTTAACGGCGGAACAGGATCATCGCCGGCTGCTCGATCTGCTCAAGATCCAGGAACTGCGCCGCGGTCCCGATGGCGATCCGAAATCCCCACGTGCGGCCAACTTCGACGAAACGAAGGTCGTGCCGACGCAGCTTCCCGCACTGCTCACACTCGCGAATGGTCACGTCGTAACGACGGCAGATCAATGGTGGCAACAACGCCGACCCGAACTGGTCGAGCTGTTCGATCGCGAAATCTATGGCCGTGTGCCGAAGCACGTGCCCAAAGTTCGTTGGGAGCTTCAATCGCAATCGACTGAAAAGCGTGGAGCTGTACCTGTCACGAAGAAGATTCTGGTGGGACGCGTCGATAACTCAGCGTTCCCGGCAATCTCAGTCAACATCGATCTGACTCTCGTGACGCCATCGGACTCATCGCGAGCTGTGCCGGTGATGATCGAGTTCATCTTTCCCGGCACGTTCCCGGGAATGACGGAGGAGCAGCAGAGGCAGCGTGTCGAATGGCAACAGCAGGTTCTCGACCACGGTTGGGGTTATGCGCTGCTCGTGCCGACAAGCGTGCAAGCTGACAATGGCGCCGGACTCACGCAAGGCATCATCGGCTTGGTCAACAAAGGGCAGCCTCGCGGTCTGGATGACTGGGGCGCGCTGCGCGCATGGGCATGGGGTGCCGGCCGTGCACTCGATTACTTGAAGACCGACAAAGCGGTCGATGGACAGCACGTCGGCATCGAAGGCCTGTCGCGCTATGGCAAAGCAGCGCTGGTCACGATGGCCTACGACGATCGCTTCGCGATCGGCTTCATCGGCTCCTCCGGTGCGGGTGGCGCAAAACTCTGGCGTCGTAACTTTGGTGAGCAACTCGAGAACGTCGCCTCGAGCAGTGAGTATCACTGGATGGCGGGCAACTTCCTCAAGTACGCGGGACCCCTCACGGTCAATGATCTGCCGATCGATGCACACGAGCTCATCGCGTTGGTCGCCCCGCGGCCCCTGTTCATCAGCTCGGGTTCGCAGCAGGTGGAAGGCGGCTGGGTGGATGCGAAGGGCATGTTTCTCGCGACGGTCGCGGCAGGACCGGCGTACCAGCTACTCGGTCGCAAACCACTGGCAACGAGCACGATGCCACCCATGGAAACTGGAGTTCTCGAG
>JBJMWN010000292.1:0-3637 GCA_045810085.1 Povalibacter sp. | reverse complement strand
AGGATCTTCCTGAGAGAAGAAGCTCACGGAACCGACTTGCAGCGAATCGAGCTGGGTAGCGATCGAATCGATGGCCTCCACCGAGACCGATTCGAGATACGAGCCAAGCACCGTCTCGACCGCGCGTTCCCAACCTTGCTCAACAACGAGTTGTTGTGCGAGTCGCGGACGCTCGTTCAATGCGTTTGCCGAGAGCCATTCGCTCACTTTGCCCTGCGCGAGTCCGAGCGCTGCCTGCTGCAGAGCCTGCAGTGACATGTATCGTCCTTGCGTTTCCTGCAGTTGCTTGCGATTGGCATCCGCACTGGAAAGCAGCTGACGTTCACGATCGCGCAGCTGCTGCAGCTCTTCGGTAACACCTTGCAACTGCGTTGCTGCGTGATCTCCTGAGCTGAGGGCTTGAGTCTCCTGCTCCTGCAGTGCGGCGATACGCATTTCGATATCGGACGTACCCAGCGTCGTGAGCTCCTGACCCAGCCGCTCACGCTGCGAACGCAGACGTTCCAACTGATGCTCCAGTTGCTCGATACGTGCGCGCTCGACCTGAGTCTGTTCGCTGGCCGCGCGCGATTCGCGATTGAAGTCTTCCCATCGCTCCTGCCATTGCTGCATCGATTCTTCGGCGACCGACAACGCTTCCGCCGACGCACGTTCACGTTCCCGGGCGGCGGTCAGTCCGGGCTCGAGCTGCTCGAGCTCACGGCGCAGTTCATCGATCTGGCTCTGATCGCGCGTGAGATGCAGAGTGGCTTCTGCAGCACCTTGCTCGGCCTGTTCCAAGTCCGTCTTCTGGCGCTGCCGCAGCTCGCGTCCATGTTGAATGGACTGTTCGGCTCGCGAGATCTCCGCGCCGATTTGATAGTAGCGACCCTGGACCGAATTCAGAGCCTCCGACTTTTCCGTGAAGTCTTCGCGTGCAGTTTCGATCGACGATTCAATCGATCTCAGTTCGGCAATCGCCGCCTGCATTTCGGTGTCACGCTCGCGCAGGATGCCTTCTTTGGTCTGTGAATCCTGATCGATCACTCGCAGACGCAACGCCAGCAGCTCTGCCGTGAGCTTGCGTTCATCCTGCTTCAATGTTTGATAACGACGCGCCGTTGCCGCCTGACGCTGCAAATGGCGCAACTGTTTATCGACTTCCTCACGGACATCGCTGAGGCGTTCGAGATTCTCTTTCGTATGCGAAATGCGGCTTTCGGTCTCGCGACGACGCTCTTTGTACTTCGAAATACCCGCAGCTTCCTCGATGAAGCCGCGCAGTTCCTCCGGCCGCGCTTCGATGACGCGCGAGATCATGCCCTGCTCGATGATTGCGTAGCTTCGCGAACCCAGGCCGGTGCCCAGGAACAACTGTGTGATGTCTTTGCGACGACAACGAATGCCGTTGAGGAAATACGCCGAGGTACCGTCTCGTGAAACGACCCGCTTCAAGGAGACTTCGTTATAACCCGCGTATTGGCCCGCAAGCGTGCCATCGGAGTTGTCGAACACGAGCTCAACGGAGGCAGTCCCCACCGGTTTACGCGAGCTCGATCCATTGAACACCACGTCGGCCATGGAGTCGCCGCGCAAATGCTTGGCGGAGATTTCGCCCATCACCCAGCGAACAGCATCAATGATGTTCGACTTGCCGCAACCGTTCGGACCTACGACGCCAATGAGGTTGCCAGGCAGACTGACTGAAGTCGGGTCAACGAATGACTTGAACCCGGCCAGTTTGATTTTGTTGAGTCGCATCTCACTCCTGAATCGGCTTGGGGCTAGCTTCGAGGCTGGCCTGAACGTTTGAATTCGGTGCACCGAACGCACAGTAGTCCGGTACTGCGGACCACCCGCGCGGCACGCTTTCATCAGCGTGGGACCGGTGGATCGATGGGCGCGGTAGTGTACGGAAACGACCCCGCGCACGCAGCCCCAAAACACATCCGGCAAACTCCCCCTCTGTCGCATTGGATATACAAGGACGGCGCGTGCAGCGGGTGGAACCTTGGAGGCCCTAGCCGGCTTGAGCACTGGAAATTCAGGGTTTTTTCTTCCCCTGTACCTACAGATCGGCGTCTGTATAATCGCGCCCCTTGTTTGGAATCGACGTTCGCAATTGACCCGGCCGCTGTCCTCGCGGCACGGCGTTGGAGGCTCATAGATGGCCGCGAAGAAACCAGCCACGAAAACGACCAAGGCTAAAAAAACGGTCGTGAAGAAGGCTGCCCCCGCAAAGAAGCCAGCGCCAGTCGCTGTGGCCAAGAAGCCTGCCGTCGTGGCGCGCAGCAAAGTTGCGCCCGCTCCTAAGCCTGTTGCGAAGTCTGCTGCCAAGCCTGCGGTCGCCAAGGCGCCCGCCACCCCTGCTGTTAAACCGGCCAAGCCACCCGCGCCAGCTGCTCAGGCAACTGCGCCTGCGCCCAAGCCCGTTGCCAGCAGCAGGCCTGCAACCGAATCGATATCGAAAGAGCCCATGCCTGTAAGACCCGTATCCCGAACGCTGGACGTCGATCAGACCAGCGGCAATGAAGAAGACACCGAAGGCCAGGAATCTGGCCCTGTCAGTCTTCTAGCCGGTCCACGCAATGTAAAACCGTATGTTGCTCGCCGCGGCGAGCAGTACATGAACAAGGAGCAGCTGGATCACTTCCGCAACATCCTTGAGTCGTGGAAGCGCGACCTGATGCATGAAGTGGATCGAACCGTGCTGCACATGAAGGATGAGGCCGCCAACTTCCCTGACCCGAACGATCGCGCGACTCAAGAGTCGGAGTTCAGTCTCGAACTGCGCACTCGAGATCGCGAGCGCAAATTGATTCGCAAGATCGACGAAGCGCTCAAGCGTATCGAAGATGGTAGCTATGGCTACTGTGTCGAAACCGGCGAGGAAATTGGCGTCAAGCGTCTCGAAGCTCGTCCTGTTGCAACGTTGTCGATCGAAGCGCAAGAGCGACGCGAACGACGCGAAAAGCAATACGGCGATCGGGACGATCGCTACCGCTGACGGATCCATGCCCGAAACTTCGGGTTTCGGGCCAGCGAAAATGTGAAGACTGAGTCCGCTTCTCCGTCTTCCGCGCGCACGACCTCGTCTGGTCGCACCGGCTCGCTCTATCGCGGCCGATTCGCGCCCTCACCCACTGGCGACCTGCACTTCGGCTCCCTTGTTGCTGCTGTCGGTAGTTATCTCGACGCGCGTCACGCGCAGGGTGAGTGGCTCATCCGGATCGAGGACGTAGACACCACCCGCGAGATCCCGGGCAGTGCGAACCGAATCGTCGAAGGACTGCGGCTGCTGGGTTTTGAATGGACCGAGTCCATCGTTCGGCAAAGTGAGCGGACTGATCTTTATAGAACCGCACTCGAACGCCTCATCGCGACCGGCCACGCTTATGCCTGCTCGTGCAGCCGAGCTGAGATCCAATCGGCGATGGCAGATGAATCAAATGCAGATGAGATCCGCTATCCGGGGTGGTGCCGGTTGGGCCCACGTGCCCCCGACCGCAGTCTGGCGTTAAGGCTGCGCGTAACTGCCGGACCGATCTGCTTCAAAGACTTGGTCCAGGGAGAGCTGTGCATTGACGTCGATCGAGAGGTCGGCGATTTCGTTATCCGTCGGCGTGACGGCTTGTTTGCTTATCAATTGGCTGTCGCC